>JBBQXQ010000001.1:0-89010 GCA_038209515.1 Gemmatimonadales bacterium
CGGATGGTGCTGGGCGACGATGATCGGGCGCCGTCGGCCGCGGAGCTCACGCGAATGCGGGAGCTGGTAGCGCAGGCAATGCGCGACGGAGCGGTGGGCCTCTCGACGGCGTTGCAGTATCCGCCGGCGCCGTACGCCAAGACGGATGAGCTCATCGCGCTGGCGGCTGAGGCGTCTCGCTACGGCGGCCTCTACGCCACCCACATGAGATCCGAATCGGACGAGATCCTCCCGGCGCTCGACGAAGCCATCCGGATCGGACGTGAGGCGCGGATTCCGGTTGAGATCTGGCACCTGAAGGTGGCAGGAAAGCGGAATTGGGGGCGCATGCCCGAGGTGGTGGCAAAGATCGACTCGGCCCGCGGGGCCGGCGTCGATATCGCCGCCGATACGTACGCCTATCCGGCATGGTTCAACTCCCTCTCCGCCATGGTGCCTCCATGGGCTCACGACGGGGGCACCGCCAAGCTGCTCAGCCGCCTGCGCGACCCGGCTGCACGCCGGCGAATCCGGCGGGACATGGAGACGCCCGGCTCATGGGAGAACAACTCCTGGCAGGAGATATCCGGGCCGGAGGCAATTCTGATCGGGGCGGTGCAGAACCCGAAGCTGCTCCCGCTTCAGGGAAAGACGCTGGCGGACGTGGCTAAGGAGAGGAAGACCGACGCGATCGACGCCTTGTTGGATCTGCTGGTCGAGGACCAGGGATATACGTACGTGGCGGTCTTTGGGATGTCCGAGCCCGACGTGCTCCTTGCGTTGCAGCAGCCCTGGGTCTCCATCAACAACGACTCGCAGGGCACCGCGCCGGACGGCATTCTGGGCCAGGACCATCCCCATCCGCGGGCGTACGGGACCTTTCCCCGGATTCTCCGCAAGTATGTGCGGGAAGAAAAGCGGCTTACCCTGGAGGACGCCATCCGCAAGTTCACCTCGCTGCCGGCTGAGCGGATGCGGCTGGGAGATCGGGGGGTTCTCAAGACGGCTATGTGGGCCGACGTGGTGGTCTTCGATCCGGCACAGGTGCGGGATCTGGCGACCTTCGCCCAGCCGAACCGGCTCAGCGAAGGGATGCGTTGGGTGCTGGTGAACGGCGTGCCGGTGATCGCGGAAGGCAAGGCTACCGGGGCGCTTCCGGGAAAGGTTCTGCGCGGCCCCGGCGCCCATTGATTCCCTTACTCCATGACCCCGAATAGCTTGTTGTATGTCCGTTCGAGTTACCTCTGAGATCGAGGCACTCCAGTCGGTGCTGGTGCACACCCCGGGTCGGGAGCTCGAGGCGGTGACGCCGGGGAACCGGGAAGACTACCTCTACGACGACATCATCGATCTCGAGATCGCGCAGCGGGAGCACCGCCAGTTCGTGTCGATCCTGAAGCGGTTTGCCCGGGTGTTTCAGGTGCGCGACCTGCTCACCGAAATTCTCCAGCAGCCCGAGGCGCGCGACTATCTCATCACCAAGACCATGGACGTGGTACCGTCGGATGCTCTCGCCCAGCGGCTCAGCGCCCTGCCGGCAGAGGAGATCGTGGGCATGCTCATCGAGGGCACCGAGGAGGAGAGCGGTCCGATCTCCCGGGCACTGAACGAGGTGGGGTTCGCCTTTCCACCGCTGCCCAATCTGTTCTTCCCCCGGGACATCGGGATGGTCATCGGGGAGCATGTGGTCGTCGGGTCGATGCGCTACGGCGTACGATGGACCGAGGAGCTGCTGATCAAGGCGCTGTTTCGCTTTCATCCGGAGCTATCCAACGCGGGGCTTCTCTACGATGGTTCAGAGGAGCGACGAGACACCTACACCCTGGAGGGTGGCGACGTTCACTACCTGCGTCCGGACCTGCTCGTGTTGGGCTTCAGCGAGCGAACCTCACCTGCGGCCCTGGATCAGCTGTGCGAGACAGTGTTCGAGCGCGGCCTGGTGACCGACGTGCTCGTCGTCGTTATGCCGAAAGCCCCGACGGCCATCCATCTGGACATGATCTTCAGCCAGATCGACCACGAGTTGTGCGTGGTCTATCCTCCATTCTTCGTCGGGCCCGAGCGGCTGCCCGTCCTGCATCGCCGGAAGGGAACCGATTCGGTGCGCGAGATGCCAAACTTCTTTGCGGCCCTCCGGGCCGTCGACCTGCCGCTGGAGCCTGTGTTTGCCGGCGGCGAGCGGCGCATCAGCCAGGAACGGGAGCAGTGGAGCTCCGCCTGCAACTTCCTGGCGGTACGGCCGGGCACTTTGGTGAGCTATCGCAGGAACGACGCGACCCTCTGCGAGCTCACGTCGGTCGGCTTCCGGGTGGTCCCCGCGGTGAACTTCCTGGCCTTCGATGACTGGACCGACGCGAAGCACCGCACCGTGATCACAATAGAAGGAAGCGAGCTGGCCCGGGGGGGAGGGGGTCCTCGCTGCATGTCCCTTCCGCTCCGGCGGGCGGCCTCATGATCGGCATCTCGGCGCATCCGGAGAGTACCTTGCTCGATCGGGTCTTAGCCCACCTGCGTTTCGGCCCGCGCACACCGGCAACACTGTGCCACGAGATCCTGGGGCTGCTCGGCGCGCAGCCGGCCATATGCGACCGGGTGGCGATTGCCCTGCTGGGTGCGGATCCGCGGGTCCGCCAGCTCGCCGATGGGCGCTGGACTCTGCTCCCCGAAGCGCAGGGGTCTCCGTTGATCCACGATTGTGCCTTTGCGGTGGTGGATGTCGAGACCACCGGGATGCGGGCCGTCGGGGGCGACCGGATCACCGAGATCGCGGTGGCCGTCGTCCATGGTAGACGCCGGGAGATCGTGTTCGACTCGCTGGTGAATCCGGGGCGGCCCATCCCACGTGCCATCCGCGCCATCACCAACATCACGGACGAAATGGTGCGCCACGCGCCGCGCTTCTCCGATCTTGCTGAGCAGCTGATGGCGGCACTCTCCGGCCGGGTATTCGTGGCTCACAATGCCAGGTTCGACTGGAACTTCGTGAGCGCCGAGCTGATGCGCTCCCGGGCGCTGACGCTCGACAGCAGCCGGCTCTGTACCGTGCGGCTCGCCCGCCGGTTGGTGAAGGGCGTCCACTCCTGCGGGCTCGATAATCTGTGCCGCTTCTTCGGCTTCGATAACCGGGCCCGTCACCGGGCCGCGGGCGATGCGCTGGTCACCGCCGAGCTGCTTGACCGTCTCCTGGCGCTGGCGCGAGAGGAGGGTGCCCGCACCCTCCAAGACCTCGTGTTGATCGAGTCGCGACGCACCCGGGCCCGACGCCGCAAGCGACGCGCGATGCCCACCGAGCCCCGAGCCGACTCGTGCGAGGAGTTGATGTGACCCTGCTTCAATCATTCCAGGTCGGTGGCTTGCGTTGCCATACTCTCGAGGGCGGACTCCAGCGGCTCGACGGTGGGGCCATGTTTGGGGTGGTCCCTAGGACCCTATGGCGCGCGCGCATCGAGCCGGACGAGCGAAACCGCATTCCCCTTGCCATGCGCTGCGTCCTCGTCGAGCACGCCGATGGTCTGGTCCTGATCGATACGGCGCTGGGCAACAAGGAAGAGGCCAAGTTCCTCGATATCTACGGAATCGAGAACCAGGGTCTCGAAGGCGCCACCCAACTGGAGGATGCCCTCGCCTCGGCCGGATTCCTGCCCAAGGACGTGAAATGGGTGATCAACACGCATCTCCATTTCGATCACGCCGGCGGCAACACCACGATGGACCCGGACCTGGAGAACGATCCGAGACGGCATGTCCGGCCCACCTTCCCTAACGCCACCTACGTTGTCCAGCGAGGCGATCTCGAGTTCGCCCGGCACACCAACGAGCGCACCCGGGCCAGCTATCTGCCCCATAACTTCGAGCCGGTGGCGGCAGCCGATCGGTGGCGCCTGCTGGACGGCGACACGGAAGTGTTACCGGGCATCTCGGCGCGTCTGGCCCCCGGACATGTCCCCTTTCATCAGGTGGTCCTGCTCCGGGATCGGGGCGAGACTGCCGTGTTTGTGGGCGACCTCTTCCCGACGACGGCGCATCTCCCGCTTCCCTGGATCATGGGCTACGACCTCGAGCCGCTCCGGACGCTGGAGAGCAAACGCGCGTTGCTGGCCGATGCGGTGGCCGGCGAGTGGCGCTTGATCTTCGAGCATGATGCCAGGGTGGTGATGGGCACCCCGGTCCGGGAGGGAAAGGGCGTTGTGCTCCGAGATGTCACGCCCGCGCCTGAGCCGGCGCACGCGTGGTCCCGTTGACACTCATGGGTGCGGTGGCTAGTTTCCGCACCCTGTGAAAGTGGGGAGGTGAACTCCCCCACCCTGAGCCTGCCGGCCGATGCCGCAGCGCAACCGGGTCCTGGCTTCGAAGCCTTCGGTCGGTCACCGCCACCGTGGCTTTGCGTCGTGGGCACCCGGTTCATCGCCGGGTGCTCTTTTTCTTTTTCACGTTGGAGGCACGAACTGTCCACGAACGATCGCGAAAAACGCATCCGCGTGAACCGTATGATCCGGATCAGCCCCGTGCGCGTGATCACCGCCGCCGGCGAGCAGCTCGGAGTCCTGCCAATCGAAGAGGCCCTCGCGGCCGCACTGGAACGCGGGTTGGATCTCGTGGAGGTTGCCCCCACAGCTCGGCCTCCCGTCGTCAAGATCATGGACTACGGGAAGTACAAGTTCGAGGAAGCGAAGGCGGCCCGCGCCGCCAAGAAGAAGCAGCACATCATTCAGCTCAAGGAAGTAAAGTACCGGCCCGGCATCGACGATCACGACTTCGACTTCAAGACCCGGCACGCACGGGAGTTTCTCGGCGACGGCAACAAGGTCAAGGTCACGATGATGTTCCGCGGTCGGCAGATGGCGCATCTGGAGCTGGGGAAGGCGGTGCTCGACCGGGTGGCGGCAAACCTGGCTGATGTGGGCAAGATCGAGTCGGACGCCAAGCTCGAAGGCCGCAACATGACGATGGTGATCGCGCCCAAGTAGCCCGGCCCTCATGGGCCGGGTAGTCGAGCAAGCCAAGACGAGGAGTAACGATGCCAAAGCAGAAAACCAAACGCGCCGCCATGAAGCGCTTCAAGACCACCGGGTCTGGGAAGCTCAAGCGCTGGCACGCCAATCATACGCACATCCTGACGAAGAAGTCGCGCAAGCGAAAGAATCGCCTGAAGAAGGGTGACCTCGTCAGCTCGGCGGATTTCCCCCGCGTCAGCCGTCTCCTTCAGGCGTAAGGACAGCCCATGCCCCGCGTCAAGAACGGCGTCGCCCACCACGCCAGGAAGAAGAAGATCATGGAGGCCGCCAAGGGCGCTCGGGGCGGCCGGAGCAAGCTGTACAAGGCGGCCAAGGAGACGGCCGAGCGTGCCATGCGCTACGCGTATCGCGACCGCCGGAAGAAGAAGGGCGAGTTCCGCTCGCTCTGGATCACCCGCATCAACGCGGCGGCCCGCACCCAGGGTATGAGCTACAGCCGTTTCATGGCCGGGCTCAAGAAGGCGGGCGTCGATATCAACCGCAAGGTTCTTGCCGACCTGGCGGTGAAGGATCTCGACGCGTTCGCCCGCATTGCCGAGCTGGCCAAAGGCGCCGATCGCCCGTAGGCCCGCCCGGTGGGCCCGCACCGCCCCCTCGCCTGGCTCGGGGCAGGCTGTGCGGGCTTACATGTTTGCCCGCATGGGGCCGTTCGCACGGGCGGGCGGCCCCACCGTTATAGTAAGACCCTTGTGCTCGCGAGCCTGATGTCCGAACCCACCGGTTACCCCGATCTCGACGCGCTATTGCCCCGGCTCGATGCCATCGCGAGCCTGGACTCGGACGCGCTTGCCGTCGAAAACACCTCGGTGCTGGGCCGGAAGAGCGGCGTCCTCACCGCCGCGTTGCGTTCCGTCTCCACCCTTCCCGTGGAACAACGGAAGGCGTATGGCGGGGCCCTCAACCGGCTCAAGGCGCGGTTCGAGGAGGCGTTCGCCCGGCGCCGCGAAGAGCTCGACGACGAAAGCCGCCGGAGCGACCTGGCCGGTACCGATCTCACCATGCCGGGCCGCCGGCGGTGGATCGGGGCGGAACACCCGGTCACCCGGGTCGTGGATGAGATCGTGGACATTTTTCGGGGGCTTGGCTTCACGGTCGCCGTAGGTCCCGAAGTGGAAACCGACTGGTTCAACTTCACCGCCCTCAACTTCCCGGCCGATCATCCGGCGATGGACATGCACGACACGCTGTACGTCGATGCTCCGCCGGTGCCGGGTGAACGGGGCGGACGGCTGCTGCTCCGCACCCACACGTCGCCGGTGCAGATTCGAACCCTCCTCGAGTCGCCTCCGCCAGTGCGGGTGGTGATTCCGGGGCTCGTCTATCGTAACGACCCGTTCGATCCCTCCCACGCGCCGGCGTTCTCCCAGATCGAAGGGCTTGCCGTGGACGAAAGAATTTCCTTCGTGGATCTCAAGGCGACGCTGGAACACTTCGCGCATCGCTTCTTCTTGCCCACCACCAAGGTGCGCTTCCGACCCTCGTTCTTCCCCTTCACTGAGCCCTCGGCGGAGATGGATGTCGAATGCCACCTGTGCCATGGCAGTGGCTGCCCGGCCTGCAAGGGAACTGGGTGGATGGAGATCCTGGGCTGCGGCATGGTGCACCCGGCGGTTTTTGAGCATTCGGGGGTCGACCCCGAGCGATACACTGGGTGGGCGTTCGGCATGGGGCCGCACCGGATCACGATGCTGCGATACGGCATTCCCGACATCCGGCTGCTATATGACGGCGATATGAGATTCTTGGAGCAATTTGTCGCGGGGCAGAGCCCGACATGAATGTCTCGCGCCGTTGGTTGGAGGCGTTCCTCCGCCGCCCCCTCGAGGTACGGGATCTCGCCGAGCGCCTGACCATGCTGGGCGCCCCGGTGGATGCCGTCGAACCGCTTCACGCCGACCTTGATGACGTGCTCATCGCTCTGGTAGAAGAGGTACGCCCCCACCCCAACGCGGAGCGCCTGCGGATCTGTGTGGTGAATGGCGGAGCGGCCGAGCGGGTGAACGTGGTCTGTGGAGCGGCAAATGTGACCGCGGGGCAGAAGTATCCGTTCGCGCCTGTCGGGGCCACACTCCCTGGGGGTCTCCGGATCGAGAAGCGAAAGCTCAGAGGGGAAACCTCAGAAGGCATGCTCTGCTCCGCGCGCGAGCTTGGGCTCGGTCAGGATGGCGAGGGCATCTGGGAGCTGGACACCGACGCGGCCCCAGGTACTCGGCTGCTCGACGCATTACCGCTCGCCGATCACCGGCTGGTGGTTGACGTCGGGCCCAATCGGCCGGACCTGCTGGGCCACAAGGGAATCGCGCGGGAGCTGTCCGCGTCGTACGGTGCGCCGTTCCGGCTGCCGGCCATTCCGAGTCCGGTCGTGACCGATGTCCCCCCCGTCCGCCGGGTGGGTGGGGACACGGTGTCGGGTGGTGTCCACGTCGCTATCGAGGATCTGGAGGGCTGCCCCCGGCTGCTGGGCGCCGTGGTGCGCGGGGTGAAGATCGCACCCTCGCCGGCCTGGCTGGTGCAGCGGCTGGAGGCTGTCGGTATCCGCGCGATCAATAACGTGGTGGATGCAACCAATTACGTGATGCTCGAGCTGAACCAGCCGATGCATGTGTATGATATTGCCCGGCTGCGGGGACCGAGCGTGATCGCCCGGCGGGCCCGACCGGGCGAATTGGTCACCACGCTCGATGGTGTCGAGCGGACGCTCCTGCCGGACATGACCGTGATCGCCGACGATGCTGGAGCTATCGGGATCGCGGGGATCATGGGCGGGACCGCTACCGAGGTCACCTCCGACACGGTCGACGTATTTCTCGAGTGCGCCTACTTCACGCCCACGAGTGTTCGCCGCACGCGGCGAGCGCTGGGTCTCTCCACCGAGGCCAGTTATCGCTTTGAGCGGGGGATCGACCGTTGGGGAGGGGTCGAGGCGATGCGGCGCTGCATCGAGATCATCCAGGCGACGGCCGGCGGCGAGCTGGCCGACGCCCCTGTGGACTTGGGTCCGGGTCTCCCGAACCCGCCGCGCATCTTTCTCCGCCCTGCTCGCGTGACCCAGGTGCTCGGGATCGAGCTGCCAGGGCATGCGGTGGAAGGCTATCTGGTGTCGGTCGGGGCCACACTGGTACCCAAACCGGACGACGGGCGCATCGCGGTGGAGGCGCCGAGCTGGCGACCCGATCTTGTCCACGAGATCGATCTGGTCGAGGAGGTGGCTCGACTGCACGGATACCAGAATTTCCCGGCCGAGCTGGGGCCCTTCCGGCCGGGGCAGCTGGACGATGCGCCGATCGAGCGGGCCGCCGCCGAGGTGCGCCGTGGTCTCGCCAGCCAGGGCCTGATGGAAGTCATGCCCCTGCCGACGGCCCCAGCCGACGGCCCTGACAGCGTGCGGCTGCTCAATCCGCTCTCCAGCACCGAGGGACACCTCCGGCGGCGTCTGTTGCCGGGGCTGGTCCGACTGGTCCAGCGGAACTGGCACAATCACGTGGAGAACGTGCGACTGTTCGAGATCGGCACTGTTTTTACTGCCGGTGGGGCAGGGCAGCGTCCGAGCGAGGAGCATCACGTGGCCGCGGTCCTCACCGGCAGGCGGGAGCCGCCGCACTGGACCGGCACGGGCGAGAGTCGCATCGATCTGTGGGATCTGAAGGGCCAGTTCGAAGCGGCCGCCGGTCTGGCGATTCCGGGAGGCGTGGTGCAGGTTGAAGGCATCGGGTGGATCGCCCGGGATTCTCAGGGCCGGACCGTGGGCCAGGCAGGCCCGCTCGAGGCGGACGCGCCCCCATGGGCCGCCCCCCTCTTCGGGTACGAACTGGTGCTTGACCCGGCCCTACGGCAACCGGCTCGTTTCGCGGCACTGCCCTCGACCCCGTCGTCCGAGCGGGTGCTCGCGCTGCTGCTTGCGGAGGGCACGACGGCGCGCCAGGTGGAGGAGCTGGTCCGGCAGAGCGGCGGTCCGCTGCTCGAGGCCGTCACCATCGAGAGCGACTACCGCGGTCCCGAGCTTCCCTCAGCCACGCGTAGCGTCGCGTTCCGGCTAACCTTTCGGGCGCCCGACCGGACACTGCGCGATGCCGAGATCGATGCAATCGAGACCCGAATGTTGGCCACCCTCGCGGGAGAGCTAGGGATTCAGCGCCGCGTGGCGGGCGCATCCGGCGGCGGAGAATGAGCGTGACATATCACTACGAACGTCCCGACCAGAAGGCACTGGCTGACTTGGAGCAGGTCCTGGGCAATCTCGCCGAGGAGCTTGCCGGATGGCGGCGCCGCACCCTGAAAGCGGAGGCGGAGCTGCAGGAGGCCCGCGCGAACGGTGGCGTACTAGCGGGACCCGAGCTGACCAAGTCGCGGCAGCGAGTGATCGAGCTGGAAGCGGAAAACCTGGCGCTCCGGCAGCGGATCGACGCCGCCAAGGAGCGGCTCGGAGCCTTGGCGGGCCGGCTCACGTTCCTGGAGCAACACGGCGGAGGAAACGCGGCGTGACCACGACCAAGAACGCGGTGCGCGTCGTCATCGGCGGCGAGGAGTACACCGTCCGCTCTGAGCTTCCGCCCGAGTACACCCGCGAGGTCGCCGCCTATCTCGACGCCGCGCTGAAGCGGGTGCGGGACTCGCTCCCCATGGTCGAGTCGCACAAGGCCGCCATTCTCGCGGCGCTGTCCATCACCGACGAGCTGTTTCAAGCGCGTCGCGGTGACCGCGAAGTGGCCGACCGGCTCTCCAGCATGGCCAACGATCTCGCCCGGCTCCTCCCGCCTGCCAAGCGCGGCAGTCGCGCAGCTTCCTAAAAGGAGAGAATCGCAGATGCTGCAGTCTCTCCTCCTGCCGATGCTATCGGGGGTGGCGGCCGGACTCGCCGCTGCCCTGATCTTCATCCTCTTGTACACCCGCAATCAGCGGCGCAGCGCCACCGGCATTCTCTCGCTGGCTCGGGCGGAGGTCGATCGGCTTCGGACCGAGGGGCAGCGTGAGGCGGAATCAGCCAGGTCCGATCTCCTCCTCTCCGGCAAGATGGAAGCGCTCAAGCTGCGGGAGGAGCTCGATCGCGAGGTCCAGCGGCGGCGGGAGGAGTGGGAGCGACTGGAGCGCCGGGCGGACGAGCGGGCTCGGGTGCAGGAGCGCAAGCTTGAGGAGCTAGAGGCCCGCGAGCGGAATGCGCTGCACCGCGAGGAGGACCTGAACCAGCGGGAGCAGGGCCTCCGCAGCCGTGAAGGCGAGGCCGATCGTCTCACGCAGGAGCAGCGCGTGAAGCTGGAGCGGATTGCCGGCCTCACCGCGGAGGATGCCCGGCGCGAGATACTCCAGCGGATCGAGGACGAGGCACGGGGCCAGGCGGCAGCCCTGGTGCGTGACATCAAGGAGCAGGCGCGGCGCACCGCGGATCGCGACGCACGGCGGATCATTTCGATGGCGATCCAGCGTCTTGGTGCAGAGCATACGGCGGAGAGCACCGTGGCGGCGGTGGCCCTGCCGAGCGACGAGATGAAGGGCCGGATTATCGGGCGGGAGGGGCGGAACATTCGAGCGTTCGAGACCGCCACCGGGGTGGACGTGATCATCGATGACACTCCGGATACGGTAATCATCTCCTGTTTCGACCCGATCCGCAGGGAAGTCGCCCGCCGTTCGCTCGAAGCCCTCATCACCGACGGTCGCATCCACCCCGGGCGAATCGAGGAGGTCGTCCTCAAGATTCAGCAGGAGCTCGATGCCCAGCTGATCGAGCTGGGAGAGCAAGCCGCTTACGATACCGGAGTGCACGGCCTCCATCCGGAGGTCATCAAGCTGGTGGGCCGGATGCGGTACCGGACCTCCTACGGGCAGAACATTCTGGACCATTCCAAGGAAGTGGCCTGGCTCGCGGGGATGATGGCGTCCGAGCTGCATGTGGATGTGGCGCTGGCCAAGCGAGGTGCTCTGCTCCACGACATCGGGAAGGTGCTCACCCATGATAACGAGGGCACCCATGTGGAGCTCGGCGTGGAGGTAGCGCGGAAGTACGGCGAGAGTGGGCCGGTGATCAACTGCATCCAGGCCCATCATGACGACGTCCCCCATGAATCCACCGAGTCGGTGCTGGTCCAGGCGGCGGACGCGATCAGCGGCTCCCGCCCGGGTGCCCGGCGGGAGGCGTTCGAGAGCTACGTGAAGCGGCTGACCCGGCTGGAGGAGATCGCGAACGCATTCCCCGGAGTGGAGAAGAGCAACGTCATCCAGGCGGGACGGGAGATCCGGGTGGTGGTGACCCCTGACCGCATCGACGACGGCGCCGCGGCGCAGCTTTCAGAGTCGATTGCTCGAAAGATCGAGGGCGAGCTGCAGTATCCCGGCCAGATCAAGGTAGTCGTGATCCGGGAAACCCGAGCGGTGGACTTCGCTCGGTGAGCGCCAGAATCCTCGACGGTACTGCCATCGCGAAGGCGATCCGCCAGGAGGTCGCGGCCGAGGTGTCTCGTCTCCGGTCCAAGGGACGGAAACCAGGTCTCGCAGCGGTCCTGGTTGGAGAAGACCCGGCCAGCGCGGTCTACGTTCGCTCGAAGGGAAAGGCGTGCGAGGAAGCGGGAATGCACTCGGTCACCATACGGCTCCCGGCAGACACCCCCGAAGCCGAGCTCCTGGACACGGTAGATCGTCTCAATGCCGACCCCGAGATCAATGGGATCCTGGTACAGCTCCCGCTGCCCAAGCACATCAACAGTGAGAAGGTGCTTCGTCGGATCGACCCATCGAAGGATGTGGATGGATTTCATCCGGTCAATGTGGGCAAGCTGGTAACCGGCGACAAAACCGCCTTTCGGCCGGCGACACCCTACGGCGTGCAGCAGCTGCTCGTCCGTTCCGGCATCGAGACCAAGGGCGCGCACGCGGTCATTGTGGGTCGGTCAAACATCGTGGGCAAGCCCATGGCCAGCCTGCTGATCCAGCAGGGTCCCGGCGGCGACGCCACCGTGACAATCTGCCATTCACGCACCCGCGACCTGCCGTCAGTCACCCGCCTGGCCGATATCCTTATCGCCGCGATCGGCAAACCCGAGTTCGTGACCGCGGACATGGTGCGCCCCGGCGCCGTCGTGATCGATGTCGGGATCAACCGGGTGGACGATGCCTCCCGGCCCAGGGGATACCGCCTGGTAGGGGACGTCGCCTATGACTCGGTCGCGCAGATCGCCTCCGCGATCACGCCCGTACCTGGGGGTGTGGGACCGATGACGATCGCGATGCTGCTCCAGAACACGTTACAAGCCATGCAGCAGGCGGAACGTGGTGAAGTTTTCGCCTGAGCCGCGATTGATAATCCATCTATGACCTTATCGCTCTCCTTCAGCATTCCCTCTCCAACGGATCAAGTCTGGTCCGTCGGCCAGCTCAGCACCATGGTCAAGCACCTGATTGACGGTTCATTTATGCCGGTCTGGGTGCGCGGCGAGGTGGTGCAGTGCAAGGTCTGGTCGAGCGGGCATTGGTACTTCACCCTGCGCGACAAGCGCAGTCAGGTGAAATGCTGCCTGTGGAAGCTGAACGCCGTCAGGGCGGGGAAGCCGCCGCCCGACGGTACCGATGTGTTCGTGCTCGGAAAGCCTGGGCTCTACGAGGAGAAGGGCGAATTCCAGTTCATCGTTCAGCGCATCATTCCGACCGCAGCCGTGGGCCGGCAGCAGCAGGAGCTGGAGCGGGTCAAAGCGGCGCTGCAGAAGGATGGTCTGTTCGAGCCCGGTCGAAAGAGGAAGGTGCCGGCCTATGCCTGCACGGTGGCGCTGGTCACCAGTCCGGACGGGGCTGCGATCCATGATGTCGTCACCGTCACCCGGAAGCGGTGGCCCTGTGCCAGGATTTTGGTCATCGGCGCCCGGGTTCAGGGCGACGGGGCGGTGCAGGAGCTGGTGCGGGCTCTCAGGCTGGTGAACAGTATCCCGGGCCTCGACGTCTGCATTGTCGGCCGGGGGGGTGGTGGACGTGAGGACCTGGCCGCGTTCAACAGCGAAGCGGTCTGCCGCGCCCTCGCAGCCGTGCGGGTGCCCACCATATCGGCGGTAGGGCACGAGACCGACATTTCGCTCACCGATCTCGTTGCCGACATCCGCGCGGCAACGCCGTCCGCGGCGGCCGAGCTCGCGGTGGCGGACCGGCGTGACGTGCTTCGGCTGGTGGACGACCTCTCGATTCGCCTCGCAGCGGGGCTCAGCGGCCGAACCCGGCTCGCCTCCGAGCGCTTGGCCCGCACCGGTGACCGGATTCAGGCGGGCATCGAGACTGTCCTCGAATCCCGGCGTAATCTGATGAACCGGCTCGGCGCACAGCTGGACGCCCTGAGCCCGCTCAAGGTGTTGGGCCGCGGGTACGCCGTGCCCATGGCGTATGATGGCCGGGTGCTGAAGGGTCAGGCCGACTTCGTGACCGACCAGAGGTTTCGTTTGCGGGTAAGCGATGGCGATGTTCGCGCCCGCGTGGAGTGAGACGATGCCCAAGCCTACTGTGGCGCCCCTGGACCAGCCCCCCTTGGCCGATGAGCTCGCCCGGCTGGAGGAGATCGTGCGCAAGCTCGAGGCGGATGACGTGGAGCTGGATACCGCGCTCGCGCTGTTCGAAGAGGGTGTCGCCCGGCTCCGCGCGGCGCGTGAACGCCTCGCGGACGCCGAGATCAAAGTCCAGGCCGTTCTCGAGGCCGCCGACGGCGACATCAGGCTGACCGACCTCGATGGCTGAGACGGCTGCCGGCGCGAAGGCGACGGACCTGCTGTTGGAAGCACGAGAGGCGATCGACACGCTCCTGGGCGACTGGTCGGAGCGCCTTGGCGTCGAGATCGGGGGGCGCGATGGCCAGGCGCTGGCGTACGCCCTCAGGACGCCGGGAAAGCGGATCCGTGCGGCGCTGCTGCTCGCGGCCTATCGATCGGTTGGAGGCCAGTCCCCGGGCATCGCCGGCATTGCCGCCGCAGTCGAAACGGTGCACGCCTACTCGCTGGTGCACGACGACCTGCCCTGTATGGACGACGACGATCTCCGCCGTGGCCGTCCCACCACCCATCGAGCCTTCGACGTTCCCTCGGCCACCCGAGCCGGCTACCTGCTCGTACCGGTTGCTGCCCGATTGCTCGCGGTCGGCGCCGCGGAGCTGGACCTTTCCCCCGGGTCCCTAAGCCGCATGGCGGCAGAGCTCTTTCGCGCGGGCGGTGCGGAAGGCATGGTCGGGGGCCAGTGGCTCGATCTCGAGGCGGAGCGGCGGGCGTTATCGCTCTCCGAGCTGATCGAAGTTCACCGGGGGAAAACCGGCGCCTTGATCCGGGCTGCGTGCGTGCTGGGCGGCATGGCGGCTGAGGCCGAGGCGGAGGCCTTGGCCGGCCTCACCGCTTTTGGAGACGACATCGGACTCGCGTTCCAGATCGCCGATGACGTGCTCGATGCCACCGGCACGAGCGAGGAACTAGGGAAACCCGCCGGCCGCGATGTCGAGCTGAAGAAATCCACGTACGTGGTTCTCTGCGGCATCGACGGGGCTCGCCGAGAGGCCGAGCGGCTGGCCCGGAGCGCCGTGTCCCACCTGGACCGCGCAGGCGTGCCGTCCGGGGCACTGGGGGCCCTGGCCGGATATATTGTACACAGGACGTCATGAGAGTAGTCGTGCGCAGCTGACACCTTATCCTCATCCCGAGCGCAGCGAGGGACCTAGCCAGCGGGCTCCGGAAATCCGCTGGTAGGTCCCTCGGCGCGAACCGCCATGTCCTTGCTCGCTACGATCAAGTCGCCCCAAGATCTCAAGCGCCTCCGTCGCGACCAGCTCCCCGAGCTGGCCCAGGAAATCCGCGACCGCCTCATCGAGTGCTGCTCGATTACCGGCGGTCATATCGGGGCCAGCCTGGGCGTGGTCGAGCTGAGCATCGCTCTCCTCTACGAGTTCGACTCACCGGCCGACAAGATTGTCTGGGACGTTGGGCATCAGGCCTACGCCTGGAAGCTCCTGACCGGCCGGAACGAGCCATTCCCCACCCTGCGGCAGCGCGAGGGGATCTCCGGGTTCCTCAAGCGCAGCGAAAGCGAGCACGATCAGTTCGGCGCCGGTCACGCGGGCACCGCCATGTCGGCGGCGCTCGGCATGGCCACCGCGCGGGATCTCAAGGGCGAGCAGCACAAGGTGGTGGCCGTCGTGGGCGATGGCGCGCTCACCTGCGGGCTCTCCTACGAGGGGATGAATAACGCGGGTCACTCCGAGCGGGACATCGTTCTGATCGTAAACGACAATGGGATGTCCATCTCGCCCAATGTGGGTGCCATGCCCAAGATGCTGGGCCGCATCGTCGCCGATCCCCGGACCAACAAGCTCCGCGAGCGGATCAAGGGGATGACCTTTGCCCTGGGTGGAGTCTTCGGCGAGGGACTGGTGGAGTTCGCTCGCAACGTAGAGGAGAGTGTCAAGAATCTCTTCTCGCCCGGAATGCTGTTCGAGGAGCTCGGCTTCCGCTATTTCGGCCCGATCGATGGGCACGATCTCCCGAAGCTCTGTGACACACTCAGGTTCGTGGGTGGCATGGAAGGACCCCGGGTGATTCACGTGATCACCCAGAAGGGGAAGGGGTTCTCTTTTGCGGAATCCAACCAGGAGAAGTGGCACGGACTCGCCGCGTACGACCCACTGACCGGTGAGGCACGAAAGAAATCGAGCGGTCCGCCGACCTGGACCCAGGTCTTCGGAGCCGGCCTCACTGCGCTCGGGGGCGAACATCCCGAACTGGTGGCGATCACCGCCGCGATGCCCTCGGGGACCGGTACCAGTGTGTTTCAGGAGAGATACCCCGAGCGCTTCTTCGATGTTGGGATCGCCGAGGGCCATGCGGTGACCTTCGCCGGGGGCTTGGCCACCCAGGGTATCCGCCCGGTCTGCGCGATCTACAGCACGTTCCTCCAACGGGCCTACGACAACGTCATCCACGACGTGGCCGTGCAGCATTTGCCAGTGATCTTTGCCATGGACCGCGCGGGGCTCGTAGGCGAGGACGGTCAGACCCACATGGGGCTGTACGACATCGCCTATATGCTGGCCGTCCCCGGCATGACCGTGACCGCACCAAAGGACGGCGATGAGCTGATCGGGCTGCTCCGCGCCGCGCTCGCCCATGACGGCCCGTTCTCGACCCGATACCCTCGTGACAAGGCGCCGGCGGAGCCTCGCCCCGCGTCCGAGATTCCGGCAGTGCCATACGGCACCTGGGAACAACTGCGCCGGGGAAAGGACGTGGCGATCCTGGCCGCGGGTACGATGGTACTCCCCGCGGTGCAAGCGGCCGAGCTCCTGGCCGACGACGGTGTCGACTGCGCAGTGGTGAACTGCCGGTTTCTCAAGCCGATCGACTCGGTGATGCTCGAGGCCCTGACCCAGCAGCACCGGACCCTGGTGACAGTCGAGGAGGGCACGATCGTCAATGGATTCGGCGCCCACGTGGCCGAAACGCTCCAGACCACCCATCCCGAGGTGCGCGTCGTTGCCCTTGGCGTGCCTGATCGTCTCATCGAGCAGGCCCCCCGTGCCGAACAGCTCGATACCTATGGCCTGTCTGCGGCCGGCATCGCACGGCGCATTACGGCGTTGCAGCACGAGGAGAGCCTCGAGGCCCGATGAAGGTCGGCGTGGTCGGGAATCCGCGGTACGGGGACCTCAAGGCAGTCCTGGAGCATCTCGCCATCTCGGCGCCGGATCGGGGCATCACCCTTTATAGTGAGCCCCGCCTCCAGCCGTTCTGGAACCGGGATGTCCCCTCCTTCGAGAGCGTCGGCCTGGACGCGCTCCTCACCTTCGGGGGGGACGGGACGTTGCTGCGTGGGGCCCGTCTGCTCGGCGCGCGCGAGACACCGATCCTCGGCGTCAACCTGGGCCGCGTCGGATTTCTCACCACCGCCACCCGCGACTCCCTCGATCCCGCGCTGGATGCGCTGGTGGCCGGACGATACGAGATCGAGAAGCGCCAGGCACTCCGCGCCGCCATCCGCGACCCCGAGGGAGAGACCCGGGCCACCCAGATGGCGGTCAACGACGTCGCGGTGCACAAGGGCGGCGTGGCTCGCGTTATCCGGGTGAACGTCTTCATTCAAGGCGAGAACGTCGGGCCCTATAGCGCGGATGGCATCATCGTCGCCACTCCCACCGGTTCTACCGCTTACAGCCTGAGCGCAGGCGGCCCGATCGTCGTACCTGGGGTGGAAGCGATGGTCGTCACTCCGATTGCAGCGCATACACTCGCCGTACGGGCGCTCGTGGTTCCCGCCACGTATCGCATCGTGATCGAGCCGATGGCCGGGTGGGCCGACGATCTGCTAGTCTCGTTCGATGGCCAGACCGGTACCACGCTCGCGCCTGGCGAGAGTGTAGACGTCTGCCGCGCCGATCATCGGGTATGCCTCATCCGCCTCGGCGGAGAGGGATTCTTCGAGCGGATGCGGCAGAAGCTCCACTGGGGTGATCTCTCCGGTAGGGAAATCAAGGACTGACCGTTGCTCGCTGAACTCCGCGTTCGAGACCTCGCCACCATCGCCGACGTCACGCTCCAGCTCGGCCCCGGCCTCAACGTCCTCACCGGTGAGACCGGCGCGGGGAAATCCATGCTGGTGGATGCCCTTGCGCTGCTCCTGGGGGAGCGGGCGGCGAGCGGCGGCGTCCGCCCGGGCGCCACAAAGTCCGTGGTAGAGGGCGCGTTCGAGGGGATCGATGCCGGTACCCGCCGGCAGATCGAGGAGCTGGGGCTCGACGTCGAAGAGGGCCGGGTGGTGGTGCGGCGCGAAGTCTCCGCCGAGGGGCGATCGCGAGCGTGGGTCAATGGCAGCCCGACCACCGCGGCAGTGCTGGCGGATCTCGGTGCACTGTTGGTCGATCTCCACGGACAGCACGAGCCCCAATCACTGCTGCATACCGAAGCTCAGCGGGACATCCTCGATGCATTTGCGCACGCCGAGGTAGAGCGGGGAGCCGTGGCTGAGGCGCACGCAACCGTGGCGGCGCTCGGGGCCGAGCAGTCGGCCCTCGCGGCGCGGCGCGATGAGGTGCGCCGCCGGGCGGACTACCTGCGCCATGTTGTGGATGAGATCGACGCCGCCAGGATCCTCCCGGGCGAGGATGAGACGCTTCAGACAGAGGCGCGACGCCTCAGTCAGGCCGGGGCATTGGTCGAGCAGGCACAGCGGATCGTCGAGGCACTCGAAGGGGAGAGTGGCAACGCGCTTGGGGCGCTCGGTGTGACAAATCGGGCGCTCGCGGGTCTGGAGAAGGTAGACCCCACGACCGGTGAATGGCGCGAGCTGCTGGATGGCGCGTACGCCAATCTTTCCGAGCTGAGCCGGCTGGCGACCGAGTACGCCGGCTCCGTCCAGGAGGACCCGGACCGGCTGGCTGGGGTCGAGCGGCGTCGCGACCTGTTGTTCCGGCTCACCAGCAAGTATGGCGCGACGCTCGAGGCGGTGTCCGCAACCCGCGAGGAGGCGGCCGCCGAGCTGGACCTGCTGGACACCGCGGACACCGATTTGCGCGCCCTGGCGGCCCGCCGGGACGCAACCGAAGCAGCCCTCAGGGCCGCGGCCGATGGGTTGAGCGCCCGGAGGGCTGAGGCGTCGGATCGGCTGGCGCGCGGAGTAAACCGGTTGCTGCCTCAGCTGGGGCTGGCCGGCGGGAAGCTGTCCGTCCTGCTCACTCCGCTGGAGGAGCCTGGCCCACACGGACGAGAGAGAGTGCAGCTGCATGTCCAGCTCAACGTCGGGCTGGAGGCCAAGCCGCTGGCTAAGGTGGCGTCAGGCGGCGAGCTCTCCAGACTTATGCTCGCGCTCAAGGTCGTGTTGGTGAAGCACGATGCCATCGCGACACTGGTGTTCGACGAGGTGGACCAGGGAATTGGCGGCGAGACCGGTGCCCAGGTGGGATCAGCGCTGGCCGAGGTCGCGGAGCGGCATCAGGTGCTGGTCATCACCCACCTACCGCAGATCGCCGCCCGAGCGGATAGCCATCTGGTAGTTTCGAAAGAGGCACGGCGCGGGATCGCCACCAGCGACGTACAGGTGCTTCATGGCGAGGACCAGATCAACGAGATCGCGCGTATGCTTGGCGATGCGGAGGGCGAGGCAGCACGGCGGCATGCCCAGGCGTTGTTGCGAAGCCCCGCGGTAGCAAAGCGACGGTAGGACCTCTCCTCACCAGATCCCGAAATACGCCCTGAACTGCGCTGCTAACCTGTGGGTGTCGGGCACCCTCCCGCCGCCGGCCCGCAGCACCCGCTCGTAACTCCAGCTCGCATCCACCGGCAGTCCGGTCCCGCCCGGCCGCAGCCCGCCGGGGTTGGCGTAGGTTATTCCGACCGAGAGCACCGTAGCGTTCGCGCTGCTCTCTTCTGCCAGCACGCTCGGGTCAACTCCAGGGATCGCCCCGCTCGGTGTGGCGTACGCAACCACGTCGGACTTACGAGACCAGTGCTCCAGCCCCGCCTGGAGTGCAAGCGTTCGGGCCAGCCGGTAGAAAGGCCGCACGCCGACAGCCAGGATGTCACCGGGATTACGTCGCACGAGGGCGAGCCGCTCGGGACCAACCAGCGGCTGGCTTGGAGCAGTCACCCGGTCCAGGATGTTCGAGGGAAGCTGTCGCACGTAGCTGCCGCTGAGCCTCGCGCCCAGAGATCCCGAGCCAATGTCAGTCGTCACGTCCACCTGGATGTCGGTCTGCCCGTCGCCAGTCCCGATGTCGAGTGGATGATCACTCCGGGCGCGACGACCGGTTGGAAAGCGAACCAGGCCGGAGATCACCGTCCGAAAGCCGCCACGATGCGTGCCGAGGTCCCAGTGATCAATCAGGGTGACGGCCGCTCCTGCTTCGGCGTCACCGCGAAAGGTCAACGGTCTGTTGTCGAGCCTGAGGGCGAGAGGGCCCGTGAGGAATTGGTCAAAACCGGCCTGATCCAGCACGGCGTCCGGGAGCGCTGGAAGAGCGGTGAAGCCCGGCACGTTCAGATTCGTCTCGAGCGTGCTCTGAAGGGTCGTCACCCGCGCGTCGAGCGCGGTTCCGGCGCCACTCGTCGCTGTGGGTACAAAAGGGGAAGCGGTGGCCGGATCGGCGAGGATACCGAACAGGTCGCCCCTGAGCGCCGTAGCGTCGGCCAGCGTTGCTACTGCCAGTGCCCGCTGAGTCGGATTGGCGTCGTAGTCGCCAGCTGCAAGCTTGCTCCCGAGATCGGCTAACGCCGCGTCGAAGTCCGCGAAGAATGAAAGTTGGTTGATCTGGCCGGGGTTGACGCCGGCATCCGCCGACGCGGGATCCAACTGCATCCGCGACTGCACCCGCGTCCGGACCAGGGGTACTCGTCCGAAGATCGTGATCGCGTTGGTAATGCCGAGACTCAGGCCGAGAAACCCGGTCCCGACGTCGGCATGCGCATCGGTCGTCAACGCGCCTAGATTGATCCGGTAGCCTGGGTTCCCGATGACACGGCCGATCAGCACATCGGCATTGGCGAGGCTGGGGATGCGGTCACTGCCCAGAGCCCCGCTGGAGAGATCGGCCGCATAACTCTCCAGATGCCCGGCACGGAAGCGCCGGTCGAACGTCTCCAGCGAGCCGTCGAGCTCCAGCCGCACCACGCCGCTCGGCACTCCGACCGGAACGAGCTGCGCCCACACCCGCGCTGGTACGATCAGGCAGGCGATAAAACCGAGGCGCCGCACGCAATGCCCCACAGTCCCTCCCAAGAGAAGACGGCCAGCGTCAAACACGCGTCATCGGCGAGGCTGGCAACTTCGCTGTTTACAAGCAGCTTTGCCAGCAGCCCCACGGTGATCGCGTCGGCACCGGGCCGGGTCAATCTGATCGGGGAACATACCGATTACAACGGTGGTCCCGTGCTGCCGGTCGCGGTCGAACGCCGCACCGCCGCGGCCGCGCGAGTCGCGGACCGGTGGCTCTTAGTCTCCGACACCGAGCCTGATGTCCAGGACGTCGCGATCGACACGCCGATGCGCCGGGGGTGGACCGACTACGTCGTCGGTGTGGTTCGCGAGCTGCGTTCGCTGGGCGCGGCGCCGGCCGGGGCGGAGATCGCCGTTGCCACGACGCTCCCGATCGGTGCCGGTCTCTCCTCATCGGCCGCCCTGACCGTCGCCCTGGCAAGGGCGCTGAGCCTGTTGGCCGGCCGGCGACTCTCGCCGGCGCAGGTGGTGCAAGTGGCGTTTCGGGCGGAGTACCACCAGGTCGGAGTGCGCTGCGGCCAGATGGACCAGACCGTCGCGACCCACGCTGAGCCGCGCACCGCGCTCTTGTTCGATGCGGCCACCGGAGCACTGCGGCGGGTGCCATTCCCGGGGCGGCTCTGGGTCATCGAAACCGGCGTCTCCCACCGGCTCACCGGCGGCGCTCTCAATCAACGACGCCGGGAATGCGAGGAAGCACTGGCCTTCTGCCGCGAGTGGCGTCCTGCACTCCAGCACCTCGCGCAGCTCTCGCCATCGGATCTGCCCGAGATGGAACGGCGACTACCGCCACCACTGGTGCCGCGGGTTCGCCATGTCGTCACCGAGACCGCACGTACGCGTCTCGCCGCCGACGCCCTCGCCACTCATGATCTGACTCGGCTAGGCCAACTTCTGGTGCAAGGCCACCAGTCCCTGCGAGACGATTATCAGTCCACCATTGCGGAAGCGGATTTCATCGTGGCTTCCGCGCTGGCGCATGGGGCGTATGGCGCGCGGCTCACTGGAGCGGGCTGGGGTGGCGCCGTCGTGGTACTCGCTCCCCTGGAGCGGGAAGCCCGGGTCGTGGCGGAGATCGGGGGAGACTTCACGGCGCGCTTCGGGCGCCATCCGGCGATATGGAGCACGCGGGCGTCCGGCGGCGTCCGGCGGGAGACGGTTCCGGCGTAGCGCGGTATATTCCCCTCGCCGATGGGCTCCGGTGGCGAAATGGCAAACGCTGCGGACTTAAAATCCGCTGGGAGATTCTCCCTTGTGGGTTCGATCCCCACCCGGAGCACTTTGAGCTGGGAACTGCCAACCCCCTAAGCTCCCAGCTGGCTGACTCCCAGCTCACTGCCGCGGCACCGACCAGGTGATCTCCTCGCCCATCGTTACCGGAAATGGCTCGCTCACGACCGGCTGGCCCGAGGAGCGGACCGGCTTGGCCTCAAACCGAACCCATGACGCCGGCGGTGAGACTGGGCGGCAGGGCAAAGACGGTGGTCCCGCCTCCCGGTAGAAAGCCCAGGCGGCTCGCCCGGCCATCAGGGACTCTCGCTACTGAGGGCTCGTTCTCCCGAACCTAGCCTGTCGGTGCCGCGGGCTCCAGGAGGGCAACTCGATCAGCGATACCGTGATCTACTGAGCAACAGCTAAACTGGAGACCGTGCTGCACTATCCCGCTAATGAGCGGCGCTGGCGGACCGCCCTTACCGTAGTTCTGGCCGTGTACGGCTGGCTTTGCCTGATATCGCCGGACACCTACCGTTGGATCGACAGCCTCGATCTCGCGATTCACGAAACCGGTCATCTGGTGTTCGCCTTCGATGGAGAGATCCTGGCCGTCCTGGGTGGAACCCTCTTCCAACTCGTTGTACCAGCCGTGTTCCCCGTGGCGCTGTGGCGTCGCGGCGACCGCCACGGCGCCACGGTGCCGCTCTGGTGGCTGGGCCAGAACTGCTGGAACATCTCCGTCTATGTGCGAGACGCCCGTGCCCAGGAATTGCCGCTGGTCGGCAGCGGCGAGCATGACTGGGCCTTCCTCCTCGATCATGCCGGCTGGCTCGAGCGGGATCAGATCGTCGGCGGGGCCGTGTACCTCACGGGTGTCGTGCTGTACGCGATCGCCATCGTCGCCGGGTGGATCTTTCTCCGCTCCCGCGAGGCACCGGCCGACGAAGCATGAAGCCTCGCCGCTGGTCGGCATTTCTCATCGGCCTCATCCTTGGTGCCTCCATCTGGTTGCTGTCGCCGTGGATGACCGGACACTCCGAGCCGTGGGACGCGGAGGGCGGCTATTACGCTGCAGCGCTGCTCGCTACCGGAGCGCTTGGCGGTCTCCTGATCCCGCTCCACTGGCCCGCCGTGGCGCTGGGGATCTTTACCGGACAGGTACTCGTCATCCTCGGCGGGGTGCTGGCGGATCCGGCGAGTGGCGGCCTCTGGCCCTTGGGCCTCGTCTTTCTGGGCGTCTATTCGGTGTTGGCGTTAGTCGGAGCATTACTGGGCGCCGCCCTCCGGCGCGGTCGCCCCCGAAACGAGTAGGGAAACCATGGCGATTCGAATCGTGCGGCTGGGAGCCCCGCGCGAGTCCGGGGAAGGACCGCGCTTCGGTACCGTACGCCGTCCGCCGCGCGGGGTGCGGAGGGAGGATTACGCTCGCCTGGACTATTTCGATCTATGGCTTCCGGACTTGGCCCCCAGCGCTCCGCTGGTATCCTACGCGAAATCCCAGCCCTTGACACCCGCGCGATGGCAAACCTACGCCCGTCGCTATCGTTCCGAGATGCGTGCGCCGGCGGCCCGCCGGTTGCTGGCGACGCTCGCGGCGTTGTCGGCTCAAGCAAACTTCTCGGTCGGGTGCTATTGCCCCGATGAATCCCACTGTCACCGTTCACTGCTCCGGCAGCTTCTGGTCGAGGCAGGTGCTTGCTCCTCGCTGCCCATCAGGTAGAGTTGAAAGGTCGGCCTTTGGAGTAGCAACCATCGAAGGGGGGTGCTCCAAGCGCCGCTCTGCAGGTCGGGCCTCCCAGGCCAACACGGAGGCATGGCGGACGCACCACCAGAGCCTCACCCCGGAGGTATCGTGCACTATCTGCTTTTCTATGATGTCGTGGACGACTATATCACCCGCCGCGTGCCACTCCGGTCGGCACATCTGGACCACGCGCAGCCCTTCGTCGAGCGCGGGGAGCTGATCCTGGGCGGCGCGCTTGGGGGTCCGGCCGACGCCGCCATCCTGCTCTTCCAGGCGGCTTCACCCGCACCGGCAGAGGCATTCGCGCAGGCAGATCCTTACGTGACCGCCGGGCTGGTGAGGCGCTGGTGGGTGCGCGAGTGGACCACGGTGGTGGGTCCGCTAGCCACGGCTCCGGTTCAATCCGGATCGCGTTAGCGGATCGATCACGCTCATCATGCAGGTGCTACTCGTCCACGGCATGGGCCGCACCCCCCTGTCCATGCTGCGACTCGGGCGAAAGCTCCGCCGAGCGGGTCACCCCGTCAACCTGCTCGGCTATGTGACTGCGGTGGAGCCGTTCGCCAGGATCGTGCTGCGGGTGCAAGAACGCTTCGCCAGAATTGCGGCTCGGGGACCCTATGTCGTGGTGGGGCACTCGCTGGGTGGGTTGTTGACGCGTGCCGCTCTCGGAAGACCCTCATCGTCGTTCACCGAACCCGCGCGTCTCATCATGTTGGGCACACCCAACCGACCACCCCGCCAGGCGCGTCGCTACGGGAAGCTGATGGCATATCGGTGGATCAACGGCGAATGCGGCCAGCTTCTTGGACAGGAGGACTTCTTTGCGCGGCTCCCACCGCTGTCGGTTCCATACACGATCGTTGCCGGCACCCGTGGTGGGCCCGACCGGAGTGCCTTTGGCGACGAGCCTAACGACGGCGTCGTCGCGGTCAGCGAAACCCTGGTAACACCGTCTGACACGCCAATCATCGTACCCGCCCGGCACACGTTTATGATGAACGACAGCCGGGTGTTGGCTGCCATCCTTCAGGTTCTCCAGCGCATGTGAGAAGTAACGATGACAGGACTGGCAATCGGCCGGTGCTGACGTCACTCTTCCTGGGGTGGGTGGCACCGTGCCGCCCGACACAGGAGGGCTCCAATGGCTCGATGTGAGGTCTGCGGTAACGACTACTATCTATCGTTTCAGGTGATCGCTGCCGGCCACACCCATACGTTCGACAGCTTCGAGTGCGCGATTCACAAACTGGCCCCGGTGTGCCAGCACTGCGAGTGCAGGATCATCGGCCACGGTATCGAGGCAAAGGGAACATTCTACTGCTGTGCCCACTGTGCCCGGGAGCAGGGCGTCACGGCGGTGGCAGACCACGTTTGAGGTACGCCCCAGCCCTGGAGCACGTTTCCAGGCCGGGGCGTCGCGGTCAGGTTGGTATTACTGCCTACAGGATGTCTTGGCGTGAGCTTTGGCTTTCAGCGACATGTCGGCAAAAGCGGCCTTGATATCCGAGCGACCGAAGTATGTGGCGTCATACTGCCACATGTTGTATGCGCACGAGTAACTCTCATTGAGCAGCGTGGTTCCATAAGACTTGATCTCGCTGGCGCTCATGGCATACTTGCCGCTGGTCGAGCCGCGAATACCGCTCGAGCCGTTGCCGCCATCAAGCACGTTCAACCCTACCGCGAGCCCGAGGCCTTTACTTTTCGCCGCTGCAACCTCTGCCGCGAGGAGCTTCGCCACATCGCCCTTCCCCGACGCGTACTGCAACCAGCCCGCGTCAAGATAGGTGTAGGTGATCGAGGCGCTGGCCAGCCAGCTGGGCACCACCCGGACGAAGGTGGTCATTCCGGGCCAGATCTGCTTGCTGTATTGGGCCATGGCCTCCAGCGTCGCTTGAGGAATAACCTTGCCGCCCCACTTCGCTGCCCGCTGAGGCTCATCGATCATGAAGTGGCCCACAATGGTACCGTCAGTGATGTAGGGGCCCAGGCCGACGGTCCGGTAGCGATCCACCAGTGATTTCCATTTCGTGAAGCTGAAGGTTCCATCGGCATTCTTTACAAAGTCGTCCCGGCCCATGCACAGCTTGATAAAGAGGCGACCGCCTTTGGCCCGGGTCGCGGATAGGATGGTCAAAGCATTCGACGGGCTTACCTCGCCGGCGACCTGCGTGCCGGTATACACGCTATTAAGGAGCGCGGTGGGCAGGTGGACTGCGGCAAACACGATACCCGGCAGCGAGCCGGTCAGGCCCGAAACGCCAACCGTGTCACCGGAAAGGGAGTCAGTCGGGATCGTCGTCGAATCGGTCGGAGCCGCGGCTGGACCCCCTGGGGCGGGCCCGTCCACCGGGGTATTGGTAGAAGGGTTAAGCTGGCCTTCGCTGCCGCAGCCACCGAGAAGCAGGAGGACCAAACCGAGCGCAGAGGCTCGGCTCAACGCCCTCCGGCTTGATGAAACTGAATGGTGAGCCATTACACGCACGCTTTCTCTCCCGGAAACAGGAGGTGAGGACCGACTCTTCTCGTCGCAAGGAGCGCGCTACGGTCATACGGGCAGGGCCGAGACGGCAGCAGGCTGACCAGGATGGTCACGAGGCTATACCCCTCTGGGGTATGAACAGACCAAGGCCCGAGCAGGTTCCTGGGCTCGGATACCAAAATGAAACAAATGTTATAAGTGGTTTCAGCCGTGCCGGTTACGGCCACGGATCGCGATGGAATGTACGCCCGGTCAGCGCCATCTCGTCATCTAGGGCTCGCGACGGGGAACAAGATTGCCCTTGGCTGGTCGTCTGTCAACCATTCCGGTTGGGCGGTGTCATAGTCGAGGACCCCAGAGGCGGAAGGCAAATTGGCCGCGTTTTGAGCCGCCATCGCGCCCTAGGCTGTGAGCTGCTGCGCCCGCGCTCGGCTGGTGAGGGGTGCTGCCGGATGGAGTGATACAACCTGTACGCAGGAGGAGCTGTGGCTGACACATCCCCCTATCCCTACGCGACCCACCTCAACGTTCTGTTTGACGGGCTGGAGCGCATCGATGTACCCGCTCTGGTGGACGCGTGCACCGATCAGTGGTACAACCAGAGCCTCTGCCAGGTAAACGATTCCATCGTGCGGCTGGGCGTCGTCCGCGGAGAGTATCACTGGCACAAGCACGACGCAGAGGACGAGTTCTTTTACGTCGTGGATGGTCGCTTGCTCATCGACCTGGAAGGACAGACCGTAGAGCTCTCACCCCGCCAGGCCTTCGTCGTGCCGAAGGGAGTGGTGCACCGAACCCGGGCCCCGGTGCAAACTGTGATGCTCATGGTAGAGAAGGCGACGGTGGTGCCTACCGGGGATTGACGGCGGCCGGGCGCGCGTTGCCGCCGTCGGTGAGAAATCGAATCGGGCGGCCCGGAGGGCGGATCCACACGGTCAGATATTTGGAATAGGTCGGCTCCCCCGTCTCCGGCTTGATGACCGCCTCACCCGCGGTCCAGCCGAGGTCACCCGTTCGAGACGACCCGGCGGCAACAGGGTGCCAACGCCACACCGCGGGGCCGGCAACTCCGCTCGCGATGGCATCGGGCCCTCGGGTGAGGAGGCCGGATCCACCGGAGACGATTGCCTCCGGTGCCGCCCAAGTCCGAAATGCAGCCACCGCACCGCTGTCACCGGCTAACCGTGCAAAGGCCAGGTCTGCTGCCACGAAATGGCTGGCCGGCCCGGTCGCCCGCGCAGGTGACCTCGAGAGGGGGATGCCCGGAGCCAGGCTGGTGCCGACCGGCTTCACGCCCGTGAAGAGGAGCGCGGAGATAGTCCACCGGCCGGCGCCACGCCGCCACGCAGCCGTGTAGCGGCCAATGTGTGGTGCGCCGGGTGTGAGCCTGGACGTGATCACGGCAACCCCCCAGGTAACGCCCAGCGTCGAATCACCAGCCAGCTCGACACCGAGCGGCTGCCAGGTAAGGCGCATCGTGTCGGGAGCCGATATCGCCGCCATCAGCCGCTTTGCCTCCTCAGCTCCGACCACTACTGGGGCGCCGGGCCAGAGCAGCACGCCATCCGGGTCCAGTGATTTCCCCAATGCGGCAACCAATCCGGAGTCGCTGCTCAGGGCCGAGGCCGTCCGGTCTGAGGCCAGGAGCTCGGCCCCGGCGCCTTGGGCCATGAGGCGGAGCGGTAATAGCAGAAGAGAAAGTGAGACGCCGGCCAGGACCGTGAGTCGAATCCGCATCGTGCCCTCGTGGGAGACGGAAACCAGCTCGCTGCTCTCCCTACGTGAGCGGCTGGTGCGGGATTCGAAGGGGAGCCAGGAAAGTTCCTCCGGTGTGGCCGGACGGAAGAGCAAGTCGAAGGCCAGGAAGAGTGTGTAGCCCTGGTCCCCACGCTCGAGCGGAAGCCCGCCTGACCGGACGCCCCCGCACCACGGTATTTCGCTCCGCGCTGCCTACTGATTCGTGCGTGCTCTGCTGTCTTGCTGGTGGGCCTCGACGAACCACAGCCACTTGTCGATACCACGGGTGATCTCGGTCAGAATGTCCGCCGTGGCCGGGTCACCTAGCTCGTCCGCTTCGTTGATGGCCACCCTGGTGCCGTGGCTGAACGTTGCCAGGGCCGACGAGAGCGCATCCACGTGCTCCTGCCCCTTGGTCAGATCGGGGTACTCCTCGAGTCTCGAACGCGAGGCCACGGCCCGAGCCGTACCCTCGGCCACGCCGCCGAGCTGGACGATGCGCTCGGCTAGCAGGTCCACGTACTCCTCGACGTCCTCATTGACCTCGTCGAAGAGCTTGTGCAGGGCGATGAAGCTGGGGCCCTTCACGTTCCAGTGAGCCTGCTTGCATTGGGTCTGAAGATCGATACAATCGGCCAGACGCTGGTTGAGCAGCTCCGAGACCTGCCCCCGGGTGCTCGGCGAAAGGTCGTTCTTGGTGGCAAAGAGCTGCGCGGCCGCACCGTCGCGGCTGGGACGGGTCGAGCGTTGTGCCTGGGGCGGGGATGCTGTTCTGGTTGTCATGGTACTTTTTCTCCATTCGAGTGTGCGCTTTCCTTCATCGACTCTATCCGGGTGACGCGGGAAAGGGAAGCAAGCCGGGGAAACCGATGCACCCTCGTCTAGCCGAGCTGGTTGATTACGCCACCGCCCAACGGACGGCGCTCCAGGTCGCGGTGTCCACAGTTCCGGAGCCGCTCCGAAATGAGCGGATACACGCCGGCACCTGGTCCGTCGCGGAAGTGCTGGAGCATCTGCATCGGGTGGAGAGCGGTATCGCTCGGCTGCTGGTGCGGACCATCGAGCGCAGGCAGCAGGCGGGAATTCCCGAGGAGCGGGAGACCGGTTCGTTGCTCAACAGTCTGGACGCCTACGATCTTACCCGGCGCGATCGGCGCCTCGTAGCGCCCGACCCGGTGGCGCCCCGCGGAGGTTACACCGCGGCGCAGGGACTGGCAGCGCTGGCCCTGTCGCGAGAAGCGCTGCTGGCCGCGATTCAATCCGCCGATGGGCTGGCGCTGGGTGGGCTCACATTTCCGCACCCGCTGTTTGGGTCGCTCGACATGTATCAATGGATCCTGTTCGTGGGCCAGCATGAAGCGAGGCATACGGCGCAAATCGCAGAGATCGGCCGCGCTCCGGCCGGGCCTGGCCCGGCAACCCGATCGCCATAGATTCGGGGGCCGAATTGGCGAAACGCGAGCAGAGCCGCGGCGGGCGGCGTCCCGTCATCGGGATTATGGGGGCGGGTCAGGCCAGTAGCGGGAGCCTGGCGGCGGCTCGCGAGCTCGGCGCACTCGTGGCTGAGCGGGGATGGATCGTTCTGACCGGCGGCCGACCCGCGGGCGTCATGGCCGCGGCCTGTGCCGGCGCCAAGCAGGTTCGGAACAGCTTGACGCTGGGCATTCTTCCCTGGGCCGACGGTGCCGGCTCCGATGTCGACATCGCGGTTTTCACCGCGATGGGTGACGCCCGGAATGCGATCAACGTGCTCACCAGCGATGTAGTCGTGGCCTGTGGAGTGGAAGGGCCGGGCACCGCCTCGGAGGTCTCGCTGGCGCTCAAGGCAGGGAAGCCGGTCATCCTCCTTGCGGCTGCGCAGGCCGCGCGCGTCTTCTTTGAGAGCCTGAAGGCCCGTGGCCGGCTGATCGGTGCCGATGCTCCGATCGATGTCGTGCGGCTGATCGAAGTGGATCTCGCCATTCCTCGCTGGAGCCCATAGCCGGGAGCGACACATGCTGGTATGTCAGTGGAATCTCGACATCGTATACGGCAAGCAGGCCGACGCGCTGCGGGTGATGCGAGCGTGGGGGGCGGAGAAGTTCGCCAGCTCGGAGTTCCGCCGTGCCCGCGGGAGCCGTCTACTCGCGGGGTTCGTCGGGGCCTCGGCGTCGCACATCATCGACGAGTACCTGTTCGAGTCGCTGGCCGACTTCGAGGCGGCGCTCGCGGGGATGGCCGCTCCTCAGTTCCGCGCTCATTCCGATGGGCTGGCGCCCTTCATCGTACCCGGGTCGCAGCAGTGGGTGGTGTACCGGGTGCTCGAGTAATCCTAACGAGCCTCCTCGACGACGTAGGCCTCCATCGCGAAGTACTCGGCTAATCCCAGCCGGTCGAGCTCCGCGGCGGTCCCCTGGTTCCGCGCCTCGACTCGCTGCCAGAACTCACGCTCGTCGGGGCCGGGAAAGGGAGCGGTGTCCTTCTGGGACTGATGCTTGAAGATTGCCTGGATCTTGAGCCGCAGTTCCTCCTGCGACAGCGGGACCAGCCAGGTGGCCTCGGTGACCGGCCATTCCTGCCAGGCGCCGCGATAGAGCCATACCTCCGGCCGGCTCCCACCGGCGGCCACGTATGCCTCCAGCGCGCGATCGATTGCTTCCTTGCAGACCCGATGCGTCCCGTGGGGGTCGGAGAGGTCCCCGGCAACAAACACGAGATCGGGGCTCAGCTCCTCCAGCATGCTCCGCACGATCGCCACGTCGGGTGGCCCGATCGGGTCTTTCCTCACCTTTCCCGTCTGGTAGAACGGCAGATTCAGGAATCGTGCGGCCTGGTCGTCCAGGCCGAGTGTGCGGATGCCGGCTACTGCCTCCGACTCGCGGATGATTCGTTTGGTGTCCTGAACCTCCTGGGTGTCTACGTCGCCGGCGCGTTTGTGCGAGAGGAACTCGTTGATCCTCTGCCCCAGCTCCGCAGCCGCGGCCGCGGGGATGTGTCGCTCTCCGGCGAGCCGCCGGATGAAGTCGATGTGGCGGCGGACATCATGATCGAACACGGCCAGGTTGCCGCTGGTCATGTACGCCACGGTGATCTGGTTCTCATTGATTGCCAGCTTGTGAAGGATGCCTCCCATCGAAATGACGTCGTCATCGGGGTGCGGCGAAAAGCAGATGATACGCTTGCCCCGGGGCAACTTGGACCGGCCCCGGATCTTCGCCCCGAGCGCGTTGAACACCTCACCATTGAGCGCGCCGGGAGAGCCATACCGGGCCACCAACGATGACAGGTGGTGCTCGGCGTAGTCCCCCTGAGTCAGCTTCAGGATGGCCTTACCGGTCTGATGAGAGAGCCAGACGACGGCCCGCACTACGAGGTGCTGACTCCACTCCACCGGACCGAGAAGCCAGGGTGTCGCTTGCCGGGTCAGGGCCGCCGCCGCCGGGCGGTCGAGGTAGAAAGTCGTGTTGGCGTGATGCTGGAGGAACGTGGCCGCCACCTCGTGGTCTACCTCCCCTTCGACCGCGCGGCGCACGATCTCCCCCTTGTGCTCGCCCGTGGCGAGGATCAGGATCTCCCGCGCCTCGAAAATCGTCTCCACTCCCATCGTGATCGCTTCCCGGGGTACGTTCTCTTCACCGAAGAAGTCAGCGGCAGTGTCCTGTCGGGTGACGAGATCAAGGGTGACCGCTCGCGTCCGGCTTTCGGCTCCCGAGCCGGGCTCGTTGAACCCGATGTGACCAGTCCGTCCGATGCCGAGGATCTGAAGGTCGATACCGCCGGCCGCGCGAATCGCCGCTTCATACTGCCGGCACTCGGCCTCGACCTGATCGCGCGGGAGATCACCCCGGGGGACGTGGACGTTCGCCGCCACGATGTCCAGGTGGGAGAACAGATTCTCCCACATGAATCGATGGTACGAGTGGATGCTGCCGGGCTCCATCGGGTAGTACTCGTCCAGATTGAAGGTGACCACCTGGGCAAAGGTCAACCCCTCCTCGCCGTGCATCCGGATGAGCTCGCGATACACACCGATCGGCGTCGAACCAGTGGCAAGGCCCAGGACGACGCGGTCTTTTGCCCGGATCAGCTCGGCGATGCGGCGCGCCACGAGCCGGCCCATCTCCTCATGGTCATTTACGATGACCGTTCGGATCCGCTCCGAGCCGGCGCGGCGGTCAGGACGGGGTGAGCTGGATGTCATCGGCACACTGGAAGAAATGGGGGAGTCGAGAAGCCGCCAAGCATGCAATCCATGGGCCAGGGTCTGGCCGGCGCCTCGAGTTGCTGGACTGGGGTAGCCGGGGCGGCCGACGGGTCGCCGGTTCCCAAATATGCGAGTCTGCCGCACCGAGGTCTGTCATGGGTCCCCGAGGCCCTCGGGCTGCGGCGACTCAAATCGCCCCTTATCGTCTCATTCGGCAGCCGAACCGGCTCGTAACAGCCGGCGCGGCTGAGCGGGGCGTTCCCGAAGCGGGGGAACGCACGTAAGATGGAGCGGGATCGGGAGCCGCGTCGTGGCGACTCGACGCCAGGCCAGATGACGAGTGAGGAATAGTGGAACCAGAACCATCACTTCATACCGCCGAAGACGCATCACCCCGCGAGCTGTGGAAGGCGAGCTGGAGGCTCCTCCTGATGCTCGCTATCCTCGGGCTGCTCGTCGTGCCGCTGATTCGCGAGCTGCCGCTGGGACAGAGTACCCAGACCGGATTACTGGCCTGGGTGCTCGTGGGCCTCGCGCTCTACTGGCTCTACGCGGGGATGGGCTACCGTCCGTTGCTGCTGCTCCAGCTCATGCTCTTCTCCGGCGCCGCCGCTCTGCTGAGCGCCAAGCTGCTGCTTGTCGCGGCGGACGTCCACCGTCTGACCGTGCTCCGGTACGCCGCGCGAGGCTTGATCCTGGTGGGCGCCGGGTGCGCCATGGCCAATCTCATTGCCATGCTCCTGCTCCTTTGGCGGAAGTCCCGTCCCCGTACCCCGGCGCACGGGGGGCACACCTGATCGGGGCGCGGCATGGATGATTCACCCATCGAGGTCTGTCACGGTGAGGTGGTCATCTCGACCGACCGCACGCGTATCGACCCCGATGCCGCACTGGGGCTCCTTCGAGCGACTCACTGGGGCACAGGGATGAGCCGCGAGACCCTGACCCGAGCTATCGCCAACTCGATCTGCTTCGGAGTGTATCAGGGCAGCGAGCTAATCGGGTTGGGCCGGGCGGTCACCGATCTGGCCACCTTCGCCTATTGGACCGACGTGGTGATTGCCCCGACGCATCGCGGCCGGGGATTGGGTCGCCGGCTTTCGGACTGCATGCTGACTCACCCCGAGTTGCAGAGTCTGCGACGGGTGGCGCGGCTGACGCGGGATGCCGCCGATTTGTACACACAAATGGGGTTCTCGCAGGGTCCCGGTCCGCTCATCTACATGGAGCGCAAACCGCCGGGGAACGCTGTGTGACGGCTCGATGGCTCGCCGCATCACTTCATCTACTTGCGCTTGGCATCGGGTTGGGAGCGGTGTGGGCTCGCGGCCGAGCCCTCCGATCGTCGCTGGAGGCCGGGACTCTCCGGGAGGTCTTCTTCGCGGATACGCTGTGGGGCCTTGCAGCCGTCCTCTGGATCAGCACAGGACTCTGGCGACTACTTGGCGGACTGGAGAAGGGAACCGGCTATTACCTGCAGAACCATCTCTTCCTGACAAAGATGGCCTTGCTGGCTCTGGTTCTGCTGCTCGAGATCCGACCGATGATCACGCTGATCCGGTGGCGCAAGACGCTGTCGCGGGGAGAGGCCCCGGACACCAAGGCGGCTCCGCTGTTGGGTCGCATCAGCTTTGTGCAGGCCTGGTTGATCGTGCTGATGGTCTTTGCCGCGGCGGCAATGGCTAGGGGGATGGGTATGTAGTCAGCTGAAGTACCTTGTTAATCAAACTTTGTAGTAAATTGCCATATCGCGACTTACCAGTTGATCCTCAGGTTGGGTATGAAGCTACGTTCCAGCCGTGGGCGGCATTGTTCGGGATGTGGTGGTTCAGGATGAGGCTGTGGACGGGAGCTGCGGCGATAGCGGGATGTTGTTGGCCGAGGGGCACCCGTAGCATCTTTCGTCGAGACCCGACACTCTGAGTCGTGGAGGATCGATGGCGGAACCGAGCCTGATCGAGCAGGTCGGCATTCTCAACTCAACGCTGACGGCAATTGAAGGCCGGCTCGCACGGGGGCAAGCGCCGGTCGAGGGCTTGGAGGATTTCAAGAGCTCACTCGACGACATGCGGCTGCGGCTCTGGGGGCTTCTCAGCGCGGCTGGTGGTGATGATTACAAGGGATTTCAGGAGCGATTCCGGATCCGGCGCGCCACCGAGATGTGTCGAGGGCTGAGTGGAGACCTCCGAGCCGGCGGTGTGAGCGGGCGGCACGCGGAGCTCTCCGGCTTGTACGATGCTGCCGCCGAGTTGGGCAAGAGCATCGATCAGGCCCGCCAGCACGCGTTCTAAACGGAGCGGGTTTCTGTCGAATTCTCATCTGGAGGCGCGATGTCGAAGCGTGAAGACGCCCGTATAGCAGCGTTGGCCAAGAAGAATGCGGAGAAGGTCGTGCCGCCCAAGCGCGACAAAGCCGCGCAGTTCGACTCTACGCTCCGGCAGCGCTCCGAGGAAGAGGAGCCGGAGACCCGGCGTCTGTTCAAGGAAATGAAGCGCCGGGAGTTCTGAGCACGGTATGGCGCCATCACGGCCTAGACGGCCGGTCACCGCGGTTGCCGTTTCCTTCCTTCTTTTCGTCGGGGCTCTTCTTCTCATCGGTGTTGCCGCCCAGCACCTGCTGCCGCTCGCCCGCAGGGCGCTGCCGGGCCAGGGCCAGACGACGGTCACGCAGGGTGTGGTGGTCGAGAAGATGCGTGCCGTCGCCAAGCTCGTCACCAGCGAGACCACCGTCCGCGATGTCGTGGTGTACCAGAACCGGCGTCTCGGATCGACCAAGCGCTCGCTCGTGGTCGTGACCGGAACGATCCTGGCCGGGATCGACCTCGATGCGGGAACCCAGGTGGACATCGACCACCGAGCCCGCCAGGTGCATATCGTCCTCCCACCTGCGAAGGTGATCGGCGTCGAGGTAACGCAGCTTCGGACCTATGACGAGCGTAGCGGATTGTGGAATCTTTTCCGTCCGGAGGACCGCGACACGATCTTCCAGCTCGCCCGGGATCAATTGGTCGACGCAGCCGGAGAGTTGGGCGTGACGGCCCACGCCCAGGAAAGCGCCCGTCGTCTGCTGGGCGCGCTGATAAATCCGGACGGCTACACTGTAGACGTCGCGTTTTCAGAGCACCCGAGGGGCGCCGACCGCTAAATCAAAGGCCTCATGAAACAGCTAAGTCTGGAACATCGGGGAAAGCAGATCACGGCCGCACTGGGAGGCGAGCCTCCGATGTGGTACGTCACCATAGGCGGCACCGCGCTGACCAAGTTCCCGGCCCGACCGGACGACACGGAGGCCTCGGTTCGAGGACGCGTGCTCGCCTGGCTGGAGGCCAACCCCGATATGCTCGACCGGGATCAGATCGTTCTCGGAGGAGGCTGACTGCGGTTACATTTCTCCCCGTCCATTCCAGCGAGTTCTCCGTGAGTAGCCATAAAGTCGAGCAGCGCCGCCTCAGTCACCGAGGCCGTGAGTTTCACTTCGTCTCCTACGAGGCCCAGGTGGCCAACGAACGCCGCGGCCAGCCGGCGATCCCGGCCATGTGGTACCTGATGAACGAAGGGAAGCGTCGGCCTGTCCTGCCCCACGTCCCGGGTCAGGAGCCGATCGAGCTCGACGGGGCGCTCTTGCGCTGGGTGGACGAGCAGGTCTTTGGGGGCACGCTTCAGGCCAGGCCGGCGCGGCGGAGATGAGGCGCGCTTCGGATCTGGCCTGATGAACTTCGACCCGCTCAACCCGGAGACGCAAACATTCTGGCTCCGTCTCGGGACGGCCATCCTCTGCGGCGGCATTATTGGCCTCGAGCGGCAACTGCGGGGCAAGGCCGCGGGGATCCGCACCAGCATTCTGATCTGCCTTGGCACACAGCTGTTCGTGGGGTTGGGCGCCTCGTTTTCGGGCGATCGGGTGGACCCGACCCGGGTCCTCGCCCAGGTCGTCACCGGCATCGGCTTTCTGGGCGGTGGAGTGATCCTGGCGCGTGAGGGCGCCGTCGTTGGAGTCACCTCTGCCGCGGTCATCTGGGTGCTGGCTGCGCTGGGATCGCTTATTGGCCTGGGGCACCTGGCGGCCGCTATCGTACTCACTCTGGTGACAGTTGGACTGCTCATCGGGGTCGAGCTCCTGGAGTCGGTCTTTCGTCGGCTGCGGCAAGGGGCGACGGAGCGGGAGCTGGAGCGGATCGACCTCGAAGAATGAGTCGCCGCACCCTGTCGGCGCGCGCCGCCCTATTCCTGACGATGCTCCTGGCCGCGTGCAGCGACCGGGCCGCGGTCCAGTCCCGCACCCATTCCCCGCCCGCATCACCCGACGATAGCGCCTTCGCCCAGGTACAGACCCGAGGTCACGTGGCCATGGGCGTGGACCAGTACACCTCTACTCACCACTTCGAGCCGTTGCCTGACGGCGGGCGCATCACCCTGGTCCGTGACAGCGATGATCCAGCCGGGGTGACTCAGATCCGGGCTCACATGGCGGAGATCGGCGCGGCCTTTCGGCGGGGGGATTTCACCGTCCCCGGCTTCGTGCATGATCGCACGGTCCCCGGGACGGCGATCATGGCGGCGCGCCAATCCCTGATCAACTACATCGCGGATACCGTGCCGCACGGTGGCTCGCTTCGAATTCATTCCACCGACTCCGCGGCAATCGCGGGGATCCACCAGTTCCTCGCCTTTCAGCGCCAAGACCATCGGTCGCCTCATGCCGACGCCTCGCACTAAGCAGCCGGAACAGGTGGTGGCGCTTGCGGCCATGCTCGACCGGGACCTTGCAACGCTCCGGCGCGAGGTCGAAGCCTACCCCGACGAGCGGGATCTGTGGCGAGAGATACCTGGCGTCGCGAATGTCGGCGGCACGCTGGTCCTGCATCTCACCGGCAATATCCAGCATTATTTCGGCGCCCGGCTGGCGGGCACCGGCTACGTGCGCGACCGGCCCGCCGAGTTCGCCCGCCGGAACGTGCCTCGGCCAGAGCTGCTGAGGGGGATCGATGCCGCGCGCGCAGCGGTCAAAGCCGCATCCACTGCCGTGGGCGCGGCGCAGCTGGCAGCCGATTTTCCCGAGTTGGTCGCCGGCTCCCGGGTCAGGACGGGTGACTATCTCGTGCACCTCGCGGTCCACTTTGCGTACCATCTCGGGCAGCTCGACTATCATCGGCGGGTCGTGACCGGCATGAACACGAGTGTGGATGCCGTGCGGCCAATAGAGCTGAGCTCGGCGCGCCCGGCCGGAGAGCGCTGACCCCCTGAGCTAGCCCACACAGGAAGGCGTCGAGATGATTCTCCTGCTCCTCCTGAAAAGGGAAGTACTTCTGCTGGTCGCGCTGGTGCTCGTGCTCGACGCCGTGTTCGTGGCCATTTACTTCATGGGTAACGTCCGGGGCGCATCTGACCCAGCCAAGGTGGTGTTTACCGCGGTCTGGACTCTGGCCATTCTGGTCATTGCCGTCCGCGGGCTGTCGAGAATACGGAGTGCCCGCCTGCACAAGCCGCTGGACTGAGCCCACACCGTTGAAGGCTGCGCTCCCACCATCACCAAGGGACGCTCGCGCGTGAGGCGGGCGCGGCCCGGCGCTCCGGCCCCACTCGGCGCCACGTGGGATGGCGAGGGGACCAATTTCGCTATCTACTCGGGGCACGCGACCGGGGTGGAGCTCTGCCTCTTCAACGACGCCGAGGATGCGGTCGCCGCCGAGCGTATCGCACTTCAGGAGCGGACCGACCAGATCTGGCATGCATATCTGCCGGATGTTCGTCCGGGCCAGGCCTACGGGTACCGGGCTCATGGTCCGGACGCCCCCAACGAGGGACACCGCTTCAATCCCGCCAAATTGCTGCTCGATCCCTATGCGAAGGCCATCAGCGGTACCATCGGGTGGAGCGACGTTCTCTCGAGCCATCCCGAGCGCACGGCAGATCCGAACCGCGACCTGGTGATCGACAACCGGGACAGCGCCGGAGCCATGCCCAAGTGCCTGGTTATCGAGCCCGGTCTCAGTTGGGAAGGCGACCAGCCTCCGCGAACCCCGTGGCACCGCACTCTGATCTACGAGTGTCATGTGAAGGCCATGACCATGCTGCACCCGAATGTTCCGGCGCAGCTGAGAGGAACCTATCTCGGGCTGGCGAGCGACCCCATCATCGATCACCTGACGCGTCTCGGGGTGACGGCGATCGAGCTCCTGCCGGTGCATCAGATGTTCACCGAACGCAGGCTCGCCGAGATGGGGCTGACCAACTATTGGGGTTACAGCTCGATCGCCTATTTCGCTCCCGATATACGGTTTGCCACGGCCTCCGGTATGCCTGGGCGCCAGGTGGCCGAATTCAAGACCATGGTCAAGCGGTTCCACCAGGCAGGGATCGAGGTGCTGCTCGACGTGGTGTACAATCACACCGGCGAGGGGAATCAACTCGGACCGACGCTCAGTTTCCGCGGCCTGGAGAACAGCGCGTACTACTGGCTCAACCCGGAGAACCGCCGGCTGTACACCGATTTCACCGGCTGCGGCAACACCGTGGATCTCAGACACCCGCGCACGCTCCAGCTGGTCGTGGACAGCCTCCGGTACTGGGTGAAAGAAATGCACGTGGACGGATTCCGCTTCGATATCGCCCCAGTGCTGGGGCGAGGCGATCACGGCTTCAATCCGGCCGCGGAGTTTTTCGAGCTGGTACGCCAGGATCCGCTGCTGTCCCAGGTCAAGTTGATCGCCGAGCCCTGGGATCTCGGGCCTGACGGGTATCAGGTGGGACGGTTCCCGGGGGGCTGGAGCGAGTGGAACGGCAAGTACCGTGATACCGTTCGCCGCTTCTGGCGAGGCGATACGGGGCAGGTGGGCGAACTGGCTTCTCGGCTGTCCGGCAGCAGTGATCTATACGGGCACAACGGCCGCGGGCCCCAGGCCAGCGTGAACTTCGTCACCTGCCATGACGGGTTCACCCTGCATGATCTCGTCAGTTATGAGACCAAACACAACGAGGCAAACGGCGAGGACAATCGCGACGGAACCAATCAGAGCTGGAGCCGCAATTGGGGGGTGGAGGGACCCGCGGCAGCCACACCCATCGTGCGGATGCGGGAACGAATCAAGCGAACGCTGCTGGCCACCCTCGCCTTCGCGCAGGGGGTCCCCATGATCTCACACGGGGACGAGCTGGGCCGGACCCAGTCGGGCAATAACAATGCGTACTGCCATGACGGGCCACTGACCTGGATCGACTGGAAGCTCGAGCCGTTGGACCGTGAGCTGCTGGAGTTCACCCGTACCGTCTTCGCCATCCGTGCCGCCAATCCGGTGCTCCGACGGCGCACCTTCTTCAGCCATGAGCCGGCGGGGCTCGAGCACACCAGGGATCTCACCTGGCTTCGGGCGGAGGGCGGAGAGATGACCGCGGCTGAGTGGGAGGATCCGGCCAATCACCTGTTGGGGATGCTGATCCGAGGGGAGGCGTCAGACGAGACCGGCCAGCAAGGCCGCGGGCTCAACGGCGACCCGATCCTCCTCCTGCTGAACGGGGGAGGCCGGACAAAGTGGTTCACCCTGCCCGCCATCGGACGCCCGGGCATGTGGACCGAGCTGATCGATACCGCGCATCAGATGCCCCGGCCAGTGCAGGAGGACAGGGTGAGCCTGGTGCCGCATTCACTCGTACTGCTCCGGTACGGGTCTACCCTTCCACCCGCTCTCCGATGAGCGCGCGGGAGACCTGCGTGGGGAAGTTCCGAATGTCGATGGGCTTGGTGATGTACCCGTCGAACCCCGCCTCGAGCGCCCGCTCGCGATCCCCGGTCATGGCGTGCGCCGTCAGGGCAACGACCCGCAGCGCGGAGAAGGGTGACTGTCTGATCTCCCGCAGCAGCGCGAAGCCGTCTTGACCCGGTAGCTGGATGTCCATGAGCACCAGCTCGGGAGTCGTACGCTCGATGGTCTCGAGCAGACCCTCGCCCCCCGGCAGGCCGGTCACCTCGTGACCCTTGAGGGTGAGCACGGTCCGGAACAGCTTCATGTTGTCCGGACTGTCTTCGACGACGAGGATCTTGGGCACGCGTAAGTCCGTTGAGAATCGGGTGTCATATCAGTACAATCTTCAGGCACGTCCGGCAACAGCGACAGCGACGGCAGCCTCCCCCTGGTCATCGGATGGGCCCTTGAAGTACTCTCTCCCCAGCGACTCGTGCGCCCGGCTTCGCTCGCTGTAATCGGGTTGGGGGCGATCGGAGGCTCCCTCGCCTGGCAGGCGCGGCTGGCCGGTGTGGCCCGGGTGATGGGCTATTCTCCCGAGCCGGCCGAAGGAATTCAGGCACTCAAGGCGGGCGCCGTGACCGATCTGGCCGACACCGCTCCCCGTGCCGTACGCGGTGCGGAACTCGTCGTGCTCGCCGTACCCCCCCGGGCCACCATCGATCTGATCACAACACTGGCCTCCCAGCTCGAGCCTGGAGCCATCCTGACCGATGTATGCAGCGTCAAAGCGCCGGTGGTCGAGGGCGCCGTGACCGCAGGGTTGGGCGATCGGTTCGCGGGCGGCCACCCTCTCGCCGGCACTCATGAATCCGGATTCACCTCGGCTCGTCCCGACCGCCTCCGCGGCTGCGTGGTGTACATCTGCGAGACCGGGACCGCGGAAGGCCATCGTGCGGCGCAGAGCGTGTCCGGTTTCTGGGAGCACACCCTGGAAGCCTCACCGGTTCGCATCGACGCAGAGGCCCACGACCGCCAGCTGGCCTGGACCAGCCACCTGCCGCAGGCGGTTGCCTACGCCCTCGCCAGGACGCTCGCCGCCCAGGGGCTCGGTGGCGTGTCGTTCGGCGCCGGGGCCAAGGATACCACCCGGATCGCGGCCAGCAGTCCCGATTTGTGGCTCGACATTTTCCTCTACAACCGACGGGCGGTGAGTCTGGCCCTGGAGCGGACCGAGGCGAGCCTGGCCGAGCTCCGGCGAGCGATGGAGAGCAGCGATCTCCCGGCGCTGCAATCCTACCTCCGAACTGCCCAGGCGTTTCGGCGGGGCATCGACCGGTGAGAGTTGCGGGCACTGTCCAGGTTCCGGGCGATAAGAGCATCACCCACCGGGTGCTGCTGCTGGCGGCGCTGGCGCGCGGCATGAGCCGGATTACCGGCGCGCTCACCTCGCTCGATGCCCGCTCCAGCGCCCGAGTCCTCCGGCAGCTAGGTGCCGGCGTCTCACCGCTTCGCCAAGGTGCTGTGGCCCTGGTGCAGGGACGGGGCAGCTTCCGCCGGCCGATCGAGATTCTGGACTGCGGGAACTCGGGAACCACCACCCGGCTGCTATTGGGCCTCCTTTCGGCTCACCAGTTCTCCGCCACGCTCACCGGCGACCGGTCGCTGCGCCGCCGGCCGATGCGCCGAGTTACGGCACCGCTGTCCACGATGGGAGCGCGGTTTATCGAGCGCAACGGCGATGGCCTACCCCTCACAGTCGAGGGCGCCCGCCTCCAGCCGCTGAGCTACGAGATGCCGGTGTCCAGTGCGCAGATTAAGAGCGCCATTCTGCTCGCCGGCGTGGCGGGCGACGTGCCGGTGTCTGTGCGGGAGCCGCATGGACGCTCACGCGACCACACCGAACGACTGCTCCGCTCCTTTGGCTACGGAGTGGCGGAGGGTGATGGCTGGATCCGCTTCTCCCCGGAGGGGCGGATCGAGCCATTCGATATTCACGTCCCCGGCGATCCCTCCTCTGCGGCATTTCTGGTCGGGGCGGCCATTCTCGCGGAGCGAGGCGAGCTCCGCATTTCGGGTGTCGGGATCAATCCGACCCGCATCGGTTTTCTGGAAGTCCTCCGCCGGATGGGAGGCCGGGTCGAGATAGCCAACACCACCACGAGCTTCGGTGAGCCGGTCGGCGATCTCTTGGTGCGTCCCGGCGCGCTCCGCGCGACTGAGGTGGCTGCCGGGGAGATTCCCGGACTGATCGATGAGATCCCGCTTCTGGCGGTTCTCGCATCACGGGCGGAGGGCATTACCGCGTTCCGACAGGTCGGCGAGCTCCGGGTGAAGGAGAGTGACCGCCTCGGGTTGATCGCGGAGAACCTCAGAGCCGTTGGCGCACGCGCGGAGGTGGTCGGTGATGACCTCATTGTGGAAGGCCGTCACCGGCCACCTCGGGGAAGGGTGCGGACCGCGGCCGACCACCGGCTGGCCATGGCGTTCGCGGTGCTCCGGACTCTCCCGGGAGCCGAGATCAGAATCGACAACATGGCGTGCGCCGCCGTGAGCTTTCCGGGGTTTCCCGAGACGTTGAGGAGGATTCGTCGCCGATCCTGATCAGGGGCCTCCACCCTGCGGCAGCCTTGGCTCGACCAGGCTCAGGAGAAGGACTCCGAAGACGGCCCCCGCCGCACCAGCGAAGAAATCCCACCAGTCCGCGTCTCGGTAGGGCAGGAACCACTGCACCAGCTCGATTCCCGCCGCGAACGCGAACGAGATGAGGAGCGTCCACACCGGCTTCGATGCACGGTCGATATGAAGGAGCAGGGCAAACCCCGAAAAAACTGCAAAATGGACCAGCTTGTCGAGGTGGTTTGCCTCCGCGAGCGGAATGGTGCGCACCGGCACTAGAAAAACCAGCACCATGACGACTACATAGCCGACGAAGATGCCGTGACGCCACTGGCGGGCTGAGCGGTCAGGGAGTCTCGTAAGGATTGTTTGTTCCTATCTCAGTGAGGCGAAGGATTGAGGCGACGGATTATAATCCTTCTCGCCGCGGATAGAATGCCGCGGCTGCCAGCCGGCCGCCCGGGCAGGGGGACCCCGCGAATGGACCAACATCTCGGCCGATCGAGGCTCAGTTGAGCGGCGGTGTCATCGCCATCGACGGGCCAGCGGCCTCGGGAAAGTCGAGTACCGCGCGCGCCGTGGCCGAAGCGCTCGGTCTTGCCCACCTCGATTCGGGCTCGCTCTACCGGGGGGTGACCCTCGTTGCCCTGCGAGAGGCGGCAAGGCGGGGGCTTCAGACTGACGACCTCAGCACTCTCAGTCCTGAAACGATTTTGAGGGCCGCCGAGGATCGCGGCCTGATGCTTCAGCCGGACGAGGCCGGGTTCGCCGCGTATCTCGAAGGTGAGCCGGTGGACCTGGAGATCAGGAGCGCGAGGGTCACCGCGCAGGTCTCCGCCATCTCGGCTATTCCGGTGGTGCGCGAATGGATCAATGCCCGGTTGCGAGCCCTGGTTCGCGCGGGTCAGGACGTCGTGGTGGATGGACGGGATATCGGCACGGTGGTCTTTCCCGACGCCGACCTCAAAATCTTTCTGACTGCGTCGCCTCAGGCTCGAGCGGGCCGCCGCATCAGCCAGCGCGGCATACCGGTACAGCCCGAGGGCCTCGATGCCGAAGCCGCCGCTCTGGCGGCGCGTGACCACGCCGATTCGACCCGGGCCGTGGCCCCGCTTCGGGCCGCCAGCGACGCGGTTCACCTTGACACCACCACCATGGACTTTGTCGAGCAGGTTCGCGTCATCGTGGACCGCGCCCGGCCGATCTTCTCCCGCCGCTGAGCTGACCCCACACCTCAAGCCCCAACCGATTGGCGCTGGTCCAATAAAGTTGTTACAAAGGAGGGATAGTGGGTCCTAACCCGCCACTTTGGCGAGCTTTGGGCAGTATTCGGCTTGTGCTTGAGCGTTCTGGAACACACATTCCGGCATGGCCGAGGCTCCCCAGTCCATTTCCATTGTCTACGAAGAGCAGGACGTCCGTCCCACGATCCCCGTCAACGGGGCGATTGGGGGACCCTCTGTTGATGGCACCCTCGTCTTTATGCATGTCTATTCTGAGTTTGGCACCATTCCAGCGATGGAGGAGCATGAGGTGGGGCCAGGCGGACAGGTGGATGTGTCCAAGGGAAACATCATCAAACGAGGCACTCTTACCCGAAAAGTGCTTGCTACTCTGGTTCTTTCTCCCGAAGCCAGCGTGGTTGTCGGTAAATGGCTTCTTGAAAGAGCTGAGGTGGCGCGGCAGACTCGAACTCAGTACCAGGCTCATATGGATAAGCAGGCTAAGGCGGAGAAGCAGAAATGAGCAGCGCAGCGGCGGCGACCGCGTCGGCCAAGTGGCTTCGGCACACACCCCTGTCGTATACAACACTTGTGCGCCCACAAGCTGCTCCAGTGCCTGAGGCTTCCTCGCCGCCGGCGAGCATCCCAGGGCCACTAGCCGGGCTTACGGTCCACCCGGGCCGACCCATCATCCGCCTTCATAAAGAGCCGTTCTTCGTGGAGCGGGACGGTGATACTGTCTACATCCGGCATGAGCGGTGGAGCCTTCTGGGCGCGGGGGAAACCCTTACGGCTGCATACAAGGATTTGCTGTCAGAGGCTTCCGACCTTGCGCCCGTTTTGGGTGCCATGCTATTGAGCACATTCGACCAGGACGCTATGGATCTTTACCAATTCGTCCTTCGTATCGCATAGGCAATGCCTAGGGAACGTGCCGCGATTGTCTCCTCGCTTACTTCCAAGGGTTTCGCACTTCGCCCGGGCAACCGGGACCACGATTACTACTTCTTTTCGCACGCAGGACTTACCCGCGCGGTCTTTACTAAGGTTTCGCGCGGTACGGCATTTCGGGAATACAACGATGGCTTGCTTAGTAAAATGAGTCGTCAACTCCAGCTTACACGCTCCCAATTGAATGACCTTATAGACTGTCCTTTGGATAGCCCTGGATACGTGACGGCCCTGACAGCTCGCGGAGTAATCCGGCCCTTGTCCCAAGGCGGTCAATGATGCATACTGGACGTATGCCTAAACGGTCAAGTAAGCCACCTACGGACCCCAACGAGGCCGCTTTCCGGGCCGTTGCTCGCTTGACGGGCACCGATCCCGATGCTGACGCACGGAGCCAAGCAGCGAGGCTGCTGGGCAGCCTGGGGGGCCGAATAGGAGGCCCGGCCCGGGCAAAGGTGCTCAGTGCCAAGCGACGAAAAGCCATCGCCAAAAAAGCGGCTCAGGCTCGCTGGCATAAGAAGGGCTAGGGCAGCCACCTAGCCCTCTTTCTTGGCCCTTGCATTCTTGACCGCTCAAGCATAGATTATCTAGCATGAATCGCCTCTCGCCAGCCGTACGCGGTACAGCCCTCCGGTGCTTGACGGACGGGATGAGTGTTCGGGCCGCCTCTCGGGTGGCTGGGATCAGCAAGGGTGCGGTCCTCCGGCTGCTGGCTGAGGCTGGGGAGTTTTGCTCGGCTTACCACTGCTTGCGGATGCGGAACCTTCCCACGGTCCGGGTCGAGGCAGATGAGCAGTGGAGTTTTTGCGGGACCAAGCAGAGGAATGCCACGCTACCGGGGCACGGCGACATTTGGACCTTCGCCGCAATAGATGCCGACACCAAGCTAGTCATCTCCTACCTGGTCGGCGCTCGGAATAACGAAAACACCTTCGCGTTCATGGAGGACCTGGCTGGCCGGGTCAAAGGACGTATCCAGCTCACCACGGACGGATGGCTCGGCTACGTCACCGCCGTGCGCCATGCATTCGGGTTTGCCCGTTGCGACTTCGCCCAGCTTGTGAAGCAGTACGCTGTCTCGATAGACGAGGAAAGCCGTCGTCGCTACAGCCCGCCCATGTGCACCGGGGCAATGAAGATCCGGGTGATCGGTCGGCCCGACATGGACAAGGTGTCAACCTCCTACGTTGAAAACCTCAACCTCAACACCCGGCAGCACTGCAAGCGGTTTGCGAGGCTGACGATTGCCCATTCCAGGAAGGCCGAGAACCACGTTCACGCCGTCGCCCTCAACTTTTTCGTGCACAACTTCATTCGGGTGCACTCCACTCTGACCAGCGAGCGGAAGGCTAAGACAACCCCGGCTATGGCTTCTGGCCTGACGGACCGCCCGTGGACGGTGGACGACCTGCTAATTCTGATGGACCCGAAATCTGTTACAGTCAAATAGACCCAGCGCCCAACCGATTGATAGGCCTTGCGTTGTGGGGCTTCGGCCACTATCCTCATGGGCTCCCCACAGGCACTCCCGCCTGTGGCGCGACATGACTCTGGCCCGCGGCTTCCCCGGCGCGGCACTTTAATAAGGACGGCACAGCTTCGCATGCTTGACCAACTCAATCCCTCAACCGACCACTCAACCGACCAGTTCATCTCCCCCACCGGCCTCCGCGTTCGGCAGGACCTCTACGACGAAGACTACAGCGACTCTGACTACGAGCAGATGCTCTTGATGTACGAGGGCACCATGTCGCAGATCGTTGAAGGTGAGATCGTCAAATCCAAGGTCCTCCGGGTCACAGACAATGCGGTAATTCTCGACGTAGGCTTCAAGTCCGAGGGGTCGGTCCCACTGGATGAGTTTAAGGACCCCCACTCGCTGAAAGAGGGCGACGAGGTCGAGGTCTTCCTCGAGCACCTGGAGGATCAGGAAGGCGCCGTCGTCCTGTCGAAGAAGAAGGCCGACTTCATGCGGGTCTGGGAAAAGATCCGCGTGGCGCACGAGAGCGATCAGCCGGTCGAGGGCACCCTGGTCAAGAAGATCAAGGGCGGTGTGGTAGTGAATCTCATGGGGGTGGACGCGTTCCTTCCGGGGAGCCAGATCGCGCTCCGCCGGGTGCCGAATATCGACGAGCTACTGGGCCAGACCTACGAATTCAAGATCATCAAGCTGAACAAGCGGCGCCGGAACATCGTGGTCAGCCGGCGGGTGATTCTGGAAAACGAGCGGGCGCACAAGCGCGAGCACCTGATGAAGGAGCTCGCTGTCGGCCAGGTACGAAAGGGCGTGGTCAAGAACATCACCGACTTCGGCGCCTTCATCGACCTGGGCGGCGTCGACGGCCTGCTGCACATCACCGACATGTCGTACGGCCGGGTCTCCCATCCGACCGAGATGGTCGCCATCGGCAAGGAAGTCGAGGTGAAAATCCTCGATATCGACTGGCAGCGCGAGCGCATCAGCCTCGGCATGAAGCAGCTCCAGTCCTACCCCTGGCAGAACGTGGCGGCCAAGTATCCGGTCGGCACCCGCGTCCAGGGCAAGGTCGTATCGATCACCAATTACGGCGCCTTCGTCGAGATCGAGCCCGGCATCGAAGGCTTGGTGCACATCTCCGAGATGAGCTGGACCCGCAACGTCCGGCATCCCTCGAAGATCGTCAGCATCGGTGAGACCATCGAGGCAGTGGTGCTCAAGGTGGACGAGGCGGAGGAGAAGATCTCGCTCGGCATGAAGCAGACCGAGCAGGATCCCTGGATGGTGCTTCCACTCAAGTACCCGGTGGGCACTCGCATCAACGGCAAGGTGCGGAACCTGACCAGCTTCGGCGCCTTCGTCGAGATCGAGCCGGGGATCGATGGCCTCATCCACATCTCCGACATGTCCTGGACCAAGCGGGTCCAGCATCCGTCCGAAGTGGTCAAGAAGGGCGACGCGGTGGACGTTGTGATCCTCAACATCGACGCGGAGAACAAGCGGATCTCGCTCGGGCTCAAGCAGGCGGAAGAGGATCCCTGGCTCAAGATCGGTGAGACCTATCCCATCGGGATGGAGCTTCGCGGCCGGGCCGTGCGGCTGATGGACAAGGGCGTGGTGGTCGATCTGGGCAACGATATCGAGGGATTCGTCCCGATGTCCCAGCTGGGCGTCCCCAACATCGAGAACCCCGGCGAGGCAGTGAAGGAAGGCCAGGTCCTCGATCTCAAGGTGCTCGAGGTGGACCCGATCCATCACCGGATCGTGCTCGCCGTCATCGGGTACCCCGACGAGCCGATCATTCCGCCCGTGAAGCCGGCGTTCGAGGAGACAACGGTGACGGAATAGGCGGAGAAGACGGAAGCGGACGGAGAGGGCGGTGGGATCGGGGAGATCCAGCCGCCCTTTCGCATTTTCCTCATTTCCATCGTTTCCGTCTTCTCCGTTCTCTCCCGCCGCCTTATCTTCACGCCACCATGCCCGATCCTCGTAAGCTCCTCGACCAGCTGCATCATCGGCAGGGCCTCGCCGAGCAGGGCGGGGGAGCCGATCGAGTCGCCCAGCAACACAAGAAGGGCAAGCTCACCGCCCGGGAGCGACTCGACCTTCTACTGGACGAGGGCAGCTTCCTCGAGCTCGACCGTTACGTCACTCACCGGTCAACCGACTTCGGATTGGACCAGCAGGTCTTTCCCGGTGACGGGGTGGTGACCGGCTCGGGCCGGATCGACGGCAGGCTGGTCTACGTGTTCTCCCAGGACTTCACCGTGTTTGGCGGGTCATTGTCCGAGGCTCATGCCGAGAAGATCTGCAAGGTCATGGACCTGGCGCTCAAGACCGGCGCGCCCGTGATCGGCCTCAACGACTCGGGCGGCGCCCGGATCCAGGAAGGCGTGGCCTCGCTCGGCGGCTACGCCGACATCTTCCTCAGAAATACCCTCGCTTCAGGCGTCATTCCCCAGATCTCGGCCGTCCTCGGGCCATGTGCGGGTGGCGCGGTGTACAGCCCGGCCATCACCGACTTCATCTTCATGGTTCGCGGGGTGAGCTACATGTTCGTCACCGGGCCGAACGTGGTGAAGACGGTGACGCACGAAGAGGTGAGTTTTGACGAGCTGGGCGGTGCCGATACTCATGGGGGAACGTCCGGCGTCGCCCACTTCGTGCACGACTCCGAGCCCGAGTGTATTCAGGCCATCCGGGAACTGTTCGGATTCCTGCCCCTCAATAACCTCGACGAGGCGCCGCAGCGGGCCACCCTCGATCCCGCTGACCGGCGGGACCAGGCTCTGTTGGACCTCATCCCGGACACACCCAACAAGCCGTACGACGTGCACGGCGTGATTAGCAGGGTGGTGGATGAAAGCGCCTTCCTGGAAGTACAACGTGGCCACGCGGACAACATCGTGGTGGGCTTCGCCCGGTTGGGCGGGGCTCCGGTCGGCATCATCGCCAATCAACCGGCGGTGCTGGCTGGGGTCCTCGACATCAATGCCTCCGTCAAGGCGGCGAGATTCATCCGCTTCTGCGATTGCTTCAACCTGCCGGTGGTGACCTTCGTCGACGTGCCCGGGTTCCTCCCCGGCGTGGCGCAGGAGCATGGCGGGATCATTAAGCACGGGGCCAAGCTGCTCTATGCCTACTGTGAGGCCACGGTGCCCAAGCTGACCGTGATCACCCGAAAGGCCTACGGCGGAGCCTACGATGTCATGAGCTCGAAGCACATCCGGGGCGACATGAACCTGGCGTGGCCCTCGGCCGAGATTGCGGTGATGGGACCAAAGGGCGCCGTCGAGATCCTGTTCAAGGAAGAGATCGCCCAGGCCAAGGACCCTGCTTCCGCCACCGAGCGGCTGATCGAGGACTACACCGAGAAGTTCGCTCACCCGTATGCCGCGGCGGCCCGGGGCTACATCGACGATGTGATCGATCCCCGGGATACCCGGCCCCGGCTGATCGAAGCGCTGCGCACGCTTCGAACCAAGCGAGACCGGAATCCGCTGAAGAAGCATGGGAACATCCCGCTCTGAGCCCCAGTGTGAGTGACGGATTCACCGGCGTCCCCTAGCCAACTGCTGGGCCCCGAGCCATTTTTGACACACATGTGTCAGGTGAGTTCCTCATGCCCTCCACGCCCAACTGACCCCGTGCGGCGCCTTCTGCGGCAGGGTGGGTTTACGCTCGTGGTGGTGTCGGCGCTGTGGAATGGCGGCGTCCACGCCCAGGCTGCCATTGACCCGAACGTCGCGCCCCGGGCTGCCGCGCTCGAGCGGAGCGGTGAGCGGCAGATGGCCATCGACCTGCTCGGCCGCTATCTCGCCACTGCCCCCGACGATGGCCGGGCCTGGTTCCAGCTCGGCCGCTTCTATCTGCTCGATGCGCGTGACTGGCACCTCCAAGGCCACCGGGGCGATCCCGATGGCCCTCTTTATTTGGACTTCGCCGCGACCGCGCTCGATCAGGCGGTGCGGTTGGCGGTGGACTCCAGCGTCGTGTACCGCGGCCTGGCGGAGCTAGAGCGGTCGGTGGTGCTCGTCGAGGATTCCGGATGGAGCATCGGCGGTGCTTCGGGCCCGCCCGCGGACGCGCCTGAGATGCCGGGGTTTATCGTGGAGCTTGGAGCCAACCTCCTCAGCTCCTGCCCCGCGGGTGGAGTCCTGCTGGTGGGGACCGATCTCGAGGCGTTATCGGTGTGGTACGACGACGGGGATCTGCGTACTCGGGAGATCCTGCCGCTACGACCGGACCGCTACGCCACCGATTCTGTCTATCGCCGGCGCATGGCCGAGGCAATGGGCATCGCCCCGGGCCTCCCGGTTCGCAACGCGCTGGCGGATGTGGCGGCGCGCCGGCCGCTGTGCCTCACGCCGACGGCCGACAGTGCTGCGGCTCCTCCGATCGTCTGGACACCGTTTCGGCTCACCCGGGTCAGCCGGACGGTCGACGCCGGCCCCGATGCCCTGTCGCTCACCGAGCTGCTCGAGGCGACGCGCCAGGGCGGATCGGTCTGGCTTCGGGACGTGCGCGGCGTCTACGATAGCGCTGCCCGGTTCAATACCCTCCTTTGTAGCAGCCTCCTGCTGGTCTTCGGAGACGCCCCACCGCCTACGTGTAGGCCATGACGGATAAGACGGAGAGGGTTTTCGCTTCCGTCCTATGAAGCGGGTCCTCATCGCCAATCGCGGCGAAATCGCTCTTCGAATCATTCGCGCATGTCGTGAAGAAGGCCTCGAGACGGTTGCGGTCTACTCCGCGACCGATCACGGCAGTCCGCATGTGCGGGCCGCCGACCGCGCGATAGCCATTGGCCCCTCGCCACCGTCCCAGAGCTATCTCTCGATCGAGCGGCTCATCGCCGCCGCGCACGAGTCCGGAGCCGATGCCGTGCATCCAGGTTACGGATTTCTGGCGGAGCGGGCCGCCTTCGTGGAGGCGGTCGAAGCCGCGGGTTTGGTGTTCATCGGGCCCCCGGCCGAGGCCATTCGGGCTATGGGTGACAAGACCGAAGCCCGCCGCCGGATGGAGGCGGCCGGGGTACCGATCGTGCCCGGCGCCGCGCCGGCGGCAAACGACAACCGCGCGGCGAGGGCCGCGGCAGACCGCCTTGGCTACCCCGTGATGGTCAAAGCAGCCGCCGGCGGGGGTGGGAAGGGGATGCGCCTCGTCCGCGGCCCTGAGGCGCTCGATGCTGGCCTCGACGCGGCCAGGTCCGAAGCGCTCAAGGCCTTCGGCGACGCCAACGTGTACCTCGAGAAGTTCATCGAGGCTCCGCGCCACATCGAAATTCAGGTGCTTGCCGATCATGAGCGCACGATCCACCTCGGCGAGCGGGAGTGCTCGATTCAACGCCGCCATCAGAAGCTGGTCGAGGAGGCCCCGTCCATCGCGGTCTCGGCGGAGCTCCGGGAGCACATGGGAGCGGCAGCGGTGGCGGCAGCGCAGGCGGTAGGATACCGGAGCGCGGGTACCTGCGAGTTTCTTGTGACCGGGGATGGATCGTACTACTTCCTGGAGATGAACACCCGGATCCAGGTCGAGCACCCAGTCACCGAGCTGGCATACGGGGTCGATCTCGTCCGGGAACAGCTTCGGATCGGGGCAGGGCTGCCGATGCGGATTCCCTCCTCAGGCCTCGCCCCGCGAGGCTGGGCGATCGAGTGCCGGATCACGAGCGAGGATCCCGGCAACAACTTCCTTCCTTCAACTGGACGCATCGAGTACTTGCGGCCTCCGGCCGGTCCGGGAGTCCGGTGGGACAGCGGGGTCGAGACCGGTGACGAGGTGACACTGTACTATGACTCCATGCTCGCCAAGCTGATCGTATGGGCACCGGACCGCGCTCAGGCTCTCACCCGCATGAGGCACGCGTTAGAGGAGCTGGTGGTCACCGGCGTCGCCACGAATCAGGCGTTCCACAGACGGTTGATGGCCGATTCTGCGTTTCAGCGCGGCGAGATCGACATCCAGTTCTTGGAGCGCCGGCCGGATCTCCTCAGGCCGATCAGCTCACCCGAAGCTCTTCACGACCTTGCCATCGCTGCAGCGCTGGCGGAACATGAGGTGCGGGAGGGTCGGCGGCCCGCCATGGCTCCCGACGAAGCATCCAACAGCCAATGGACCAGGCAGGCGCGGAGCGAAGCGCTTCGGTGACGGAGCTCCGTATCCTCCGTCTTGCCGCCGGCGGAGATGGGGTGGCGCGGCTGCCCGACGGCAAAACTGTCTTTGTGCCTCGCACCGCTCCAGGTGATCTCGTCGAGCTGAGCGAGGTTCGCGAGCACAAGCGGTTCGCTCGTGCCCGAGTCCAGCGAGTGATCGAGCCTTCACCTCTGCGAGTGGACCCTCGCTGTCCCCACTACGCGGTGGACGAGTGCGGCGGCTGCCAGCTCCAGCATCTGGAGTATCAAGCGCAGCTCTCGGCCCGCCAGTCGTTTGTCGGCGATGCACTCCGCCGTCTCGGCAAGCGCGATGTCCCGGATCCGCCCATTGTACCCGCGGCAAAAATCTACGATTACCGCACCAAGCTGACGCTGCACGTGAGCGCCGGAGGGCGGCGGATCGGTCTCCATCGCTACGACCGTCCGGATCAGGTGTTCGATCTCGTCTGGTGCCACATTACGGTCCCCGAGCTGATGACGATGTGGCAAGCGATTAGGAAGCTTCGCACCCTGCTGCCGCCTGCTCTCGAGCAGGTCGTGCTCCGGCTCGATCGGTCCGGCGGCCGGCACCTGCTCCTGCGAGCGGGAAAGAGCGAGGTATGGTCCGGAGCCCAGCGCCTGCTCCGGGCGATGCAGGGCGACGGCGTCGCCGCCACCATCTGGTGGCAGCCGGAGGGCGGGGCGGCACGGGCGGTCGCCGGGGCGGGTGAGGCGTACCCGGCTACCGTATTCGAGCAGGTGCATCCGGAGATGGGCGATCGGGTCCGGGAATTCGCCGTGCAGCAGCTCGGCGACGTCCCTGGTCGCAAGGTGTGGGATCTCTATGCCGGCATCGGAGAGACCACGGAGAGACTCGTCAGACAAGGTGCGGTGGTGGAAAGCGTGGAGCTCGATCGCCGTGCCGTGGCGGAAGCCGAGACAAGAGGGCCGGCTGCGCGCCGACACGCCGGGCGGGTGGAGGACGTCTTGCGCGAGCTGCGGCCACCTGACCTGGTGATTGTCAACCCGCCACGGAGTGGCATGGACGCGCGAGTGACCGCCGAGCTCGAGCGGCTCCTCCCTCGCCGGCTGGTCTACATCTCCTGCGACCCCGCCACGCTGGCGCGCGATCTCCAGCGGCTTCCGCGCTTCGATTTGAAGCTCACGCAGGCATTCGACCTCTTCCCCCAGACGACTCACGTGGAGACGGTGGCAGTGCTGGAGCCGACATGAAGTACGTGGTGCTGTTGGATGGGCAAACGATCGAGGTCGAGGTGGATGGTGACCGCGTCACCATCGACGGGCGAGCTCACAGCGCCACTCTGGCAGCGATCCCGGGAACACCGCTCCGTCAGCTCCTGATCGACGGCAGGCCGTTGACCCTCTCCGTGGAGGAGGTCGGCCGTGGCCGCTGGACGCTCACCCCCAAGGGCGAGCGATGGGAGATAGAGGTGCTCGATGAGCGGACCCGGCACATTCGCAGCCTGGCCGGCGGCGGCGATCGGCGCCGTGCCGCTGGAGTGCTGAAAGCACCCATGCCGGGTCTGGTCGTTCGGGTCCAGGTTCAACCTGGAGAGCAGGTGGCTGCCGGTCACCCGCTCGTGGTCTTGGAAGCGATGAAGATGGAGAACGAGCTCAAGGCCGGCGCCCCGGGCGTGGTGAAATCGGTGCGGGTTGTCGCCGGTGAGGCGGTGGAGAAGGGACAAGTCCTGGTGGAGTTCGAGGCTTGACCCAAACCCGGGCTGCTCGCTATCTTGTGAGTCTGTTTCAGTTTGGCCAAGTCCAAAGCCCGAGGCAGCGGAGTCGATGAAGACATTCACCGCCACACCGGCGGACATCAGCCACGACTGGCACCTGGTCGATGCGGAGGACGTTCCGCTCGGGCGGCTCGCTAGCCGCGTGGCCCAGCTCATCCGCGGCAAACACAAGCCGACTTACACGCCCCACATGGATGGGGGCGATTTCGTGGTGGTCATCAATGCTTCCAAGGTCAAACTGACCGGCCGGAAGTTGACCAACAAGATGTATTTCCGCCACAGCGGCTACATGGGCCACGAGCGCTTCACGGCGGCGCGCGATCTGCTCGCGAAGCACCCCGATCGGGTCATCGAGAAGGCCGTGTTCGGCATGCTGCCGAAGACGTCGCTCGCCAAGCAGAAGCTTCGCGGCAAGCTCAAGGTGTACGCCGGCCCTGAGCACCCGCACGCGGCGCAGCAGCCCAAGCCCTTTTCCGTTACCCAGTCCAAGGCGAGCGCATGACAGCGACACCGCAGTTCCGGTGGCAGGCAGTCGGCCGGCGCAAGACCAGTGTCGCCCGGGTGTACCTCACCCCCGGCACCGGCAAGTGGGACATCAACGGCCGAACGCTCGGCGACTATTTCCCGAGACCGTCACTGGTGCAGCATATCCAGCAATCCTTCACCGCCACGGACACCCTGGGCGCGTTCGACGTCAAGGCGCACGTGAACGGCGGTGGACAGGCGGGACAGGCGGGCGCCTTGCGGCATGCCATCGCCCGGGCCCTGGTCGAGGCCGATGGTCAGCATCGCCTCAAGCTCCGCGCGGCAGGCCTGATGACCCGCGATCCTCGCGCGGTGGAGCGCAAGAAGCCCGGCCGGCCGGGCGCGCGGAAGCGGTTCCAGTTCAGTAAGCGGTAGATCTACGGCGGGGCCGTGACCCCGCTGACCTCGCACATCGCGGGATCCGCCTGTGGGTGCCCCTGCGGGGGTCGCAGCCGGAGATGAACGCGGTGGACGCATAACCCTCAATCGGATCGGAAGTCACTGAACGCATGGCACAGCCCCGATTGCAGGACCTGCTCGAAGCCGGTGTGCATTTCGGCCACCAGACTCGCCGGTGGAATCCGAAAATGCGGCGCTTCATCTTCGCCGAGCGCTCGGGCATCTACATTATCGATCTCCAGAAGACCCTCCGGCAGATCACCAAGGCCCAGGAACTTCTCCGGAACGTCGTGCTCAAGGGCGAGGGAGTGCTCTTCGTCTGCACCAAGAAGCAGCTCAAGGCCATTGTGCAGGCCGAGGCGGAGGCCTGCGCCGCGTACTACGTCACGGAGCGCTGGCTGGGTGGCATGCTCACGAACTTCCAGACCCTCAAGAAGCAGATTCGCCGGCTTCGGGAGTTGGAGCAGGGCGCGGCCGAGGGCGACTTCGAGAACTACACCAAAAAGGAAAAGCTGCTCTTCGAGCGGGAGCGGGTAAAGCTCAGCCGGAATCTGGAGGGCATTAAGGGCATGGGCCGGCTGCCGGGCGCGCTGTTCGTGGTGGACGCTAAGAAGGAGAAGATCGCCGTCGCCGAGGCCAACAAGCTGGGCATTCCCGTGGTGGCCATCGTGGACACCAACGCCGACCCGGACGTGATCACGGTGCCGGTGCCCGGCAACGACGACGCCATCCGTTCGGTTTCCCTCATCACGGCTGCCCTGTCCGACGTGATCAAGGAAGCGCGAACCCAAATGCCGATGCGTGAGGTCACCGAGGATCTGGACGCGGAGACCTACAGCACCGACGCGGGGAGCGAAGGCGACGCGGATGCCGATCGCAAGCGCCGTCGGCCCCGCCGGAAGCGGCGGCCGAAGCCCGAGGCGATCGCAGCCCGGCTCAAGACCGACGCCGATACCGAGGGAGTTGCCGAAGCGGCAGCACCCAGCGCGGCGAGTGACGCTGGCGCGTAAGCCGCTGAGCCGGAAGCATTCTCCGCCGCTCTAGGCCTGTGGGGCCGGGAGCGGCGGCTTTACTATTCACCCCTGAGCTGATCGGGTTGGAGATTATGGCAAGCACGACGATTTCGCCGAAAGACGTAAGCGAGCTGCGGGTCCGCACCGGTGCCGGCATGATGGATTGCAAGCGGGCGCTGGAGGAGTCCAGCGGCGACATGGACAAGGCCTCGGAGATCCTGCGCAAGAAGGGGATTGCCAAGGCCGAAAAGCGTACCGGCAAGACGGCCTCCCAGGGGCTGGTGGTGAGCTACATCCACCACAACAGCCAGGTGGGGGTGCTCCTGGAGCTCAATTCCGAGACCGACTTCGTGGCCCGCACCGACGACTTTGCCGAGCTGGCGCGAGCGATCGCCATCCACATCGCCTCGGCCGATCCGATCGGGGTCAATCCGGAAGACGTGCCCGCCGAGCTGATCGAGCGGGAGCGGCGGATCGCCGAGGAACAGGCGGCCACCGAGGGCAAGCCGGAGAACATCCGCGCCAAGATCGTGGAGGGCAAGATCAAGAAGTTTGTGGCCGAGCGCAGTCTGCTGGAGCAGCCGTTCGTGCGGGATGACAAGAAAACGGTGGGCCAGCTCATCAAGGAAGCCTCCGGAAAGCTGGGCGAGGCAATCTCGGTCCGGCGCTTTGCGCGGTTCAGAATCGGAGAAGTTTGATGGCTCTCGCCTACACCCGCGCTCTGCTCAAGATCTCGGGCGAGGCGCTGGGAGGCGAGAAGGGCTTCGGACTCGATTTCCAGACGGTCGAGGCCTTTGCCAAGGAAGTGAAGGCGGTGCACGCCCTCGGTGTGCACCTCGCTCTCGTGGTGGGCGGGGGGAATATCATTCGGGGCACGGCGGCCAGTCAGGAGGGGATTGACCGCGTGTCGGCGGACTACATGGGCATGCTGGGCACGGTCATCAACGCGCTCGCGTTGCAGGATGTGCTGGAGAAGATCGGGGTCAACACCCGGGTGATGACCGCCATCCGCATGGAATCGGTGGCCGAGCCCTACATCCGCCGCCGCGCCATCCGCCACCTGGAGAAAGGGCGGCTCATCATCTTTGCCGCGGGCACCGGCAATCCGTTCTTCTCGACCGACACCGCCGGCGTGCTGCGAGCGCTCGAGATCGAGGCTCAGGTGATCCTCAAGGCCACCAACGTGGACGGGATCTACACTAACGATCCCAAGAAGGACCCCAAAGCCACCCTCCTCCGGCAGGTCACCTACCAGGACGCAATCGTCAAGAACTACGCGGTCATGGACGCCAACGCCTTCGGGCTCTGTAAGGCCAATCAGCTTCCCATTGTGGTCTTCAACATCAACCAGCCCGGCGCAATCAAGCGCGTGCTTGAAGGCGATCCGGACGTGGGGACCATCGTCCGATGAGCACCATCCCCGAACTGACGAAGCATGCCCGGGATCTGATGCACAAGGCGGTCGAGAGTACCAAGCGCGAGTTCAGCTCCATCCGAAGCGGTAAGGCCAGCACGTCGCTCCTGGATATCGTGCGGGTGGAGGCGTACGGCGGCCACGTTCCGCTCAATCAGGTGGCGATGGTGGCAGCCCCTGAGCCCCGGCTGCTGACTGTGCAGCCCTTCGACAAGTCTCTCGCCCAGGCGATCGAGAAGGCCATCCGCGATTCGGATTTGGGCCTCAACCCCGCGACCCAAGGGAACCTCATCCGGGTGCCGCTGCCGGCCCTCTCCGAGGAGCGGCGCAAAGACCTGGTCAAGGTGGTGCACAAGCTGGGCGAGGAAGGCCGTATTGCGGTGAGACACGCGCGGACCGACACGCTCTCCAAGGTCAAGAAGCTCGAGAAGATCTCCGAGGACGACAAGCGACACGCCGAGAAGGAAGTCCAGAAGCTCACCGACGAGCACATCAAACAGATCGAAGCGCTCATCCACGCGAAAGAAGCGGAAATCCTGGAAGTCTGAGCGGATGAGCAACGACCTGCTTCAGCGCGTTCGAGTCCATGGGGCCGTACCCGCCCACATCGCGATCATCATGGATGGGAATGGGCGTTGGGCCAAGGGTCGCTCACTTCCCCGGCCCCTGGGGCACCACGCCGGGATGAAAGCCGTGCGGGAGGTGGTGGAGGGGTGCCTCGAGGCCGGCGTGGGCGTGCTGACGCTGTTCGCGTTCAGCCAGGAGAACTGGCAGCGGCCCGCCGGCGAGATCGAGGCGCTGATGAAGCTGCTCGAGGAGTACATTGCCAAGGAAGCGAATGATCTCCGAAGCCAGGGAGTGTCGGTCCGGATCCTGGGTCATCTGGAGCGCCTCGGGCCGGGCGCTCGCCGCGCCGTCGAGCGGATCATGGCCGAAACGGCCGGAGGCCGGGCGCTGGCTCTCAACCTCTGCATCTCCTACAGCGCGCGGGCGGAGATTGCCCGGGCCGCACGGCTCCTGGCCGAGTCGGCCGCGGCTGGGCAGCTCGATCCGAAGGACATCGACGAGGGCGCTGTCGGACGGATGCTCTACACCGCCGAATGGCCCGACCCCGATCTCCTGATCCGCACGTCCGGCGAGATGCGCATCTCCAACTTCCTGCTGTGGCAGCTCGCCTACGCAGAGCTCTACGTCACTCCAGTGCTATGGCCGGATTTCACCCGTCGCCATCTGTTCGAGGCAATCCTGGAGTTTCAGCGGCGCGAGCGCCGCTTCGGACGCGTCGAAGCCGGATGAGCATGGATTCGAATCTGGTCCGCCGAGTCGGGTTCGCGGTCATTGCGATCCCCCTCGCGCTTGCCGTAGTGTGGTATGGCGGTCTGCCGCTTACGCTCTTGCTTGCGGCGACGGGCGCGCTCGGAGCCCGCGAGCTGTTCGATCTGGCTGCCCGCCAGGGCATTCGCGCGATGCGCTCCTTCGGTCTGGTCAGCGCTGCCGCGCTCGCCCCGATCACCTACGCCGTCCTGGTCGCAGCCAATTTTCGCGCGACTATGCTCGCGGCATGGCCTTATGTCGCGGCGATCTGGCTCGTCGTCTTGCTCACACTGGTGCTGGCGACCAGGTCCCCGGCAGACAAGCCACTGTCCGCCGCCGCCGTCACGCTGCTGGCGGTTGCCTATACCAGCGCGCTGCCGGCGTTCCTCATCGCCATTCGTCACAACCGCTATCCGGAGCGATCCTGGGCCGGCGCCTGGTTAGTGTTCTTTCCGCTCGTGGTGACGTGGGTATGTGATACCGCGGCGATGTTCGGCGGCCGGACCTTTGGCGGGCCCAAGCTCGCGCCGACCGTGAGCCCGGGAAAGACCTGGTCGGGCAGTACAGCCGGGTTGGTGGGAGGGACGCTGATGGCTCCCCTATTCGGTTCTCTCATCCTGCCCCGGGTCGGACTCGAAGTGCCGCTCTGGCAACTCGTGGTCATCGCGGGGGTGTTGACCATCATCGGTCAACTCGGCGATCTGGCCGAGTCGCTATTCAAGCGTGAAGCTGGAGTGAAGGATTCGAGCCATTTGATCCCGGGTCACGGCGGAGTGCTCGACCGCTTCGATTCCCTCTATTTCGTGGTTCCCACGGCTGCGGCGCTGTACCGCTGGTTTGGAGTCATCTGATGAGCGTAGCGCGGACCCAGTCCCGAGCCCAGGCTTCCGCTCCGAGCGAAGCCGTGCCTCGAGTTCAGCGGGGAGTGGCCCTGCTGGGGTCCACCGGCTCCATCGGCCGCAGCACCCTCGACGTGCTGCGCCGACAAGGCGAGCACTTCCGCCTGGTGGCCCTGACGGCGGGGCGGAACCACGACGAGCTGGAGAGCCAGGTGGCTGAATGGCATCCGTCCTACGCCGGCCTTGCCGGCATCGCCGGTGACGCGAGGTGGCCTACCGGCCCCGAGGTCCTGGTGGAGGCGGCCACCCACCCCGATGCCGACATCGTCGTGAATGCGGTGGTGGGAGCCGCGGGGCTCGAGGCCACGCTTGCAGCGCTCCGGGCAGGCAAGCGGGTCGCACTGGCCAACAAGGAGACCCTGGTGATGGCCGGCGACCTGGTGGCTCAGGCGGCCTGCGCCGGCGGCGGCGAGATCGTGCCGATCGATTCGGAGCACAGCGCCGTACTCCAGTGCATCACCGGCCGGAGCGACGACAGTCTGGCGCGCCTCATCCTGACCGCTTCGGGCGGGCCGTTCCGCGAATGGCCTGCCGAGCGAGTCTGGCACGCCACTGTCGAGGAAGCACTGAGGCACCCGACCTGGCAAATGGGCCATAAGATAACGGTGGACTGCGCCACACTTGCGAACAAGGCCCTCGAGCTGATCGAGGCGCATTACCTCTTCCGGCTGCCCTACGAGGCGCTCGAGGTGGTAGTCCATCCGCAAAGCGTCGTCCATGCATTCGTGGAGTTCTGCGACGGAAGCGTGTTGTCTCAGCTCGGCTTCCCCAGCATGGAGCTGCCGATCCTGTATGCCCTCTCCCACCCGGAGCGGCTCCCCGATACTGGCGTGCGGCGCTTCGACCCGGTGGCTGCGGGTCCGCTCACCTTCGAGCCGGTCCGGACAGACGTATTTCGCGCTCTGGGCTGCGGGATTGCCGCCGGTCGGGCCGGCGGAACGGCCCCAGCGGTGTTCAACGCCGCCAACGAGGTGGCGGTCGCCGGCTTTCTGAGCGGTGCGATTCCGTTCGGCCGGATCAGCGAGACCATCGAGCGAGTGCTCGATGCGCATACGCCGTCAGCCGCCGGCTCGGTCGAGTCCGTCCGGGCTGCCGACGGCTGGGCCCGCAAGCAGGCCGAGCAGAGTGTGAGGCAATAGTGCCGTTCACGATATTAGCGCTCGTCGTCGTACTCGGTGTCCTCATCTTTGTCCATGAGGCCGGGCATTTCATTGCCGCCAAATGGGCCGGGATTTACGTCCATCGCTTCTCTCTCGGCCTCGGTGCACCGATTCCCTGGCTGACTTTCCGCCGGGGGGAGACCGAGTACTCGATTTCCTGGCTGCCACTCGGTGGCTACGTGAAGATGGCCAGCCGGGAGGAGGATATCGGCAGCAGTGCGCTGGAGGGAGGCGCTCCGTCGCAGCCCGTGCCGCCGGACCGGGTCTTCGAGGCGAAGCCGATCTGGAAACGCATGGTAGTCATTCTCGCGGGCGTCACCATGAACGCCCTGTTCGCCTGGGCCGTGTTCGCGTTTCTCGCCTACAAGAACGGGCGCCAGGTCGATCCAGTCACCACCGTGGGCCGGGTGGTGGAAGAGCTGGTTCCGCCGGAAGCCGCGGCGCTGAAGGAGATCCGGCCGGGCGCGCGCATCATCCGTGTCAACGGCGACTCAGCAAAGACCTGGGATCAGGTGGTCTCGACCATCGCCAACACGCCCGACCCGGACGTCCGAATCGAGCTGGCGGATGGATCTGTGCTGGTCCTGCCGATCCATCCCGATGCGTTGGAGGAACGACTGAAGGCGGCGCAGTCGCTTCAGCCCTTCCGGGCACCGGTCGTGGGTCAGGTGCTGCCTGATAAGCCCGCCGCTCGTGCCGGAATCCAGGAGGGCGACACCATCGTGGCGGTGAACGGCCGCCGGGTGGAGCAGTGGTACGATCTGCTCGAGGTGCTCCAGTCCAGCCCCGGGCGCGACCTGACGATCGATGTTGCGCGTGGGGTCCAGCGTTTGAGCTTCAAGCTCCGGCCGTACGTGGACACGATCCCGGGGCCCGATGGCAAGCCACGGGTGGTGGGACGGATTGGAGTGGGTGTCGGCCCCGCGCTCGCCTCCGAAAAACTCGGCCTGGGCCAAGCCATCGCCGAAGGTGGCAACGCCACCCTCAAGGCGTCCACCCAGATCGTTCGAACGGTACGGGGGCTCTTCAGCGGGCGGATCTCGGGGCGAACGGTCGGCGGACCCATTCTGATCGGCCAACTGGCCGGACAGAGCGCGCGACTGGGGCTGGATACCTTCCTCGGCTTCATGGCCCTGATCTCGATCAACCTGGCGATCCTGAACCTGCTGCCGGTGCCGGTCCTCGATGGGGGGCAGTTCCTCTTTCTTCTGGCCGAGGCCGTCATCCGCCGCCCGCTGCCGGTCAAGCTGCGGGACCGGCTGACCACGGTCGGCCTGGTGCTCATCGTGCTGCTGATGGGGCTCGCATTCTCCAACGACCTGAGGCGGATATTTGGGGGATAGCCAGACTTGCTTCGAGTCACCCTCCTGGCTTATTTTCCCGTGCTACAACGGATTACGACGCGCGACATTGTACCAGAGGATGCCAGCAGCATGAGCTTTGACAAGCAAAGTGTGGTGGTCCAACACCGGGCCCACGAGACTGACACAGGATCGACCAAGGTGCAGGTGGCTCTGCTCACCGAGCGGATCAATTCGCTCACGGACCACTTCCGGACCCACTTGAAGGACCACCACAGCCGCCGCGGTCTGCTCAAGATGGTCGGGACCCGCCGCCGGTTGCTCACCTATCTGAAGCGAAGCGACCTGGCCACCTACCGAGCGCTCATCGAGCAGCTTGGCCTCCGCCACTAGGCATCGCGCGTGACAGGGGGCGTCCTGATCGGTGAATCGGGACGCCCTCTCTGTCTTGAAGGGTCAAGGGTCAACCACTGACGGTGACCACTCACGAGGCCTTGACCCTGGACTCCAGACCCTAGACTTGCATCAAAGACGCCATCCACAGAGAGAGAGAGAAAAGAAGTGACCGCACAACGAATCGAAACCCAGTTCGCCGGACGCCCGCTGATGCTCGAGACGGGCCGACTGGCAAGGCAGGCCGCTGGTTCCGCCATCGTCCGCTATGGCGATACGATGGTGCTCGCAGCAGTAACCGTTTCCACCAACGTCTCCACCCTCCCGTTCTTTCCCCTTACCGTCGAATACCGCGAGAAGACCTATGCCGCCGGAAAAATCCCGGGCGGGTTCCTCAAGCGGGAAGGCCGGCCATCGGACAAGGAAATTCTGGCCAGCCGGCTGATCGACCGGTCCATCCGGCCGCTCTTTCCGGAGGGGTTCAAGAATGAGGTGCAGGTGTTCGCCACCGTGCTGTCGGCGGACCAGGAAAACGATGCCGACGTTCTGGGCGTGGTTGCGGCCGCCAGTGCGCTCGGCCTCTCGACGGTGCCCTGGAACGGCCCGCTGGCGGCGGTACGAGTCGGCCGGGTGGAGGGCAACTGGATTTTGAATCCCACCTTCCAACAGCTCGAGTTCTCCAGCGTCGATGTGGTGGTGAGCGGATCGGCGGACTCGATCGTGATGGTCGAGGGCGGCTCGCTCGAAATCTCCGAGGCCGAGATCATCGAGGCATTGAAGGTGGCGCAGAAGGGAATTCGCGAGCTTCTCGGCCTCCAGAAGCGGTTGATCGACCAGGCCGGCCCGGTTCAGAAGATCAAGTGGACCAAGGCCGAGCCCGATCCGGTGTTGCTCGCCAGGGTGCGGCAGCTTGCCGAAGAGGCCATGGCTCAGGCTATCAACGCTAAGGACAAAGCGAATCGCTCGTCCAACGTAAAGGCGGTCAAGGACCAGATTCTTCAAACTCTGCTCCTCGAGCATACGGAGCGGGGACGTGATATCAGCGAGGAGCTGGAGGAAATCGAGTACCGCGTCATGCGGAAGCAAGTCCTGGAGCGCTCCGAGCGGGTCGATGGCCGGGACCTCGACACCATCCGGCCGATCTCGGTCGAGACCGGCGTGCTACCCCGCACCCATGGGTCGGCGCTGTTCACCAGGGGCCAGACACAGGCGCTGGTTGCGGCGACGCTTGGTACCAGTGACGACGAGCAGCGGATCGACAGCATCGACGTGGCCGGTGAGACGACCAAGTCGTTCATGCTGCACTATAACTTCCCGCCGTACGCCACCGGCGAGGTCAAGATGATGCGGGGCACCAGCCGCCGGGAGATCGGTCACGGTGCTTTGGCCGAGCGGGCATTGCAGCCGCTGCTTCCCCACTATGACGACTTCCCCTACACCCTGCGCATCGTCTCCGAAATCCTGGAGTCGAACGGCTCGTCTTCTATGGCCACGGTCTGCGGCGGCTCGCTGGCCCTGATGGATGCGGGCGTGCCGATCAAGGCAGCCTGTGCCGGTGTCGCGATGGGCTTGATCAAGGAAGGCGACAAGGTGGCGATCCTCACCGACATTCTCGGCTCAGAGGACCACCTGGGCGACATGGACTTCAAGGTAGCCGGCACGGAGAAGGGGATCACCTCGATCCAGATGGACATCAAGATCCTGGGGCTCGAGCTCAAGATCATGGAGCAGGCGCTGGAGCGGGCCCGAAAGGGTCGTCTGCACATCCTCCAGGAGATGGCCAAGGCGTTGCCGTCGCCTCGCACCGAGCTGTCGAAGTACGCGCCCCGCATCTTCACGATGCAAATCAAGCCCGACAAGATCGGCGACGTCATCGGTCCGAAGGGCAAGACCATCCGCGGCATTCAGGATGCGACGGGCGCCAAGATCAGCATCGAGGACACCGGAATCGTCACGATCTCCGCCGTGGGCGGCGAGGCCGGCGAGAAAGCGCGCGCCATGGTCGCCGCGATCACCACGGAGCCTGAAGTCGGCCGGACGTACGAGGGTCCGGTTAAGAGCACCACCGCCTTCGGGGCGTTCGTCGAAATTCTGCCCGGCGTAGAAGGACTGCTCCACATCAGCGAGCTGCAGCACGGCCGCACCGAGAAGACCGAGGATGTGGTCAAGAAGGGCGATATCGTTCAAGTCAAACTGCTCGAGGTGGACGACCGCGGCCGCATGAAGCTCTCCCGGAAGGCGCTGCTACCCAAGAGCTAGTCGCCCTCGTGGAAACCGCTCGACTCGACGAAGGGTTGCTCAGGACCACGGCCCCAAACGGGCTGGTGGTCCTGACAGAACGGCTGCCGGGCGTACGCTCGGCAGCCGTTGGCATCTACGTACGAACCGCCAGCGCGCATGAGCGGCCCCACCAGCTCGGGATCTCCCACCTCCTCGAGCATATGGTCTTCAAGGGGACAGCGCGCCGCACCGCCCGGGAGCTCGCGCTGGAGCTCGAGGTGCGAGGCGGCGGCCTCGATGCATTCACCGGCCGCGACTACACCAGCTACCAGGCCCACATTCTCGACGCCGATCTGCCTCTGGCCGTCGAGATCCTCACGGACCTGGTGCGCCACCCACTCCTTCGCCAAACCGATCTCGAGTCCGAGCGGAACGTGGTCCTCGAGGAGATCAACGCGGTCGCCGACACACCGGACGATCTGGTCTTCGAGCTCCATGCCCGGGCGCTTTGGCCGGAACACCCTTACGGCTACTCGATACTGGGAACCCGCGAAACACTGAACGCAGTCTCCGCGGGCGACCTGCGCGCCTTGCACCAAGGAGGCTACTACCGGGGAAACTGCGTGATTGCCGCGGCAGGGCAGGTGAGCCACGAGCAGGTGCTCACGGTCCTCGAGCGAGAAGGCTGGTTCGAGGGTGCCACGCGGGAGGTGCCGCGAGGGCCTGTGGTACCCCAGCCCGGCGTTCGCGGCGCCAGTGTGATCGAGGAACGAGACACGGCCCAGACCCACATCGTCTTCGGTACCGACACCTTTCCACTGCGCGATCCTCGGCGTTTTCCGCTGGCCATTCTCACCAACGTGTTCGGGGGCGGGATGTCGAGCCGCCTGTTCCAGCGGGTGCGGGAAGAGCTGGGGTTGGCCTATGGGGTGTTCGCCTTCAAGCAATTCTTCCAGGGATCCGGCCAGCTTGGTGTGTATGTCGGAACCCAGGTCGCCACCGCCGACCAGGCGGTCGAGGCCATCCGCGAGGAGTACACCAAAATCGCCCGCGAGGGGCTTCCCCTGGCGGAGCTGACCAACGGCAAGCAGCAGCTCAAGGGGCAGATCATGCTCTCGCTCGAGAGTCCAGCTGCCCGAATGGGGCGCCTGGCCGGCTTCATCCTGCACGACGACGACTACCGGCCCCTGGACGAAATGCTGGCGGAGATCGATCGGGTGACGCCGGAGCAAGTTGCCGCCGTCGCCGGCGAGTTCTTCGCGCCGGAGCGGCAGACCGTTGTACGTTTGGGGCCGCAAAACAGCGTGAACGGTAAACGGTGAACGGGCCGGTCCGCCTCACCCTGTTCACTGTTCACCGTTCACTGTTTACGCTGTTTACCCTTCACCTCTTGGAAGAAGATCGATGAAGATCGGCGTCCCGAAGGAGATCAAGACCAACGAGAATCGGATCGCGCTCGTCCCCGCGGGCGCCGAGGCCCTCGTGGCGGCGGGGCATTCGGTGGTCGTGGAACAGGGAGCGGGCAGCGGCAGCGGGTTTACCGATGATGCCTACCGGGCAGTCGGCGCCTCGATCCTGCCCACCGCCGACGACGTATGGCAGCAGGCCGAGATGGTCATGAAAGTGAAGGAGCCGATCGCGATCGAATGGCCCCGCATGCGGCGGAGCCAGGTGATCTACACCTACTTCCATTTCGCCGCGGCTGAGGACCTTACCCGGGCCGTGATTGCATCGGGCGCGATCGCGGTCGCCTACGAAACGGTCCAGCTCGCAAGTGGCGAGCTGCCGCTGCTGACCCCCATGTCCGAAGTCGCCGGGCGGATGGCGGTACAGGAAGGCGCCAAATATCTGGAGAAGGTCTTCGGGGGCAGCGGGATACTCCTCGGCGGAGTACCCGGTGTGGCGCCGGGCGAGGTGGCGATCATCGGCGGTGGCGTGGTCGGGATCAACGCGGCGAAGATGGCTGCCGGGCTGGGCGCCCACGTCACCATCCTCGACATCTCGCTCGACCGGCTTCGCTACCTCAACGATGTGCTGCCGGCCAACGTGGACACGGTCTACTCCAACCGGCATAACATCCTGGACGCGATCCGGCGGGCGGACCTAGTGGTCGGCGCGGTCCTCCTCCCGGGCGCCAAGGCCCCGCACCTGGTCAAACGGGCGGACCTGAAGCTGATGAAACCGGGGTCGGTCATCGTGGACGTCGCCGTCGATCAGGGCGGATGCGTCGAGACGATCAAGCCGACCACCCACGAGAACCCCACCTACTTCGTAGGCGGCATTCTGCACTACGCCGTGGCAAATATGCCTGGCGGGGTGCCTCGAACGTCTACCCTCGCCCTCACCAATGCTACGCTGCCATACGGACTTAAGCTCGCCAAGCAAGGCTGGCGTGCGGCGTGCAAGTCCGATCCTGCGCTGCGGCTCGGGTTGAACGTCGTCGAGGGGAAAGTGGTCTACCCCGGAGTTGCCGAGGCCTTCCGCCTCCCTCTGACAGACGTCAACACCTTTGTCTGAGCGGGTAAGCTCCGAACGTGCGCTCGAGGTGCTGATCGCACGCCTCCCCCTCGCTGAGGGGCTCCCGATTCCGAGCCCCGCGACGACCGGCTCGGCTGGGTACGACCTGGCCAGCGCCGAGGACGGAGACCTGGCCCCGCTCGAGCGACGGCTGTTCCGCACCGGTTTCAGCATCGCGGTACCGGTCGGTTACGAGTGCCAGCTCAGACCCCGCTCGGGTCTGGCGCTCCGCCACGGCATCACCTTGCCCAACACCCCGGCCACGATCGACAGCGACTACCGGGGCGAGCTAATGGTGGCCCTGGTGAATCTGGGGACCGAGACGTTCAGGGTGACAAGGGGCATGCGCATCGCCCAGATGATCGTCGCGCGGGTGGAACGAGTGGCCTTTCGTCCTGTCGACGCGTTACCACCGACCGCACGAGGTACGGGTGGATTCGGAAGTAGCGGGAGTTGACCTTGTCTATTTACCTTCTCCACCCATGTGCCTAGCGGCTCCTCGATGAAGCTTCCCCACATGAATTGGATGTCCTGGTTCCCCGCGAACGAAATCGCGGTGGATCTGGGAACGGCCAACACCCTCATCTATGTCAAAGGGGAAGGCATCGTCCTCAACGAGCCCTCGGTCGTGGCGATCGAAAAGGCGACGGGGAAGATCAAGGGGATCGGGCTCGAGGCCAAGCGGATGCTGGGGCGGACTCCGGATGGGATTCTGGCGGTGCGTCCCCTGAAGGACGGCGTGATCGCCGACTTCGATGTCACCGAAAAAATGCTGCGGTATTTCCTAAAGACGATCATCGACAAGCACGTGTTCCGGGTAAAGCCCAGGGTCATTGTGTGCGTACCGTCGGGGATCACCGAGGTGGAGCGCCGCGCCGTGCGCGACTCCGCTGAGACCGCAGGGGCCAAGCAGGTGCTGATGGTGGCGGAGCCCATGGCGGCGGCCATCGGTGTGGGACTTCCCGTCGAGACTCCCACCGGAAACATGGTGATCGACATTGGCGGTGGCACCACCGAGATCGCGGTCATCGCCCTCTCCGGCATCGTCTCCGACACCTCAATCCGCACCGGTGGAGACGAGCTCGACCAGGCCATTGTGCAGTTCATGCGCAAGAACTACAACCTGCTGGTCGGGGAGCCTACCGCTGAGGCCATCAAGATCAAGATCGGCTCCGCTGCTCCCACTGGCGACGAGCGGGAGATGGAAGTGAAGGGGCGGGATCTCGTCTCCGGCATTCCCAAGACCGTGCGGGTGCATTCGACCGAGATCCGGGAAGCGGTGCAGGAACCGATTCAGCAGATCGTGGACGCGGTGCGGCGGGCGCTCGAGATCACGCCGCCCGAGCTGGCCAGCGACATCGTGGATCGCGGCATCGTCATGACCGGCGGCGGCGCCCTCATCCGCGGACTCGATCTGCTCCTCGCCCAAGAAACCGGACTGCCGATCCACGTAGACGAGGATCCTCTGACCTGCGTCGTGCGCGGAACCGGCAGAATCCTCGACGACTTCGAGAAATACCGCAGCGTTCTTTCCTCCTGAGCATGACCTTCGAATCCGATCGTCGTTACACCCGCCGCGATACCGTCTTACTTCTCCTGTGCCTGACCCTGTCACTGGCCGCCCTCTTCTCTCCCGCTGCCTGGGGCAACGACGTTGCGGCGACGCTGCGAGGGACCGTGCTCTCCCCGCTGGTCTGGCTCCAGGCCCGGGCGGAAGAGGGACGCACCAGCCGGGTTCGCTTCCGCGTCGTGACGACGGAGCGGGACTCTGCCGCTTATCTGGCCCAGTTCCTTCCGTCGCTCCGCGCGGAGAACGAGCGCCTGAGGCAGCTTCTGCGGCTCAGTCACCGGCTTACCGCCTCCTACGTCGCCGCCGAAGTGCTGCATCAGCCTCAGGCCACCGATAGTCGCACCTTGCTGCTCAGCGTGGGCTCCCGCCAGGGAGTTGCCCCGTTCAACCCCGTCGTGGCGCCAGAGGGCCTGATCGGAGTGATTCTCAGCGTGTCTGGTACAAGCAGCATCGCGATGTCGTGGGCCCATCCGGAATTCAGGGTCAGCGCCTTCACCGTCGGCGGCAACGCGTTCGGCGTCGTGGCACCCTCGATCGAAGGGCGGAACAACGAGGGGGCCCTCGAGTTCCGGGGAGTTCCCTACCGCGACTCGGTGCCGCTGGGCACGCTGGTGCTGTCCTCCGGCCTGGGCGGCGTGTTCCCCAAGGGCATTCCGGTGGGGACCGTGATCGGCACCGTCCGGGAGGAAGCCGGATGGGAGCGAGTGTACCGCCTTCGGCCGGCGGCGAACCCCGGCTCCGCGGCACACGTCCTGGTGCTGCTCGGATCCCGCGGCGGCGATCTGGCCCCTGCCTTCCCCAGTGACTCGCTGCTTGAAGTGCTCCGGCTGGACTCGATCGCGCGGGGGCGCCGCGCGGACTCAGTGGCTCAGGCGGTGAAGGCGGCGACTCAGGCTGTGAGGGCGGCGACCCAGGCTGTGAAGGCGGCCAGAGCCGCACGGCGCGATTCACTGGCCCGAACCTCACCGATCCTCGGTGGTACCTCGACCGGGCAACCTGCGGTGCAGCCCGAGGACTCCAGCCAATGAGCCCCCGACGGGTCACCCGGGCACAGGTGGCCCTCGTGCTGCTGTTGCTGGTCGTTCTTCAGTTCTATATCCGACCCCGGCTCTGGAATGCGCGCGTCAGCCCCGACTTCCTGCTGATCGGGCTGATGCTCTTCGCCATGCGCAGCGGGGCAGGGGCAGGCGCCCTGGCCGGCTTCATCGTGGGATTGATTGAGGATACCCTCACGCCCGCACGGTTTGGAGCGGCGGCGCTGGCGCACACTGTGGTGGGCTACCTGGCCGCGTGGGGCCGGGCGTTGTTCTTCGCCGACAATATGCTGGTCAACGCCGGGTTCGTCGCGGTGGGCCTCTGGTTACGCGACCTAATCGTGCTGGTGGCGAGTGAAACCGACCACCGACAGCTCCTCACCGAGCTGACGTTCTACAGCCCCATCCAGGCTCTGACCACCGCCGCGTTTGCGCTGGTGTTGCTGCTGACCTTCCGGGCGGTGTTCTCCGTGCGGCTCGACGCATGAACTTCGACTCGTATCGCATTCGGGAGCGAGCGGATATCGCGCGCCTCGTGCTCCTGGGCGCGTTTCTGGTCCTGATCGGAGCCTTCTTCCGGACCCAGGTGCTCCAGCACGAGAAGTTCCAGCTCAAGGCGGAGACCAACCGGCTCCGACCGATTCAGCTCACCTCGCCCCGGGGGAGCATCCTCGACCGCAAGGGACAGGTGCTGGCCGAGAACGTGCCCGGCTACTCGGTCAAACTACTGGCCCAGTCCACCGACTCACTGCGGTCCGTGCTCGCACGGGTTGCCCGATTCGTCCCGCTCGACAGCGCCCGGGTTACCGACATCCTCCAGCGCTACCTCCAGGCCCGCTATCAGCCGGCCCTCGTCTTCGGGGATGCCTCGTTCGACGTCATTGCCAAGCTCGAGGAGCACCGCTCGCTGTTGCCGGGTCTGGTGATTCAGGCGGAGCCCAAGCGCCTGTATCCGGCCGGCAAATCCATTGCCCATCTTGTGGGCTACGTCTCGGAGGTCACCGAGGCCGACCTCAATGCCGACCGCTACCCGGGGGCCGTGCTCGGCTCGATTGTGGGTAAGGCCGGCCTCGAGGGGGAGTACGACGACACGCTCAGGGGAATCGAAGGCGTCCGCTATATCGAGGTCAACGCGCGCGGGCGTCTGGTGCGGGAGGAGGCGGCCTCTGCCTCGCTACCGCCGACTCCCGGAAAGCGCATTGTCACGACGATCGATCTGGACCTTCAGCGCTTCGTGGACAGCATCTGGCCGGCCGGGGTCCGTGGAGCGCTCGTGGCGATGACTCCCAACGGCGAGATCCGCGCCCTCTACTCGGCGCCGACGTTCGACCCCAACCACTTCGTGGGAGGGATCTCCTCGGCCGAATGGCGGTCGCTGAACACCGATCCCGCGAGGCCGCTGCTCGACCGGGTCATTCAGGCGCGTTATCCACCCGCCTCTCCATTCAAGCTGGCCATCGCGGCCATGGCTCTCAAGCGAGGGCTGATCAATCTCAACACGACCATGCCCGAGCCGTGCCGGGGAGGTCTGCGCCTCGGCAACCGCGTGTTCCGCTGCTGGAAGAAAGAAGGACACGGGACCCTGGACCTCACCGGTGCGGTGGCGGCCAGCTGCGACGTGTACTTCTATCAGCTGGGTCTGCGGCTCGGGCTCGACGCCATCCTTCAGGACGGCGTCCTGATGGGATTTCGGGACAAGAGCGGGGTCGACCTCGAGAATGAGCTGAGTCCGGTCTATCCGACTTCGCTGGCCTACTTCGACCGTCTCTACGGTCCGCGCCACTGGAGTGCGCCCGGTACCACACTCAATTTTTCGATCGGGCAGGGCGAGAACACCCAGACCCTGATCAACATGGTGAAGTTCTATCAGGGCCTGGCCGGCTCGGGCGCTACTATCACCCCGTATATCGTCAAGCCCGCTTCCACCAGGCCGCGGTCCCTCGGACTCACCGCCAGAGAGCTGGATGGGCTCCGCCGCGCGCTGATCGCGGTGGTGGAGCGGGGTACTGCGTCTGCCAACCGCCGCGCCGACCTCGCGGTGGCGGGGAAGACCGGCACTGCCCAGAACCCCCACGGTGAGGATCACGGCTGGTTCATCGGCTTTGCGCCGGCCGACAAGCCGGAGCTGGTTGTAGGCGGCATCATGGAGTTTGCCAAGCACGGCACCACGGTGGCGCCGTATGTCGTGCAGACACTCCGGCGCTACATTCTCGGCCCCGATGTCACCGGTCCGGTGAAGCTCGGCGTGCTCCTGGATGAGACCGTGACGTCCCAGGACACCGCGCCCCGCCCGATCGAGCTCGACCCGGATTCAGCGGCCGCGGTCAAGGCGGCGGCGGACTCCGCTCGACGCGCGCCGGCCCAATGAGAAACCCGTCGATCGACCGCCAGCTCGTCTTAGTCACTTTCGGCCTCATCCTGTTTGGCCTGGCGACGCTGTATTCGGCTGGCCAGACGGATGTTCCCACCCGGGCAGCGGGCGCCTGGGAGCGCCAGATCATGTGGGTGGGCATTGGGATCATCGCAGGATGGATCATCTTCCACCTCTCCCTTCGAGTCCTCGAATGGCTGGCCCCGGCGTTGTATGCCTTCAGCCTGCTGCTGCTCGGCATCGTCCTCTTGGTGGGCACCGGCGCGGGCACCGCCGAGAGCAGTCATAGCTGGCTTTCGGTTGGTGGGCATCAGATCGGCCAGCCATCGGAGCTGGCGAAGGTGGCAACGGTACTGATGCTGGCGCGGTTTCTGTCCGGCCGGAAGGAGCCACCCCGTTCCCTGGGGGACCTCATCGCGCCGTCGCTCATCGTCGGTGTTCCCTGCCTTCTCGTTCTCAAGCAGCCCGATCTCGGCAGTGCGCTCGTGTTCGTCGGGATCTACTTCGCGATGCTGTTCTGGACCGGCGTCCGGCCCCGGATGCTTTTTCTTCTGGCTTCGCCGGTCATCAGTCTGCTCCTCGCGTTCAATACGCTAGCCTGGAGTTTCTGGATGATCATCTTCGTGATCATCCTGATCGCGTGGCGGCCCTACGTCTGGGATTGGGTGGTATTTCTGGCTGCGAACGTGGCCATGGGCGCTGTGGCGATGCCGCTGTGGAAACGGCTTGCGCCCTACCAGCAGAATCGGCTGCTCACCTTCCTGAACCCTGAAGTGGATCCCCGCGCGGCGGGGTATCACGCCATCCAGTCCAGGGTGGCAATCGGCTCAGGCGGCTGGTTTGGGACCGGCTACACCGAAGGGCCGCAGAAGCGGCTCGCGTTTCTGCCGGAACAGCACACCGATTTTGTCTTCTCCGTGGTAGGCGAGGAGCTTGGCTTCGTCGGCGTGCTGGTGGCCCTGAGCCTCTTCCTGGGGCTCTTCCTGGTGCTGCTTCGGATCGCCCGGCGCGCCACCGATCCCTTCAGCAGCCTGGCTGTGTTCGGCATTGTGGGACTCTTCTTCACTCACGTGTTCGAGAACGTCGGGATGACTGTGAATCTCATGCCGATCACCGGGATTCCGCTGCCGCTCTTCTCCTACGGTGGGTCTTTCTTCATTATCTGCTCGCTCTGCCTTGGCCTGGCGCTCCGGGTGGCCTGGGATTCCAGACAATCCGGGTATGCCGATACGTAGCATGGAGTTACTGTTAGGGGCCTAGCGCAGGGGGCAGGGTACGATGAGATTGCATGGGCCTGACCAAGCCCTTGGACCCCTCATCTCGGACGCTACCTACTTCTATGGCTGTGATGGCATGGTTTAAGAAGGAGCGCAAACCACGGACGTCGCAGCGTGAACGGCTGGAGATCCCGGCCGACGCCTGGGAGAAGTGCGACAGCTGTGGCCACATCGACATCCGAGAGAAGTTCGAAAAGGCGCTCAACGTGTGTCCCGAGTGCGGCAAGCACCGCCGCATCGGCGCTGAGGATTATATCGAGCTGCTGACCGACCCGGGCACCTGGCGTGAGCTCTATGCCGGCCTCCGCTCGGTCGATCCGCTCCATTTCGAGCATTACGCTGACCGTCTGAAAGTCGCCCGGGAGAAGGGCGGAGAGGCGGACGCGATCTATGCCGGCACCGCCCGGCTGGATGGCCTGCACTTCAACCTGGCAGTGATGAATTTCAGGTTCATGGGTGGCTCGATGGGCTCGGTGGTAGGCGAAAAGATTGCCCGTCTTGCGCGGCGCTCGCTGGAGAAGAAGATCCCGCTAGTCATCATCTCCACATCCGGGGGTGCCCGGATGCAGGAAGGGGTCCTCTCCTTGATGCAGATGGCCAAGACCTCGGCGGCCATCGCACAGCTCCACCGGGAATGCATCCCCTACATATCGATTCTGACCGATCCGACGACTGGTGGCGTCTCCGCCTCATTTGCCATGCAGGGTGACGTCGTGCTGGCCGAGCCCGGCGCCGTGATCGGCTTCGCGGGACAGCGTGTCATCAAGCAGACCATCGGCCAGGATCTGCCGGACGGCTTTCAGACGGCCGAATTCCTGCTGGAGCACGGCCAGGTGGACGACGTCGTTCCCCGGGCCTCGTTGCGCGACACCACCGCCAGGTTGCTCCGGCACATGCAGGGACAACGGCCTCACGTCGAGCTCGCCGAGCTGAGCTGAGTTCGAGCGACGTGATGCTCCCGCGCCCCACCCACAACGGAAGCTGGGTGGGGCGCCGTCGTTCCGGAGGCGCCGGCAGGCGGAATCGGTACCCATCAATCGAGATCCGATGTCGCTGACCTACGACGAGGCACTCGACTTCCTTTTTCCCCGCACGACCACCATCAAGTTCGGGCTGGCCAACACCCGCGCCCTGCTGAAGTCGCTGGGGAACCCGCATGAGGTGATACCGTCGATCCACATCGGCGGCACCAACGGGAAGGGGAGCGTCTCGACCCTGGTGGCCGCGGCTCTCCGGGAGTCGGGCTGGCGCGTCGGGCTCTATACCTCGCCCCACCTGGTCTCGTTTCGCGAACGCATCCGGGTCGACGGCGTGCCCATCTCCGAGGATGCCGTTGCCATGTGGACCGAGCGGCTCCTCAAGCCCATCCTCGAGCGGAAGGCGACATTCTTCGAGGCGACCACCGCGCTGGCCTTTGCCGACTTTGCCGCCAGGGGAGCCGAGATCGCCGTCGTCGAAGTCGGTCTGGGAGGCCGGCTGGACAGCACCAACGTGATCCGTCCCCTGGTCAGCGGAGTAACCAAGATCGAACGCGACCACATGAAATATCTCGGCGACACGCTGGAGCTGATCGCGTGCGAGAAAGCGGGCATCGCCAAGTCCGGGGTGCCCTTCGTGGTCGGAGAGAAGGATCCGGGACTGGTGGAGGTGCTGCGCCGGGAGGCTAGGCGGGCGGTGGAACGGGTGGTCGGACGGACGGGCGGACAGGCATCAGCCGATGTTCGAGTGCTACCACCCGACTACGAGTGGTGCCGCCCGCTCCGCCTGGCCGGGCCGCACCAGCGGCGGAACGCGGCGGTGGCACACGGCATCCTGTGCGCCCTGCCGGCACCCTATCGGCCCAGCATGCCGCAGATTGAGCGAGCGTTCGGCGACGCCGCAGTTCCTGGCCGGCTGGACCGCCGAGGGCGCTGGCTCTTCGACGTGGCGCACAACCCGGACGGCATGCGAGCGCTGGTCGCCGCCCTCGCGGTGTTGCGGCCCAGCCGTCCGCTCCACGCACTGGTGTCGATTCTGGGCGACAAGGACTGGCCCGACATGCTGGTGCAGCTCGATCAGGTCATCGATCGCGGGGTTCTCACCATCGCCCCAACTGCGGCCGCCCGGGGCTGGGACACCGAGTGGCTGGGGCGCTGGCTCCGCGATCCATCGCGTCCCCCGCCGCATGCGGCCTGGAGCCTGGTTCCGGACTTCACCGAGGCGATTGAGAAGGTCCAGGAGGGCGCTGGGACAGTGCTGGTGACGGGGTCGTTTCACACCGTTGGGGACGTCATGACGGCGCTCGGGATGGACGTCTAAGACGTGAGCGGTAAGCGGTAAGCAGTAGGCGGGAAACGCACAGCTTGCGCGATATTGGCATCCGGAAACGTCTCATCAGACTGTACCTTCAAACTGTGCGTGATCATCGTTTACTTGAAGCGTGGAAAGAGTCCAGGGTCGTGGTTCTTGGAACGCTTGAGTTGGCTGCCTATGGATCGGCTGTGGAAACGGGAGAATTGCTGAAAATAGCCCTCGACGCTCAATTAGTAGCAGCTACGGTTGGCAAGCAGTTGCTCACCCGCAACCAGCGGTGCCAGCGCCTGCTCCTTGGCCTACTTAAATGGAGGAGAGGTTCATAACCCGCTCACCGCTCACCGCTTACCGCTTACGCCCTACCCATTTATACTCCCCGCATGAAAACCAAGGCCCTGCCGGGCTTTCGTGATTTTTACCCTGCTGATCTCGCGCTCCGGGCCCACATCTTCCAGACCTGGCGTGCGGTGGCAACCCGCTATGGATTCGAGGAGTATGACGGTCCGCCGCTCGAGCCGCTCGATCTCTACACTGCCAAGAGCGGCGACGAGATCGTAGGTCAGCTCTATAACTTCAGGGATAAGGGCGATCGCGACGTCGCGCTGAGGCCCGAAATGACGCCGACGCTCGCCCGCATGGTTGCGGCCCGCTCGGGCGAGCTCCGGAAACCGATCCGATGGTTCTCGATCCCCCAGCTCTTCCGCTATGAGCGACAGCAACGGGGGAGGCTTCGAGAGCACTTCCAGCTCAACTGCGATCTCATAGGGGAGGCCGGCACCCTTGCCGACGCGGAAATTATCGCGCTGGCGATCGATGTGGTGCGCGCATTCGGCTTGACGTCCAACGATGTTCGTGTCCGTCTGTCCGATCGGCGCCTGCTTAACCAGTTACTCTACTCCTTTGACCTGACAGACGAGCAAGTACCGGCCATTTACGGCTGGCTGGATAAACAAGGTCGGAGCGCCAACGCCGGCAGCCTCCGGCGCTTGCAAGATCTCAACATTGACCCGGATATCATTGCCTTCCTGAATGCTGCGTGCGAGGTAAAAGACATTAGCAAGCTCAAGCGGGTGCTGGCCCAGAAACCCGCTTTGAAGTTGAGTGTCATTCATTTGGAAGAAGTCGTGGATGCCCTGGGCGCAATGGGTTTGGCCGACTTTGTCGAGATCGACCTCGGGGTTGTCCGAGGATTGGCGTACTATACCGGGACCGTATTTGAAATCTTTGACGCAGGCAGGACGCTACGAGCCATCTGTGGTGGCGGGCGGTACGACAATCTGCTTGACGCGGTAGGTGAGGTCGAGCTGCCGGCGGTGGGGTTCGGTATGGGGGATGTGGTGCTCGGTGAATTGCTTAAGGACAAGAGCCTGGTTCCGTCGGATGTTTCCAGCATCGACGTGTTCCTCGCGTTCATCACTCAGGAGGATCTCTCGCATGTGCTCTCACTCGCGCACCGCCTGCGCGATGCCGGGCTACGAGTGGAACACGCGCTGAGCCCCCAGGCCGTCGGCAAGCAGCTGAAGCTCGCTGATGCTCGTCATGCCCGGCTTGCGGTAGTGGTCGGCCCAGATGAGCGCGCGCGCGGCGACATCGTACTCAAGGTCCTCCAGACCGGTTCCCAGGAGACAGTTCCCTTGCAGTCGTCGGTAGACATCATCAAGGCCCGCATCCATGGCTGACAACAAGGCCCTGACCACTCGCGCTGTGGACTTCAGCGCCTGGTACAATGAGGTCATCGCCCGCGCCGAGCTGGCCGACTACAGCCCGGTGCGCGGGTGCATGGTCATTCGCCCCAACGGGTACGCCATTTGGGAACAGATGCAGCGGGCTCTGGATCAGATGTTCAAGGACACCGGCCACCAGAATGCCTACTTCCCGCTGTTCATCCCGCAGAGCTTTCTCTCCCGCGAGGCGGAGCACGTGGAAGGGTTCGCGCCGGAGGTGGCGGTGGTGACCCACGGCGGCGGCAAGGAGCTGGAAGAGCCGCTCATCATCCGGCCCACCTCGGAGACGATCATCTATGCGATGTACGCCAAGTGGATCCAGAGCTACCGCGACCTTCCCCTCCTGATCAATCAATGGGCCAACGTGGTGCGCTGGGAGATGCGTACCCGGCTCTTTCTCCGCACCACCGAGTTTCTCTGGCAGGAAGGGCATACCGCCCATGCCACCGAGGCGGAGGCCGAAGAAGAGGCCCGGCGCATGCTCGGCGTCTACCGCACCTTCATGGAAGGCTGGATGGCTATGCCGGTGTTGACCGGCCGGAAGACCGACAGCGAGCGCTTCGCCGGAGCACTCCGTACGTACACCACTGAAGCCCTCATGCAGGACAACAAGGCCCTGCAGGCGGGCACCAGCCACAATCTAGGTCAGAATTTTTCTCGCGCGTTCGAGGTCACCTTCCAGACCGCGAGCGGAGACCTCGACCACGTGTGGAATACCTCCTGGGGTGTATCTACCCGTCTGGTCGGGGCGCTCATCATGACCCACAGCGACGACCTGGGACTGGTCTGCCCGCCCAAGCTGGCCCAGTACCAGGTGGTCGTCGTACCCATCTACAAGACCGACGAGGAGCGCGCCGCAGTCCAGCAGGCCGCCGACCGGCTGCGAAAGGATCTGGCAGGCGCGGGAATCCGGGTCCACGTTGATGCGCGGGAGGGAATGAAGCCGGGCGCCAAGTACTATGAGTGGGAGGCGCGTGGCGTCCCGCTCCGCCTCGAAGTTGGACCTCGCGATGTGGCATCTGGATCAGTGGTGCTGGCCCGGAGGACCGGCGGGAAGAAGGAAAGCCTCCCCATGGATGGCCTGGCCGGCAAACTCATCACTGCTATGGACAAGTTCCAGTCCGACTTGCTCGCAGCCGCCAAAGCCCGGCGCGAAGCGGCCAGCCTGCGAGGAGCCACCCGGGAACAGCTCATCGCCCGGATGGAGAACCAGGGCGGCTTCGTCTACGCCGGCTTCTGCGGCTCCGGCACGTGCGAAGCCGAAATCAAGGAGCAGACCAAGGCGACCATCCGCGTGTTGCCGGACGAGGAGTTCCGTTCTCCAGCGGCACCCGCCACGTGCGTCTGGTGCGGGCGGCCGAGTGTGACCGAGGCCGTGTGGGCGAAGGCGTACTGAGGAGGGCGGGCTCGCCCGGGAGGCTGCTCGACCTGTTTGCCGAAGCTGGACTCTCGCGCACCGCCGGCACGCTGGTCTTCTCCGGCGTGCCGCTGAACGAGATCGTTGAGGCGGTCGGTACCCCGGTGTTCGCGTACAACGCGGAGGCCATCCGGAGCCGCTACCGCACTCTGGATGAATCCCTGGCACTGGTGCCTCATCGCATTTGCTTTGCGGTCAAGGCAAACAGCAACCTCGCGGTGTTGCGGATCCTTCGCGATTTGGATGCGGGCGCAGATATCGTCTCCGGGGGAGAGCTGTCGCGGGCTTTGGCGGCCGGGTTCAGCCCCGATCGCATCGTGTTCGGCGGGGTGGGGAAGACCGCCGACGAGCTCCAGGCTGCGGTGAAGGCGGGGGTGGGCCACCTCAACGTCGAGTCGCGCGCGGAGCTCGAGCTGCTCGGACGCATCGCCGATGCCGAAGGGACCGAGGTTCAGATCGGCATCCGGGTCAACCCCGGCGTCACCACCGACACGCATCCATATATCTCCACCGGGAAGAGCGGAATTAAATTCGGACTTCCCTCGGATCAGGTCGTCCCCGCCGCCGAGTATGTCCTTCGGCACCCGAAGCTTCGGCTCACCACGCTCGCCATGCACCTGGGGAGCCAGCTGGTCACCACCGAGCCCTTTGTCGAGGGAATCGGCCGCTTGCTCGAGCTGATAGAGCGGCTGAAACGGCTGGGTGTGACCACCCTGAGGATCATCGACATCGGTGGCGGTCTCGGCATCCGCTATGCGGAAGAGCCATCCCTCGATCCCGCTGACTTCGCATCGGCGGTGGTACCGCTGCTCGCGTCCACTGGGCTTACCGTTTATCTCGAGCCCGGACGCTTTCTGGTGGGCAGCGCCGGGGTGCTCCTGACCCGAGTACTATATCGAAAGCACTCCGGAGGCAAGGAGTTTGTGGTGGTTGACGCCGGCATGAACGACCTGGTGCGCCCCAGTCACTACCAGGCCTACCACGAGATCGTCGAGCTGGAGGAGCAGCGACGCCCGGCCTCGCGGGTGGATGTCGTCGGACCGGTCTGCGAAACAGGCGACTTCCTGGCGCTGGACCGGATGCTCCCGGGCCTTGTGGCCGGCGATGCACTCGCGGTCCTCGGGGCCGGCGCCTACGGCTTCGTCATGGCCTCGAACTACAACAGCCGGCCCCGTCCGGCAGAGGTGATCGTGGATGAGGGGCGCTGGTGGGTGGCTCGCCCACGGGAGAAGGTCGAGGAGTTGTTCCGAGGTGAGAGATTGGCGGAATGACCGCAAACCACCACGACGGAATCCTGATCATCGACTTTGGCTCGCAGTACACCCAACTGATCGCCAGACGGGTACGGGAGGCGCACGTCTATTGTGAGATCCATCCTCCTTCGCGTACGGTGGATTGGATCCGCGAGTGGAAGCCCAAGGGCATCATCCTGTCGGGTGGGCCCAATTCGGTCTATGGCGAAAGTATTCCCACTGCCGATCCCGAGCTGCTCGAGCTCGGCACTCCGGTGCTGGGCCTCTGCTATGGGATGCAGCTGATGGCCCACCTCGCCGGCGGCAAGGTCACCCGCGCGAACCGGCGCGAGTACGGGCGGGCCAGCCTTCGGGTCGAGGGTGGACGCCTCTTCCAGGGATTCGGGGTAGGGGAGGAGACCCCGGTCTGGATGAGCCATGGCGATCATGTGGATGCGCCACCCCTCCATTATCACGTCACGGCCTCGAGCGTGAACTCGCCGATCGCGGCCTTTGAGCACGATCGCCGTCCCCTGTTCGGCGTTCAGTTCCACCCCGAGGTGGCTCATACTCCCCGGGGCGGCGAGATCCTCAACACCTTCCTGTTCGAGATCTGCGGCTGCACGCCAGACTGGACGCCGAGTCATTTCGTCGCCACTGAGGTCGAGCGCATCAAGGAAGTGGTCGGCCCCACCGGGCGAGTGATCTGTGGCCTGTCCGGCGGCGTGGACTCCTCGGTGGCCGCCGTCCTGGTTCATCGCGCGGTGGGCGACCGGCTGACCTGCATCTTCGTGGACCACGGGCTGCTCCGCCTGCACGAGCGGGAGCAGGTCGAGCAGACATTCCGCCGGCACTTCGGCATCGACCTCCGAGTGGTGGATGCCCGCTCCCGCTTTCTCGAGAAGCTGGCCGGCATCACCGATCCCGAGGAAAAGCGCCGGCGGATTGGCCACACGTTCATCGAGGTGTTCGAGGCGGAGGCAAGGTTGGTCGGGAAGGATGTCGGGTTTCTGGTCCAGGGGACGCTGTATCCTGATGTGATCGAGTCGCTCTCGCCGCTGGGTGGGCCTTCCGTCACCATCAAGACCCACCACAACGTTGGTGGATTGCCCGAGCGGCTGCCCTTCAAGCTGCTGGAACCGCTTCGCGAGCTCTTCAAGGACGAGGTGCGCCAGGTCGGGCGCGAGCTTGGGTTGCCGGAGGAGATGGTGGGCCGGCACCCGTTTCCGGGCCCCGGTCTTGCCATCCGGATCCTGGGCGACGTCACGCCCGAGAATCTCGAGATGCTCCGCCGCGCCGACCACATCTACACCGAGGAGATCCGGGCGGCGGGACTCTACGACGACATCTGGCAGGCCTTCGCCGTGCTGCTTCCCATCCGCTCGGTCGGGGTCCAGGGCGACGGCCGCACATACGATCAGGTCATCGCCCTCCGCGCGGTGACTAGCCGCGACGGCATGACCGCCGACTGGTTTGCCTTCCCTCCCGAGGTGCTGGCCCGGATGTCGAACCGGATCGCTAACGAAGTGGATGGGGTGAATCGGGTAGTGTACGACGTGAGCTCTAAGCCGCCGGCTACGATAGAATGGGAATGACTTAGGGTTCGATCAATCGGATGCCACGCTGCCGGACCTGAAAACTTCCGTCCGGCGCCGTCACCTTCACCTCCACGACGTAGTTTGCGGGCTTCAGGCGCTCGAGCCGTACGGTCCCGCGCGAGCGAATGACGTCGCCGGCCGCACCCTCCTCAAACGACAGCGACACCAAAACCCCGCCGTTTGGATCTGCGCGCGCTCCACGGCAGCACCGAGATCTCTTGCCGGTACCGCTCGAGGGGTGCCTCGTCGCTGGCTTCATAATAGATGATGACCGCAGTCGCTCCCGATTACCTCTCACCTCTCACCTCTCCCCTTCTACACTCCCTTCTCCTGGAGCAGCCGAAAGAACTCGTCGGGCGATTTGAGCGCATCCAGACGATCGGGAACGTCCGGCTCCTTGGCCAGCTGGGCGATCTTGCCGAGCACCGGCAGGTATTGGTTGGAGATCTCCAGCGGAGGCGCCACGATCAGGAAGAAATTGAAGACCGGCTTGCTATCGATGGCCTGGAATTCGGTGCCTCCGGGCAGGTGGCCGAACGCCAGCCGGAGGCGGCTCACCACCAGCGACCGGCTGTGCGGGATGGCGATCCCGCGACCCACCCCAGTCGAGCCCAGGTTCTCCCGTCGTTGAAGCATGCGCAACAACGTTCCGGACGATCGCTCGTCCATCCGCAGCAGACCCACCAACTCTGCGAGTATCTCGTCCTTGGAGCCGCCGCGTAGCCCCAAGCTGACGGCACTGGTCTCGAAGTAGTCTCTGAGCTGCATACCGTCCATGCGTAGCTGGTGGCTCGATCGGCGAGGTAGGCTCGGGCAACCTAATTCTAGAGCCGGGCCTCTTCCATTGCCACCTATCAGGCGGCCAAGTATTTTCTCCCCATGCAGTTGCCTTGTCTGTCCTCGCCCGACTTCCCGCTCATTCTGGCCCCGATGGCCGGAGTGTCCGAGGCGCCATTCCGCCAGATCTGCCGGCGTATGGGCGCCGACCTCGTGCTGTCCGAGTTTCTCTCATCCGAAGCGATCCGTCGCCGGATCAGGACGACGCTCGAAGGCGCGGAGTTTGAGGAGGTCGAGCGACCGATCGGAATCCAGATCTATGGTGCGGATCCCAATGCCATGGCGGAAGCCGCGGGGCTCATTACCGAGCACTACCAGCCTGAGCTCATCGATATCAACTTCGGCTGTCCGGTCAAGAAGGTAGTGCAGCGGAACGGAGGGTCCGGCTGCCTTCGGGATCTGAACCTCGTGACCCGGATCATCCGCGCGGTCATCGGCGCCACCCATCTGCCGGTAACGGTGAAGACCCGGAGCGGCTGGAGCGATGAGACCCGCGACCCCGTGAGCATCGCGCTGCGGATGCAGGACGCCGGCGCCAGAGCTTTTACCCTGCATGCCCGCACCCGGACTCAGATGTTTTCCGGCAAGGCCAGTTGGGACGAAATCGCCCACGTGGTCGAGGCGCTCGACATTCCGGTGATCGGGAACGGCGACCTCGAGACCGCAAGCGATATCGTTCGTATGCGAGAGCATACCGGCTGTGCGGGCGCGATGATCGGCCGCGGCGCCTTCGGCAACCCGTGGCTGTTTCGTGACGGGCAGGCCCTGCTTGCCGGGCGGCTGCCGCCACCGGCTCCGGATGCGGCCGAGCGCTTTACCGTCGCGCTCGAGCACGCCAGGCTGGCCATTCGGCTTCAGGGCGATACCCGTCGCACCGTGATGGAGTTCCGCAAGCACCTGGGCTGGTACACCCGCGGCCTCCCCGGCTCCAGCGGGTTGCGCCAGCGCCTCTTCCAGATCGAATCGATCGGGGAAGCGGAGACGATCTTCCTCGAGTATCTCGAGCCGGTCGCCCAGGTGGCGTGAGAGCGGAGCAGCTCGAGAGCCTGCTCGCCGAGGTGGCCGCGGGTCGCCTGACACCGCGGGCGGCGCTCGATCGCCTGCGGCATCTCCCTTTCGAAGACCTTCCCTTCGCGCGAATCGATCACCATCGCTCCCTCCGCCAGGGTCAACCGGAGGTGGTGTTCTGCGAGGGCAAGACCCCGGATCAGGTCGTCGCCATCTGCGAACGGCTGGAGGCTGTCGACGGCATGTTTCTGGGGACACGGGCGAGCGAGTCGGTAGCCGCCCGTCTGCGGGATCGATTTCCCCGAATGCTCTGGAACCCCGTCGCCCGCACCGTACACCTGCCCTCCGCCGAGCGGCCGGAGCGCGCACCGGTCACCGGCAGCATACTCGTGGTGTCGGCTGGGACCAGTGATCTTCCCGTAGCCGAGGAGGCGGCCGTAGTGGCGGAAGCATTCGGCCATGCCGTGGAGCGCTTGGTTGATGTCGGGGTGGCGGGAATGCATCGACTCCTGGCCGCCGGGGAGCAGTTGCAGAGGGCCCGCGTGGTGATCGTCGTTGCGGGCATGGAGGGCGCCCTTCCGAGTGTTGTGGGAGGCCTGGTGGCCGCGCCGGTGATTGCGGTGCCGACGAGTGTCGGTTACGGTGCGTCCTTCGGCGGGCTGGCCGCGCTTCTGGCCATGCTGAATTCCTGCGCTGCGGGGGTCACCGTGGTGAACATCGACAACGGGTTCGGCGCTGCTGCGGCCGCCAGCAGAATCTGCCGGTCATGACCGCACGCACCGTCATCAACAGTACCGACCCCCCGTTCGTCTGGGTCGACGTCGTCGATCCCGCGCCCAATGAGCTGGCCGATGTCGCCCGCCGCTACAGTCTCCATCCCACCTCGGTGGAGGATTCGCTCGACCCAAAGCACCTACCCAAATACGAGCGGATCGGGTCCACCACTTTCATCATCGTTCGGGCCATCGATACCGCAGCACCTGGAGGTTGTTCGACCCTGCACGAGCTGACCCGTAAGGTCGCGATCTTCTACGGAACCGATTTTCTGATCACTATTCACCGCACCGCGCAGCCGTTCCTCACCGAGATCATCGAGGAATACCGGGGCACGGCGCCTCCTGATGGCATGGCGGAACGGCGGAAGGGCTTTCTCCCTCGTCTGCTGATCGAGATCGTCAATGGCGCGATCGGGACCTACCAGAAGCCGCTGGAGGATGCAGAGTCGGCGATCGACATGTTCGAGGCCACCCTTTTCGGCGAGCACGAGTTCGCCGGGTTGCTCCGGCGCATCTATCTAATCAAGCGGCGGGTGACCCTGATGCGGCGCATGCTCTCGCATAGCCTCGACGCGGTGAAGAAGCTGGTGCCGGGCTCCGAACCGACGGCCCCACTCTACCAGGATCTGCGGGAGAACGCCGAGAGCATGCACTTCTATGCCGACGAGTTGCTGGAAGACGTCAACAACTTGCTCAGCATCCAGCTCGCCCTTGCTTCGCACCGGACCAACGAGGTCGTCCGAGTGCTCACCGTCTTCTCGGTCTTCTTTCTGCCGCTTACGTTCATCGTCGGGATCTATGGGATGAACTTCGCGCATATGCCGGAGCTGCGGGAGCGCTGGGGGTATCCCGCTGTCCTGGCCGCCATGGGTTTTGTGACCCTGGTGATCGGTCTGTGGTTCCGGCGGCGGGGCTGGCTCCGGGGATGACCGACCCCCTCGGCCTGATCGTCGTGGCGGCCGGCGCCGCGGTGGCCGGATGGATGGTGGGCCGTCGACCTCAACGCTTCCGGCTCCGGGCCGGCGCGGGCCCGCACCTGCTCCCCGATCCGGCGCTCGACTGGCTTCGTCGCGCGCATCAAGCGATCGGCGTGTGGATCACCGAGCTCGATCCGCGCGAAGGGGAACCCCGGGCCGAGCGGATCCTGGACGCCGAACGATTATCTGTGGCGCAGATCGTCGCGGTGGACCGCCGGCTGGAGCGGGCCCGTGACCAGGAACAGAGTGGGGCCGAGCGGATGGACAGCGGCACGCTGGTCTTCCACGCCGAGGGCGGAGCGGCGGTAGGGCTGCTGCTCCCGACGCAGTTCGAGGCGACACGGCTCGATGGCGTGGAGGACGACCTCCGACGACTCCTCGATGGAGTTCGGCGGAGACCGGAAGTCGTGGCGCTTGCCCAGGCCCAGACCCAGGATGCGTCGCTCGAGTCGGTCGGCAGCGTCGGTCTCCGATTGGCCTATCAGCTGGAGCGCACCCTGGATGTGCAGGTTGTGGTCGCAGCGCTCGACACCGGCAGCGTGCGGGTCATCGGCGTGTCGGGCCGCGGCGACCGCAGGCTCCTGGATAGTTTTCTCCCTGCCGAGAGCGGGCTCGCGCGGGTGGCGCGGGGCAGCCTCGAGCCCCACGTCTCCAACGCCGATCCCCTGGGCGGGGTCGTCGCCGACCGGCGGAGCCGGACCGGCTCGGTCCTTCTACTCCCGATGAGGCGAGAGGCTCTGACCGTCGGCGCGGTGGCGATCTGGCTCTCGGCGGGGCAGGAGCCGACCGGCTCGGTTCGGGCCGAGCTGATGGAGGCGCTCGACAACGCCGCTCCCCGCATCGCCCGCGCGCTCGAAGCCGACCAGCACAAGCGTGCCGCCACGATCGATCCGCTGACCGGGCTTCACAACCGGCGCGGGTTCGATGAGGTGTTCACTCTCATCACCGCCAAGGCTGGCGCCTTGGTATACTGCGACATCGATCGCTTCAAGAGCCTCAACGACACGCTGGGTCACCCCGCAGGCGATGCCGCCCTGGTTCACTTCGCGCGGATCCTCCGCGAGCAGATCCGCACCTGCGATGTCGCCGGGCGCATCGGTGGCGAGGAGTTCGCCGTCTGGCTTCCCGAGACCGGGCTCGATCTCGGCGCCCGGATTGCCGAACGTATCCGCCTCAAGCTGGGGACCACCGCGTGGGACTGGCAGGGACGGCCCTGGCCTCTGAGCGCCTCGTTCGGGGTGGCCTCGTGCCCCGATACGAGCAGTAGCCTCGATAACCTGCCGGCGCAGGCCGACGCGGCGCTCTACGTGGCCAAGCGGAGCGGGAGGGATCGGGTGGAGAGGGCGGGGAGGTGAAGGAAGGACGGGAAGGGCGGGAAGGACGGGAAGGATGGTGGGAAACGTCCGCACGTTGACGTGACGAGCTTAATATGTGACCTGAGGTGGTGAAGCGTAAGTAGCTGTGCTGTTGTGCATTCCACTCAGTCGGCTCTCTTCCGAAGTCCGTCCCTTCCCGTCCTTCCCGCCCTCGTTATAATTCAACCACCCGGGGGCGACTGGCTTCGACGGGTTTGATGAAGGAATTGCAGCGTGTCCAGGTTCCAGGTCCCTGGTTAAACCACTTGGAATGATTCAACTGCCAATACTGAACTGGCAATGGCTGCGTAAGCTGAGCTAACGCTCGCTTATGCTCCTTCGATGGATGGAGCCCGCCCGGGGCGCTGCCCATCGAATCGCAAATCTGGGCTGGCTGGTCGTGTCGCTCCGATGCGTCCGGTGAGATCTTCAGGAGATAGGCTCGGGAGAGGTCGGCTCAACACCGCTCCTGAGTGACGGCAAGAAGTCGAGCCTACACACGTAGACGCGGTTCTGGATACTTACTCGGACCAGGGTTCGATTCCCTGCGCCTCCATCATAGCGGGACACTCCTGGCGGAGCGTCCCGCGCTTTTTTTCAGGAGCGTCCATGAGCAGATCGGCCGTTGCACCATCCGGCAACGCGACCGTGGCTACGACCGCGCACATACGGGCGCAGTTCCCCGCTCTGCAACGCCGGCACCGTGGAACGCTGGTGGCCTACTTCGACGGTCCTGGGGGAACGCAGGTGCCTCGAGCGGTGGTGGAATCCATGGAGGACTACCTCTACCATCACAACGCCAATGCCCACTGGCGCTATCCGACGAGCGAAGAGACCGACGCGCTCATCGCCAACGCGCGCATCGCCCTTGCCGAGTTCCTGGGCGCCTCGCCGACTGAGATTGCGTTCGGCGCCAACATGACCACGCTGACGTTTCACCTCGCCAGGGCTCTGGGAAGGGAGTGGGGCCCGGGAGACACGGTAATCGTCACCGAGCTGGATCACCATGCCAACGTGGCACCCTGGCGTGCGCTCGAGCGGGAGAGGGGGATCTCCGTCCGCTCCGTTCCGCTGATTCCCGAGACCGGCCAGCACGATTGGGCAAAGCTCGAGGAGCTGTTGAGCTCCGGTCCCCGGCTGCTGGCCATCGGAGCGGCCTCGAATGCCCTCGGAACCATCAGCGACGTTGCCCGTGCGACCCGGCTGGCCCAAGCCGCGGGTGCGCTCACCTTCGTGGACGCGGTCCACTTCACGCCGCACGAGCCAGTGGATGTCAAGGCGATCGGATGCGACTTTCTCGCCTGCTCGGCGTACAAGTTCTACGGACCCCACATCGGAATCATGTTCGCGCGGGAGAGCGTACTCCGGAGGCTCGACGTGCCTAAGCTGGCGCCTGCACCCGAGACAGTCCCAGAGCGGTTGGAGACCGGCACCTTAAATCACGAAGGAATCATCGGAGCGGCAGCAGCAGTGGAGTTCCTGGCATCACTCGCATCGGGCGACACCCGGCGCGCGCGGCTGGCGCGCACCTTTGCCGAGCTTCACACCCGGGGGCAGGCGCTCGTACGGCGGCTCTGGAATGGCCTGTCCCGGCTCCCTCACGTGACCCTCTACGGTCCTCCACCCACGTCCGCTCGAACTCCAACAGTCGCGTTTACGTTCGACGGGATGCCGGCCGACCTGGTTGCGGAACGCCTTGCCGAGCGCGCCGTCTTCGTGTCGAGTGGGGACTTCTACGCTACGACAGTGGTTGAGCGATTAGGAGTGTCGGATGGATTGGTGCGGGCCGGCTGCGCCTGCTACACGACAGAAGAAGAGGTGGATCGGTTGATTGAAGGGGTCGGCGCCCTGTCATCCTGAGCCCTTCGTACCTCAGGGCAGGCTACGCGCAGGATCCCTTCCTGGTCCGAGAGATCCTCCCTGCGCTCAGGGTGACATCATTTCGCCGCCTGGAATGGAATCTTCACCCGCGTCTTCTCCCACTCCAATACAAGGTTCGCATTATTCCCATCGGGCTCTGCCCGGATGGTGAACGTCTCGATGGGCGAGCTGACTGACTCGCTCTTCACCTTGGCGCGGCCGAGCTCCTGAGCCTTCACCTTGGCGGTGTAGTTGTCTTCCTTCCCCCATTGTGAGATCGACCGGTTCACGATGATCTCCCACTCCGTTCGTCCCGGAACAGTGTACAACGAATAGGTCCCAGGCGGCACGGCGATTCCCGCCACCTTGAGCGCAATGGGGGCATAGAAGATCGTCGGCTCGTTGGCCCCGGTGCGCCACAGGGTACCGTATGGAACGTCCTTTCCGCCTAACATGACCCGCCCGCGCGAAGACGGCCGGCCAGAACAGACCTTCACCAGCTGATTGGCAACCTGGAACGTCAGTGAATCCAGCGGACTCTTGCGCCCCTCGAGGGGAACATTTCTGGAGGGGCAGGCTGCGTTAGGGTGAGGTGTAACCGATCCTGGGAGTGCGGGGCTGGTGC
>JBBQXQ010000002.1:0-80495 GCA_038209515.1 Gemmatimonadales bacterium
ACTACGACCGCTCCCTCGAGGACGTGCGCACCAAGGTGCACTACGATCTGGAGTACATCCGCCGCCAGTGTGTGGCCGAAGACTTCCGCATCATGCTGAAGACCGTCCCGGTCGTCCTCCTCCGCCGCGGCGGTTGGTAACCTGCTCGTCGTCTAAAATCACACGGGGGTCGCGATGACCGCGACCCCCGTGTATTCCCACCCTACCTACCGTCGCTTAGCTGCCCCGGCAGGTCTTGGTCGAGCGGTTCTGCGCCTTGTTGCGCAGATAGTCCATGGCGTCCTTGATGCCGCTGGTCGAGAGATAGTTGGAGCTGTACATGTAACTGACGAAGGCGCAGGGATACGAGCTGTTGAGCAGGGTTGCGCCCCAGGACCTGACCTGACTCGCGGTCATCTTCGATCGATTGGGACCACCCCTGAGCAGGTTGAGCCCGACCACGAGGGCCAGTCCTTTCTTCTGAGCCAGAGCGACGTTCTGACGGAGGAAGTAGTCCACCGGGCCCTTCCGGTAGACGAACTGGGCCCACGCAGCATCGAGGTAATGGTAGGTGCCGCTGTACTTGACCATGTAATCAGGATACGCCCGCACGATGGTATGCATGGCAGGCCAGACTGACTTGCTGTACTTGGCCATCGCTTCGACCGTGGCTGGCGAGACGGGCTTTCCGCCCCAGCTGGCTGCGTCGTTGGGCTGGTCGATCAGGTAGTGGCCGATGATCGTGCCATCGTTGACATACGATGAGAAATTGATCCGCTTGAACCGATCGACCGAGTTCTTCCAGAGGGTGTAGCTGAAGTGGTGGTACTTATCCTTGAATCGGGATTGGCCGCCGGCGAGGTTGAGCACGACCCTGCCGCCCCGAGCTCTGATCGCGGACAAGTCGCTGAGCAAGAGGCTGGGGCCGATGATCCGGAGAGCGCCGTTGTAGCGGGCCCCGAACAGGGCATTCGGCTGGCTGCCGGTACCAATGGCGATGCCGCCGCGATAGGCGCTCACGCTCGACGCGGTGAGGGCGAGATCGACCGGAGCGGGCTGGACTGCAACATCGGTGGGAGTGGTGGCCTCAGGGTCGAGCGTGTCGGGGCTGCAGCCGCTGAAAGCCAGGATAATGGTGGCGAACACGGGGGCTCGAAGGCGTAAGGCCTCGAGAGGCAACTTGACCTTTTCGTTCATAGCCGGAGTCTTCCTCTTTCGATCCATGAGGTCGAATGGACCATTGATCGCGGCAGGTGAGGGGCCAGCGCTCGGCGCGGCCGGAGCGGTGGCTCATCGCGCGTGTGTCCCGACGCAATTGGGAGAGGCAGGGGGTCTGCCCATCCACTTATGGTGTGGTTTATTGGACTACGGGGTTTCGCTGCGACTAGGGGGGAATCTAGTCTTACAGGGCGCGAAGGAATGAGCACCGAGGTGGCGTCATCTCGTCGTCTTTTTGTGATGCTCGCGCCGGCGTAGAGAATGGTGAGCCCGGTCACATTTGTCAAGAGCGGATCTGTGTCCGCCGACCCCAAAGGCACGGAAAGTGCTCCGTGCGTCGGCACTTACGGATTTGACCAGATGACAACAAGCCCCCAATGATCGGCGGATGACTCAGGTGATGGTGACTCGAGGTCTTGATGCAGTCAGAAGAACGTGGGCAGGACAGAGACTCCGCCATGCGCCTTCCCCTTCTCCGGTCATGAGTTCCGCCGGTCCAGGACGGCGTCAGGCAACCGCCACCCTTCTCGTCGTTGGCCTCACTATCCTCGGGGCAGCGCTCCGCTTTTGGCACCTCGGCACCTGGAATTTCCAGGCCACCGAGATCTTCACCCTCCGAGATTCGGGCGGGCCACAGTTCGGCAATCCGCGTCCCTTAGGCTATTTGCTCAACTATTTTCTGGTCCGCCCCTTCCTGCCGCTGGATGAATTCGGTCTAAGGCTCCTGCCGGCGGTCTTCGGCGTGCTTGCCATTCCAGTCTTCTACATCGTCTGCCGGCGCCTGCTGGGAACGCGCGCGGCTCTCTTCGGCACCCTGCTTTTGACGCTGAGTCCACTCCACGTCTCCTACTCACAGCTCGCACGCTACTGGTCATTGGTGTTCTTGCTGTCCGTGGTGTACCCATTCGCGCTTTACTGGGGGATTCGGGAGCGCAATCGCGGGGCACTGGTCCTGGGCCTCATAACCGGGGTCCTGGCGGTGCTGGCGCACCCCGTCTCGGTGTTGCTGGTGGGCGGGTTAGGGGTGTGGTTTCTGGTGATGTACCTGCGGCCCGGCTACGTCTCGGACCTGTGGAGCCAGAGGGGCGTGAAGCTAACCGCCTTCGTGCTCGTCATTATTCTCGGCGCGATTGCCGTACGCTTCGTTCCCATGCTCCAGGGGTGGATTTCCGAGCACGACCGCCATCCGGGAAGCGGGCAATTCCTCCTTGGTCCCCGAATGGCGCTGGGCCTCAAACAGCTCGTGTACCTGGTGGCGTTTGTGGAGAGCCTGACCCTGGTACTCGTGCTCAGCGCAGCCGCCGGCATCTACCCCCTTCTGAAGCAGAAATCTGACCGCTCGTTAGGGGTGCTCCTGGCGAGTGTGGCTCTGTTCCCCATTGCCTTCATCACCCTCCTCTCGGTGCGGACGCCAGTCTCCACCTACTACCTGCTTCCTGCCGTCCCGGTGTTCTTTATGGGAGCGGGAGCATTTCTGGACCGACTATTTGACGTCGACGGGAAGTTGCGTCCCCGCTGGCTGTTGCCCGCCATCGTGGTGGCCGGGATCCTGGCGTCAGGCGGCCCAACCCTGATCTCCGAACACCTCAACGGCCGACGCTATGACTTCCGGGGAGTGGCGCAGTGGATGGATGGCCAGCTTGCCGCGGGAGATGTAGTCTTTTCCGACCAACCCATGGTGTTGGCTCATTACCTGCCTGGAACCAAGGTGCAGCCCCTTCGACACAACACCCGCCCCATCACGCAATCGCTGGGCGCGTTGCGCCAGTCAGGCACTGGGGAAGGAGTGTGGATCGTCGCACCGGCACCCGCACACGCCTTCCGCACCAACCTCAAGCAAGGGGGGCTGGCGACGTGGATCTACCAGAACTGCCAACTCCAGAATACCGTCGGAGTAGGCCGCCTGGATTTTCGGGAGCAGTACCTACAGGTCTATCATTGTCCAGCGGCTGGCCTCACCGACCGGGCTCACCACGATTCATCGCAGCTCACGGGAAATTAGCTCAGCGCCGGCGGCGCGAGCGTCAAGCCTTTACGGGCTAGAACGTCGCGATACAGCTCCTCCCATCGCTCGACCACCCGGTTCAAGCCGTAATGAGCCCGGATGACCTCGCGTCCCCGATCTCCCATCGAGCGGCGTTGCGTCTCAGACAACTCCATGAGTTGTAACATCGCCCGTCCTAAAGCCTCATGGTCACGCGGTGGTACCACGAATCCGCTCTCCCCATCGCGAACCACCTCGTGATTGCCTCCCACCCGCGTGGCGACGATCGGGAGCCCGGCGGCCCCGGCTTCGAGCAGCACCATTGGCATGCCTTCCCATGCAGACGACATCACGTAACCGTCGGCGGCGCTCATGACCTGCGCCACGTCAGCGCGTACCCCAAGAAACCGGACCCCACCACCCAGCCCCAGAGATTGAGCCAGCCGCTCGGTTTCTGACTGGAGTGACCCTCGGCCCACCAGCAGGAGAACCGCCTGGGGAAAGCGCTCGCGCACCCGCGCAAACCCGCGTAGCATGTTCGGGTAATCCTTGGCGATCTCGAACCGCCCGACGGCCAACCACACGAACTCCCGCTCGAGTCCCTGGGATTGCCGAAGGGAGCGCCCCACCTCCCTCGGTACCCTGCGGAACTGCTCCGTATCTACTCCGTTGGGTATCACAGTGAGGAGACTCTTCGGCACAATCCGCTCGCGTACGAAGCGGTCGGCCGCAGCCTGGCTCACAATGGTGACCTGGTCGACCAGCGCGTTGGTCAGCCGATACGCAGCCATCCACAAGCGGCCACCCTCGTAAATGTTATGGATGGTCGAGACCATGACCGGAACCGGTGTGATCAGCCGAAGGACCCGAGCCATAAGGTTGGCATGAACCATATGACTGTGGAGGACATCGGGTTGCCACGCCCTGACGAGGTGGACTAACCGTACCAGGCCGCGCGGATCCGGAACGCCGCGCCGCATATCCAATGATTCCGTGGGAATCCCGGCGCGTTGGGCTTCGAGCCCCATCGGACCGAGCTGGGTAAGCGATACGATGCGGACCTCGTGTCCACGCGAACGCATTCCGTGCGCCGCAGAAAGCAGTTGACTGTCCGCCCCCCCCATCCCCATGCTGGTTGAGAGAAAAAGGATTCTCATACGTCCTGCTCCCGCGATCCCATCAGGCCACGCCTCAACAGCCGCTTCCAGCTGGATGGCATGCGCGCGTACGCGTATCGCCCGAGAGCAAACAGGTACATCCACTTGGGAAGGTCGAGCTCGCGGACCGCCTGGGCCTGCACGCCCGCCAGGTCCCGCTGCCGGTCGACGTACGTGAGCGAGCGATGGAAGAAGCTGGAGTCGTGTACATGGTGCTCCCCCACCACCTCCGGCACATTGGCGAAGCGCCACTTGAGCTTGGCCACCTGCAGATAGAATCGCAGATCGATCAGGTTATTGGCCAGGGGATATCCGCCGGCCTCGACCCATACCCGCCGGCGAAAGGTGGCTACCGTGTGAGCGATCGGGACGTATCGCGCCAAGGCCGAAATGATTGCCGTGTGCTCGGTCGGGGGCATACGCAGGTAACGCTCACCCCGACGTTCATCCACCAGCACGTAAGAGCCGCCCACGATTCCCACCTCGGGCTCGGCGTCCAACAGTGCCACCTGGAGACGCAAGCGGTCGGGATAGCTGCGATCATCGAAGTCCTGGCGGGCGACGTACTCACCTCTGGCCTGGGCGACAGCATAGTTGTAGGCCGAGGCCGGCCCCAGCCGCCCCGGGGCGAACACGCGCACACGCTGGTCGCGCTCGGCCAGCTCGTGGAGCTTCTCGAGGCTGCGATCGCTCGAGCCATCGTCGACCACGATGAACTCGAAGTCGTCGAACGTCTGTGCCAGGATGCCAGGTATCGCCCGGTCGAAATAGGACTCGCCATTGTACACCGTGCTGACTACACTGACCCGAGGTGTCATGCCGCGGGGTGACGGCCGGCGTTCCGAACGACGGCGGTGAGCCGCTCCTGCGGCGCAGCCCTGGTGACACCAGCCAGATGAGTCGCCTCATGGGGATGCGGTTGCCGCTGGCCTCTGCCCCACCCGCCGTCCTGCGCCTGGGCCAGTCCCAGGAGCGAGGCGAGGATCACCCAGACCACCTTGCGGTCCTCCCACGTCAGCGGGAGCATCGCAACTATGAGCGTGGCGAACACAACCAGCCCGAATCGTCGTTCGAGTGGGGGAAGTCTCAGGATCGCACGAAAGACCGCGATGAACATGCTCAGGTACAACAGAAACCCTACCAGCCCCTCCTCTACCAGCACTGAAACGAAGGAGTTGTGCGCCACCTGGGCCTGGGAACCCAGGAAGGGGCTGACCGCCGTCTTGAAACCGGAGACACCGTAGCCCATCACCGGTCTGAGAGCAAAAGCCCGAGAGCCGGCCACCCAGAGCTTGAAGCGGCCGCCGATTCTTCCGCCCTCCACCTCCGAGCTGGTAGTCGCAAACCGCGCCACCAGTTTCTGGGGGACATACACCACCGCGAGTCCGCCGGAGATGCCCAGTATCGCGATGGCCGTGACAAGCCTTCCCGGAGACATCCTGGTCATGGTCAGGGGCACGATCAGGAGGCCGACCATGCTCGCCAACATCCCTCCCCGCGAACCGGTGAGCCCCAGTGCCAGCAGACCGACCAGGAGGTAGCCGCGGCAGACCAGCCGCACGTATGGCTTAGCGGCCGCCATGCTCAGGTACCACGCCACCGGCAGGGCCAGCGCGAGTGCCATGGCCAGGTCATTTGCATCGGCCGCCCCTGCAGCGAACCGGCGAAGGACCGCCGCGTGGCTTCGAAACAGCATGATGGTATCAAAAGCCGCGACATAGGCGCCCAGCACATACGCGGTCATGAGCCCAAGCACACGCGCTCGGGAGGGCGCAAGCTCCCAAAACATCCAGACGACTAGGAAGAGCTGGACGAAGGTCCAGAGTTTCTTGGGTATGATCGGCAGGTGGAGAATGAGCACGCTCGTACCGGTCCATATCACGAACAGCAACGCCGCCATATGGAATGCGTGGGGGCGCCGCATGCGACCGGAGATCACCACGGCGAACAGGGAAAGTCCCAGCGCCAGCATGCCTGTGAGCTTCGTGATGAGGCCCACTCCGGTGATGACCAGGCTCGCCTCCCAGGGGACTGAGAAAACGAAGAGCCAGAGCGCTGCGTATGCGAGCGGGATCATTGGGGACTCTCGATTAAGCTGAGATAATGGTCGACCGCTGCATCCCTGGTAAAAGCGGTCAGCGCGTCCGGCGGAACCGTGTTCCCGGGGCGCTCGAGCGTGTCGATCATGGCCTCTGCTAGCGCGGCCACGTCACCCACCGGCACCAACGCCCCCAGGCGACCCTCCTGAAGAATCTCTCTCGGCCCGCTGGGGCAATCGGTGGAGACCACCCGGGTTCCCGCGGCAAGCGCCTCGATCAGGACCGTGGGCAGTCCCTCCCACGCGGACGAAAGCACGAACAGCGCCGAGCCCGCCATGTAGGCCATCGCATTCTCCCGGAAGCCGGGAAGCGCCACCGCGTCGTCCAGGCCCAGTTCGCCGATCAGAGACTGGAGCAGCGGCCGGTCTTCACCTTCACCCAGGATAATCAGGCGGGCGGGACGCCGGCGCCGCACCTCGGCGAATGCCCAGATGAGTGTTGGGAAGTCCTTCTGCTTGGTCAGGCGCCCGACACCGAGGATCACCGGCGGCTCACCCGGGTCAAACCAGGGATGGTCGGGGTTCTGCCGTGCGAGCGCCATTATCGAGGGGGTGATCACTGGATTGTAGACCACCCGTACCCGGTTGCGAGGTAATCCGGACGTGCGGGCCAGGTCGTCTGCGGCGCCGTGGGACACGGCGACGACACAACTTGCCCACGGATAAAAGGTGCGCAGCAGGTGGGGCCACAGGCCGCCTGCCAGGGCGCCCTGCTGCGGGGTGGATTGAGACATCGTGTTGTGCACCGTCACTACGACCGGGGTCGCCCGGCCCGCGAGCCTGGCGGCCCAGAGGGCGACCAGGTTGCCGTGGCTCATCGAGGAGACCAGTACCCTGGGCCGCTCCCGCCGGAGATACCCACTGAGAGGACCGATACTCCGCAGGAGCCGGCGAGCGCGAAGATCCACCAACCGCACCGCTGGAGGTAGCTGGTCGAGGAAAACCCCGGTGGCCGCCCCCAGGACGACGTCGACGGGGAGTCCCCGTTCAATGATTCCGTGGGCCAGGTTTACAATCACTCGCTGTGCCCCCCCACCACGGAGCGACGGCAGGAAAAAGGCGATGGGGGCATCCCTGCTCATGCCGATCCCCGACCCAGCCGCGCGGGACGCAACCGGGCCAACAGATGCGAACGAAGGATCTCGTACATGCGGGCGCCATGTTCTCCCAGCGCCAGCCTTGGGGCCAACCAAACCGCCAATGCGGCGCTCCCCAACGCAGCCACGGACCCGGTGAGCAAGCCCGCAAGTGGAGGCAAGCCGAGGTGCCTGGTTATAGCCGCGATCACCAGGGTGACTCCACCCACCAGCATTGTCAGCCGGACCGCCGGCAGTTGAACCTGAAAGAATTGAGCCCACGAGATGTGTACCAGGCTCAGGCTGAGGTGGGCCATCATGAGATAGTTGATGAAGAACGCGCAGAGCACTCCGAGCGCGACGCCCGTCACTCCCCAACCGTGCCCCAACCACGCACCCAGAAATACGAATCCCGCGTACAGCGCCTGCCGCCAAGCGCGGCGATATACCTTGCCCGTCGCCCTCGAGAGTGAGTCGCTCATGCGGCAGCTGATGCGGAACATCATTCCCAGCGCCAGGACTTGGAACGGGGCAACCATGGCATGCCACTGGCTGCCGAACGCCACCGTCACGAGCTCGGGGGCCAGCACCGCCACCACCACTCCGGCCGGAAGCGTCAGCAGGACGACGGACGCGATGCCTCGCAGGTAGGCTGAAGTGAGGCGGCGGGGGTCATCCTGGACCCGAGCCATGGTGGGGAAGAGCACCCGGTCGAGCACGTCTCCCAGGAGCCCGGTGGGAACCGACATCAACTGGAACGCCCGGCTGTAGAACCCGAGAGGAACGGCTCCCATCCACCGCCCGACTACGAGGTTATCGGCCTGGTTCCCGAGAATGACCCCGACCCGGGCGGCACTCTGCCCCACGCCGTATTCCATCAGCTCCCGAAAACTCGCCCACGATGGAGGAGCATTCAGGAGCGGAGGGGCCGCACGCAACAGGATGGCCGTACGAACCAGGTTCTGGGCGAGCTGCGCCGCCACCAGCGCCCAGACCCCCCAACCGAGGAACGCGAGCGCCACGCCCACCACGCCATAACCCACCGCATACGCCAGTATGTCGCGGTTGGCGAGGAGACGGAAACGCAACTCACGAGTAAGCAGGCTGTCAGGGACGACTGCTATGCCGGCAATGGGGAAGACTAGCGCGAGCCCCCGAACGACCGGGACAAGCTGGCCCATGCGAAAGAACTGCGCGATGAGGGGAGCCGCCAACCAGATCACTGCACCGACGAGAAGCCCAAGCCCGGTCGACGCGTAGAACGCGGTACTGATATGGCGCGGTTCGAGAACCGGGCGCTGCACCACCGCCGGCCCCAAACCGAGCTGGGAGAAGTTGAGCGAGAAGCCGATGACCACCAGGGCCGCGGCTACCAGGCCGAAATCCACGGGGGACAGGAGCCGGGTAAGGATGACCAGCACGGCCACTTTCAGCAGGGCGTTTGCCCCGCTTCCCCATGCCACCCATACCATCCCGCTGACCGCGCTGTGCGTCAGGCTAGTAGTCTTATCCCTCACTCGCCTTCGTCCGCTCGGCCGGCGCTCCGGCGTGTGTCATTCCCCCTCCGCCAAGCCAAAAGCCCCTCCTCTCGAGATCCCCGGCCACTCGTCGCAGAAGCGAGGCCGAGCTCCCCTACGCCGAGGCAAGAATGAAGTGCCGCACAGACTTCGGAGTCGGATGAGCACGATCCATGCCTTGGCTCGTGACCCGCAGCGAGGCGTATGCAACCGCCCGCGCTTGGGAGCGCCCTGCCTCAGAGCCTTCGGGCGACCCGCATGGGGCGGCCGCTTGACCCTGAGGGCGACCTAAGACAATGTAATGCAGTCAGATGGGCAAGGCGTTCGGGGCCGGCTTCGTTTCCGCCATGAGGTGCCGGGTGAGGCGCCGAAGGTGAGCTTCAGGGGCGAACCCCACAACAACGAGCTCCGCCTATGGCAAATGCGCCACAGCAAAGGTGCCGCCTCTGAAACGCGAGTTCTCGAAGGCCGGGCGAGCGGTCTCGCTTCTGGACGATGCAGTCGTCAAGGTACAGGAGCCTGGGGCAAGCCGGAGGGAGCGGTTGCGTACCCTGGCGGGCCAAAAGGTGGGTCGGCAGACCGGACTCTTTGTGGTACCGGAGATCGTCTCGTTCGACGATTCGCGCGGCGAGATCGTATTCGAGCGATTGCGTATGACCGCCCTACGCGAGGTCGCCGCCGACCCCAGTCGAAGTATGGAGCTCGTCGGGCGGGCTGCTGAAGTCCTCGCGGCGATTCACCGCCACATGGAATCGAGTGATGGAGCGACGAGCATCTACGCGGAGGGGATGGGGATCGGTCTGGAGCGGGACCCCGTCCCCCTCCACGGCGATTTCGGGCTGCGGAATCTCTTTCACCTTCACGAATCCGATCGCATCGTCGTGATTGACTGGGCCAATACCGACTGGCTCGGACTCGACGCGGACTTCGGGGCCCCGGAGATAGACGTCGCCACTTTCCTGGTCAGCCTGTTCTTCCGGCGGGTATTCGGTTCCTGGCTGATCTCCCGCCGGCATGAGGTGGCTCACCACTTTCTCTTGACCTATGCATCCGCCTCACCACACGGCCTCGACATCGACACCTTGAGGGCCGTCGCGACCGAGGTCATCCCCGGCCTCAACCGGCAACTCCGTCGACGCAAAGGCAGCCTGCGCGCGCTGGGCTATCGTCACGGTATGATTGATCTGCAGTTTTTTCTGCGCCGACTATCCCGGCGGCCGTTCGCTGGCCGAGAAAGCAACACAATAGGTTGATACCCATGGAACGCTCGAGGAGCACTCTACCGTATTCCGAGCGCCACAAGGCGCGCGGCGGCGACTATGACGAGACATTCTCGCCAGAGGTGAACCCGTATCGTGCGATGGTATGGCGGCTGGAACAACGGGCACTGGATGGGATACTTCGCGATTACCTCGTGCCTGGTAAGATCGCCCATTTCGACTTTGCCTGCGGGACGGGACGCATACTTGGCCATCTCTTCGGCAAGGTCAGCTCGGCCACCGGCGTGGACGTCTCGTCTTCCATGATGGAGGTGGCCCGGAAGGTCGCGCCCGAGGCAGAGTTGATCGAAGCCGATTTGACTCAGGAAGATGTTCTCGGTGAGCGACAGTTCGACTTGATCACCGCGTTTCGCTTTTTCCCTAACGCCGAGCCCGACCTGCGCCAGGCGGTGTTCCGCGTTCTGGCCCGGCATCTGGCTCCGCACGGGGTGCTGGTCTTCAACAATCACAAGAACCGAAACAGTTTGGCCCGGCGGATCTACCGACGCCTGGGCCGGGGAGTCGTCCGCGGTACCATGAGCCACGGCGAAGTGGAGGATCTCGTAGCGCAGGTGGGTCTGCGCATCCAGGAGATCATTCCGTTTGGCAGTCTCCCCGTATCGGAGAAACACCCGATGTTGCCCACCGCGCTCGTCGAGCCGCTCGAGCGATGGATGAGCAGGCTGCCTGGGCTGGCCGCCCTCGCGCAGAACGTCGTTTATGTATGCGGGGGACGCGAAGCTGGGAACCGGGAGGAGAAGGCGCGGGCCGAGACCGGACCGTAGATCTTACTTCCAGTCGAACTCCTGGCCCAGCCACCGAAAGAGCTCGCGGTTGTGAGGCTCGAAGAAAGCGTCGAGTTTCATCTTCAACTCCGGGGCTATCTGGCGCTCGTAGTTCCCCTTTTGATAGCTGGAGTCGTAGTGTTCGAGCCGGTGGTCCCGCAATCCCAGGAAGCGATGTACCGCGGCTGTTGCCGCCGGGGGATCGCGGAATAGCCACTCGCTCTGGAGCACTAACAGCTGTGAGCGCGGGAAGTGCTGGAGCCAGCGGCGGAGCTGTTCGAGGTACAACCCGCGACGGGTGTACGAGTAACGATGGTGGTTCCAGCTATAGTAGCCGGGCTCGTTTCGAAGGCGCTCTTCCTCCCCCGCCAGTCGCTCGGACTCCTGGTCGATCGCCTCGGCAAATGACAGCGACTCCCGTCCTCCGCGAACCTCATGCTGGTAGTGCGAGAAGGCACGCTCGACTGGATTTCTCAGCAGGGCGATGAGCTTGACTTCGGGCAACAGCCGTGCGGCCCGCTCGGGTACCAACGGGTGGACCAGGTAATACGGCGTCGCATCCAGCGTCAGAGCACCGCGGCGCAGCCGATGGCGGTAGGGGAAGCGTCCACGATAGTACCTGAGACCACGGTCGTAAAGGAAATCGAAGTAATGGATCTCCTTGCCGAGCGGTGGCAGGACGTCCGGATGCTGCACCAGATAGTTGAAGAGCGACGTGGTCCCGCTGCGTTGCGCGCCGATGATCAGGGCAGACGGCAACCCCCTGAGGGGGCCGGTGATCAGCCGGTAGGTGGCACGAAGGCGGCGCAGTGGCGTCTTCAGGCTATCCCCAAGCGTCGGCGTGACACTGGGGTGACCTCCCGCCCATTCCAAACGGTCGGTGCGCCGGGTCTCCGGCGAAGGACTCCGAGCCGGCGGGGGAGGAGTACTTGGCCGAGGGCGGCCCGACGTCGCGCTATCCATTAGCGCCGGGCGATCTCCGGGATCCTCTCGCCCTCAGCGAGGTCACCGTAGCCGTATCGGCGAAGATCCTCGCGCAGCAGGTGGTCCAGGATGGCTTGCTGTCCCGGAGTGAGGTCATCCCGCCAACGGTGGCTCGTGCTCTCGATCGATGCCGCTTTCACCTGCCGTTCAAGCTCCGCAGACTCCGGCAGCTCCGCAAATTCCAAGACCTCCCGATAGGTCTCCAGCGGCCGCCGACAGAAATCCTCGTACTTCACTTCGTAAAAGAGCTTGGGGTCCAACTTTTCGCGCGCCGCGTCAATCGCCCGCATCTGAATTCGCCACTCGAGTCCCGCCAGAGCGACGAAGGAGCGATCATAGCTCTCCCACGTGGCCTGATCTTCGGCCGAGAGAAGGCCGGCGCGCCAGCCTTGCGGCCCATACCAGCCGCGCCAGAAACTCACGTGCAGGAGTGAGTTGGCAACCGCTCGTCCATCGCGGATGATGTGAATGAACTTCGCGTCCTCGAAAATCTCATTCAGGAATCCGATGCGCGGCCACCCCGTGATCTTGGCCAGGAAGCGGTTTCGCGCCGGCGTGAGCATGGGCTGGATCGCTCCGTGCACCCGCTTCTTGACCCGGGCGGTCACGTCCGTGCGTACGAGGTCCCGGCAAGGCTCCGAGAAGCCGTAGGCGAATGTATCCCAGAACCGGTAGCACTCACCGGGCCGGATCCGCTGTCCGAAAAGCCGGCGAAGGAGTGGATTACCCATCGCCTCGACCGCCCATTTATTCCAGGTCGGTCTAGTAGGGTACCAAAGAGAGAATCCGGACATCCACATCAGGTGCGGGTGCGTCGCCAGCAGGCGGTGAAACACGGTTGAGCCGCAGCGTCCGGTTCCTACAATTATGATCGGTTTGGTAATCGTCATATGGTTCGAGTTGGTCACCTTATGATCCGCGTCCGAAATAATCTTCGGCCAGCCTATCGGTGCGCTCTAGACCGAGGTGGCGCGACATGGGGCGGGTGAGCACGATCCATGCCCCCAGACATCGCTGAAGCCAGGCATGAGCCACGGTGGGACGCAGTTTCCCTGCGACGTTATGCATGACCACCGCAATGCTGTAGCGATTGCGCGACATTTAGGGGGCATGGCTCCTGTCTCGAATCTCACTCGACATTTATCGTCGCCCGGTGCCACGCGTTGTTGTTATAACCTTTGACGTTCCATGTCGCGTTGGTGTTCGGCGGCTGAGGGACCCCCGCGGTATCGGTGGCCCGTACCACGAGCGTGTGACGCCCGCGGGCAAGGTCCAACATCGTCTCCCAAAGCGACCAGGTCCACCCTGCCCCACCGGTTACGATCCGCGCCTGAGTCCAGTCGTGCCCGCCGTTGGAAGACACCTCGACTGCCGTGAGCGAACGGCCGCCTGAACCCATCGCCCACCCGTACACTTGCACTCGGCCCGCGGCAACCGCGTGCGCCGGCGTGGGGTGCAGGATAACGGAATTGAGCGGGATTTCACTCAGGACGGCACCACGGGAGACCTCGCGCGAATCCTGCGGGTCGACCTCGCGCTGCATGCGGTACGCCTTGCGCTGAAAGTAATTGGGGGACGGCTCTTCCAGCAGCGTAATACGGCCGAGCCATTTGACACTTCTCGCGCCGATCCAGCCGGGCACCACCGCCCGAAGCGGAAATCCGTGCACCACTGGAAGGGGCCTCCCATTGAGCTCGCTCGCCAGGATCACGTCGTCCCCGAGCGCTTTGGGCAGGTCGATCGAACCGCCGAAGCCAAACTGATCACCCTGTCGCTCCACCTGATCCAGGCCGACGAACTCGACATGCCGCGCCCCCTTCGCCACTCCCACGACGTCGAGGAGATCCCGCAGGGACACGCCGGTCCACCGGCCCGTGCCGGCCGGCTCGGGCCCCCAGGGAAGCTCGCCTGGCAAGGGCCCCAGGGCTAAGAACTCGTTCCGCCTTAGCCCTGCGCATACGAGTGTCGCCGTTACCTGTCGCTGGGGAAGAGCACGGCGCAGCTCCTCGAGCGAAAAGCTGGACGCAGATTCCACCAGGCCACCCACTTCGAGTCGCCATGTGCTGGAGTCGATCTGAGGAACTGGGGCGTGACTGCGGGTGAAGAACTGGTCGATTGGGGTAACGAGATGATTGCCTCGTACCGGCCAGATCGCCGTATTGAGGCCATCGGGATCGTGGACCAGTCGAGGGCTCTTCACCGTCGGCTTCACAGCTGCGCCTCAGGAGGGCTGGGCGAACACCCGCACGTTGGTGGGAGACACATACACCCGCTTGCCCTTGGTGAGACCCAGGCTCTCAAAACGGCCGCGGGGAATGTGAGCCTCGATGGTCCTGCCGCCATCGACAAGATCCAGTTCCACCCGAACGACTGGTCCGAAGGCACGAACATGGCGGACCACCCCCTCCAGAGACGAAGCACTCGAGCGGGAAGGCTCCAGCTCCACGTCGTAGGTGCGGACGTAGGCTATGCCGGCCTGATCCGGCGCGCCAGCCCACTCGGGGGCCTCCAGCTCGCTCTCGCCGATGTTCACCCGTCCCTGATGAATTCGGCCGTGAAACAGGTTGACATCACCCAGGAAGCCATAGACGAAGGGGGTCGCGGGGCGCTCGTAGACTTCCTCAGGAGTCCCGTTCTGCTCGATCCTGCCCTGGTTCATGATCACCACGCGATCGGAGACCTCCAGCGCCTCCTCCTGGTCGTGGGTGACGAACACACTGGTGACGTGAACCTCCTCATGCAGGCGGCGCAACCAGCGGCGCAGCTCCTTCCGCACCTTGGCGTCGAGCGCACCGAACGGCTCGTCGAGCAGCAGCACTTTGGGCTTCACTGCGAGGGCCCGTGCGAGCGCCACACGCTGGCGCTGTCCACCGGACAGCTCGGACGGCCGACGCTCGGCCAGGACCTCGAGCTGGACCAGCCGCAGCAGTCCCATGACGGTGTCCCGGATTTCCGCTTCCGAGGGCCGCACGCGTCTCGGCCGGACCCGCAGCCCAAACGCGATGTTCTCGAAGACGCTCATGTGCCGGAACAGGGCATAGTGTTGGAACACGAAGCCCACTTGGCGCTCACGCACCGGCTGACCGGTCGCGTCCTCCCCCTGGAAATGGATCGTGCCCTGATCCGCCGGCTCCAGGCCGGCGATGATTCGCAACAGGGTGGTCTTGCCGGATCCCGACGGCCCAAGCAGCGCCACCAGCTCTCCGCCCGGAACATCGAGGCTCACGTTGTCCAGCGCCACGAAGTCGCCGAACGTCTTTCGCAGGTTGCGTACCTCGATGCTCATGCCGCGATCCTTTCGGGAATGCTTTCGAGATCGGCTGGACCGGCTGTTGCTCGGCGCTGCTGCCACTCGACCAGGGACTTCAGCGCCAGGGTGACCAGCGCCAGGAAGGTAAGCAGCGATGCCACTGCGAAGCTCGCCGCGAAGGCGTACTCGTTGTAGAGGATCTCCACGTGGAGCGGCAGCGTATTGGTCTCACCCCTGATGTGGCCGGAGACCACCGACACCGCGCCGAACTCTCCCATCGCCCGCGCGTTGCAGAGGATGAGGCCGTAGAGCAGGCCCCACTTGATGCTTGGCAACGTGACCCGGAAGAAGGTCTGCCAGCCTCCGGCCCCCAACACCATGGCCGCCTCTTCCTCCTCGACACCCTGCTCCTGCATCAGGGGGATGAGCTCGCGGGCCACGAACGGGGCGGTGATGAACATGGTGGCGAGCACGATACCCGGCACCGCGAAGATGATTTTGACGTCATGCTGCGAGAGCCAGGGTCCGAACCATCCATGGGCACCAAAGAGAAGCACGAAGATCATTCCTGAGATCACCGGTGAGACTGCGAACGGCAGGTCTATGAGGGTGATCAGAAGATTCTTTCCCGGGAAGGAGAATTTCGAGATACACCACGCGGCGGCAACGCCGAATACGACGTTTACCGGCACCGCGATCAGCGCCACCAGCAGGGTCAGCCGCGCGGCACTGAGCGCGTCTGATTCCGTGATGGCCGCCCAGTAGGCCGGCAGTCCCTTGCCGAGCGCCTGGGCAAAGACAAGCACCAAGGGGAGCAGCAGGGTCACCGCCAGAAAGCCAAGCGCGATGGCGATCAAAGTCCAACGCACTGCCCGCGACTCGCCGGTGGCCCGGGTGACAGCTCGCGGTGCCAATGCAGCCGCGCGGTCGATCGCCGCGGTCGCCATGCTAGGCGGCCGTGCGGCGCCGAGCCGCCCACTGGAGCAGGTTGATCGTGAGGAGAAGCCCGAAGGAAATAATTAGCATGACCATCGCGATGGCGGTCGCACCGGCATAGTCGTATTGCTCCAGTTTTGTGATGATCAGTAACGGCACGATCTCGGTCTTCATCGGCATATTGCCGGCGATGAAGACCACTGAACCGTATTCTCCCACTGCCCGGGCGAACGCCAGCGCGAAGCCGGTGAGCAGCGCGGGCGCTATGGTGGGGAATACGACCCGGGTGAAGGTCTGCCAGCGTCGGGCGCCGAGGCTGGCGGCAGCTTCCTCGACCTCCACCTCCAGGTCATCGAGCACCGGCTGCACCGTGCGGACCACGAACGGAAGGCCGATGAAAACCAGGGCCACCGTTATTCCCAGCCAGGTGTACGCCACCTTGATGCCCAGCGGGTCGAGACGGCTACCGATCCAACCGTTGGCCGCGTAGAGTGTGGTGAGCGCGATGCCGGCCACGGCCGTCGGCAAGGCAAACGGCAGGTCCACCATGGCGTCCACGACCCGCCGGCCGGGGAACCGGTACCGCACCAGCACCCAGGCCACCAGCAGCCCGAACACCGTGTTGATCAGTGCGGCCACGAATGAGGCGCCGAAGGTGACCCGGTAGGAGGCCATCACTCGGGGAGCGGTGACAATAGCCCAGAGCGCCGACCCCGACAGTTCCGACGTGCGTGCAAAGACAGTCGCGAGTGGGAGCAGCACCACCAGGCTGAGATAGGTGCAGGTGATCCCCAGCGAAAGCCCGAATCCGGGGAGTACGCTCCGCGACGTTTGCCTCATATTCTAGCGCCCCGGCTGATAGATCTGATCGAACAGCGCCCCGTCGGCGAAGTGAGTGGCCTGCGCCTTCTTCCATCCCCCGAACACATCGGTAACAGTGACGAGGCTCACTTTGGGAAACTGCGCCGCATACTTCGCCGCCACCGAGGCAAGTCTGGGACGATAGAAATGGCGTGCCGCGATCTCCTGCCCTGTCTCGGTGTACAGATACTCCAGGTAGGCCTGCGCGACGGCCTTGGTGCCATGCTTGCCGGCGATCTTGTCCACCACCGCCACCGGCGGCTCGGCAAGGATGCTGAGGGAAGGCGCCACGATCTCGAACTTCCCCTGTCCCAACTCCTCGATCGCGAGCAGGGCCTCGTTCTCCCAGGCGATGAGGACGTCACCGATTCCCCGCTCCACGAAGGTGGTCGTGGCTCCGCGGGCACCGGCATCGAGCACCGGAACATTTTTATAGAGCCGGGTCACGAACTCCTTGGCGGTCGCCTCGTTGCCGCCGGGCTGACGTAAGGCCCAGGCCCACGCGGCCAGGTAGTTCCACCGAGCGCCGCCTGAGGTCTTGGGGTTAGGAGTCACCACGGAGACACCCGGCTTGGCCAGGTCACCCCAATCCTTGATTCCCTTGGGATTCCCCTTGCGGACCAGCAGTACAATCGTGGACGTGTACGGCGAGCTGTTATTCGGGAGGCGGCTCTGCCAATTGGCCGGCAGCAATCCCCCCTTTTCCGCGATCTGGTCGATATCGTACGCCAGGGCGAGGGTGACCACGTCGGCCTCGAGACCATCGATCACGGAGCGTGCCTGCTTCCCGGACCCACCGTGCGACTGGCGGGCCGTCACGTCCTGGCCGGTCTTGCCCTTCCAAAACGTCGCGAACTGCTGATTGAAGTCCTCATACAATTCGCGGGTCGGGTCATAAGACACGTTGAGCAGGGTGACTGGCTTCGGAGTATCCTGGGCCACGGCAATGCCGGCGCCGGCCATGAGCGCGAGCAGAGGGAGGGAGCCGGTCAGAGTGAGTCGGGTGCGCATAGTCTTCAGAGTGCCCTCTTATGGTGGGGTCGGGATCAGAACGAGTGCTGCACGCGAGTCACCACGAAATTCTCTGCCTCGCGGTCGCCCGCGGCGGTCCCACCGGTGAAGGTGGTATGCTCATAGTCGACCACAACCTTGATAGCCCGCGCGAGGTACCAGTTGACGCCCACTGCCCAGGCTTTTGCCTTGCTCGGCGTGCTGGCGGGGCTGGCAAAGGTGGGAAACGTGGCGTCATCGATGCTGAGCTCGCTGTAACGCGCCGCCAGCTCGAGGGCGCCGAAGCTGCCCGCCTTCGGGTCGAATGCCTTCTTGGGAGCGGCGCTCTTGAACGAGTTCTTCTCGCCGGTGAGGAAGAAGGAGCAGGTGGTCTGCCACGCGGTATGCTTGAGCTTGACGGTCGCCGCACCGGCGCGGCTCACAGCCTGCCACGATTGGATGTACTCGGCATGCAAGCCCAGCGGGCCGGTATGGAGGTAAGCCTGAGGCGCCAGGCGGGCCCGGCGGCCGTTGGCGAACACGTTGTTCGCGGGTGTTGTCGTGCTACTGGCGTAGCGGAACCAGGTCTGCTGCCCCGGCGTGCGATAGCTGGCGAGTGCGGATGCAGCGGCGGTCCCGCGCTCGAGCCCAGTTGTGCCGGCGACCCCAACGCCAAGCCCCCCCAGCGTGCCGGTCTTGAATGGCTGGAGGAAGACGCGACCCGCGAAATCCTTTGCGTCGCTTACGTCACCGTCCCCATTACCTAGATCCGGCACACCATTGAAGACCCCGGCCTGCCACGTAAGGCTCCCACTCCCGATGTCACCCGAAAGCTGGAGACCGACGTCACGGTTGGGGGCGAGATTGGTTGCGAGCGCGCGCTCGGCAAACACGATGTCGCTCGCTGCCTGGTAACGCTCCAGGTCGACTGCGGGTTTGAACTTGCCGGCTCGCACCGCGAACGCAGGCGCGATCTTCACGTCGGTATAAGCGTCGAACAGCACCGTGGTCCCCTGGCCGAAGTCGGGCTGCACCCGGAACTCGAGGTACTTGCCCACGGTTGCTTCCAGGATGGGCCGGGCTCGGCGGATAAAGAACGTGTTCGTCACCGGGACAGCACTGTCGCTCAGAAAAAAGCGCCCGTCCGTCTGAACCAGGCCCTTGAGCCGGACAGCGAATTTCCCGTCAGCCGATTTGATGCTGAATCCGTCCTTGCTGCTGGCGGTGGCCGATACCTTGTCTTTGGCCGCCGCGGCGGCGCTGTCGGCGGCGAGTTCGCGAAGCCGTTGAAGAATTCGAACCTGCTGGTCGAGCTCGTTGACCCGTGCCTCCAGCGACGTACTATCCTGTTGTGCCACGATTTGTGGTGCCCATACAACAGTTCCTGCGATCACAATTAAGCTGCTAGTCCAATACCGGACACCCCTCATACACCGATCTCCCGAGAGCTCGAGGTGGGTGGCTTCCGGTGGTCCGGTCGGCCCTCTGACGCGGGCCACTTCACGGTCGCGCCGCGCTCGACAATGGCACCGTCTGGTTGCGTAACATCTGTCTGCAAGCGCACTTTCTCCCGCTTCTCGAGCTGGACCACGCGGCCGTCATGAATCACCAATTCGATCGCGCCATAGCGAATCGAGCGGAGCGCCAGGATCAGCTCATGGAGCAGCCCTGAGGGGAGAGACGTCGGCCCAGGCGCGCCTAGGGAATCGGCCGGCTGGGGTAATCGAGTAGCCATATTCCTATATATCCTATCTTACAGATAGAGTAAATAGGCAATCGGCATGCCACTCGGTTCGCCGAGGGTGTCAGGTAAGAGATCAGCGAGGAAGCAGTTTGACCTGTCGGACCTTACGACGCAGCGAGGCGAGGGTGGTCCCGTCGAGGACCTTCGCTGTCGCGTTGCGGACTTCCGTCATTGCCAGGTGGACTCCGCACACCGCCTCGTCGGGACAGTCCGCGCAGGGGACGTAGGCGGTCTGGCTGGCACACGGAACAGGAGCAAGAGGGCCATCGAAAATGCGGACGATCTGACCCAGGTGGATATCGGCCGGGTCGCGTGCCAGAAGGTATCCCCCGCCCTTTCCCTTCCGACTCTGCAGAATACCCTGGTTCTTGAGGCCGAGCAGGATGAGCTCGAGAAACTTCGGCGGGATCTGCTCCGCTCGCGCGAGATCGGCGATGCGCATCGGCTCCTCAGGCTCGGAGTCGGCCAGTGCGAGGAGTGCTTTAATGGCGTACTTGGCCTTCTTGGAGAGCATGCGCGGCGGCCTACCTAATGAAACGTTCGGCAGAGGCAACCCGGCTGTATCGAAAGTCCTTGGGTATGGGGTCCGAGTTTCCATGACAACCCACGTTGATGCACCGGATGTGCTTCCAGTACTCCGGCGCAATCGCTTCCAGGGTTCTCAGCTCATGACCTTCGGAATCCATTTTGAGCACATCGATTTGACCATGCCGCTGGATTGCCGGCTCCAGCACCTCATTAATATGAACAACCTGGCAAGTCACAGAATTGTTCGACCTCAACTCCAGCGACGAGTTAACGCCGGACGGTTCGATCCCGAGGCTCGCTGAGCCGTGAAAATTGCTGACGGCCTCCCGACGCGCCACGAACCGACCTTGGAAGGGCCGCAGATTAGCGACCAGGCGGTCATAGGACACGGGAGAGGGCTCATGGCAGTACACGTATGTGTCGTGGTTCCGTGTCAGCCAAAATAGAGTGCTCAGACCTATGTTGGATCCTATGTCCACCACGACTTTCGTATTCTCCGGGAGGTAATAATCCCGTCTACAGAAGACGAGGTCGAGCGTCGCCAGATCTGCAGACGAGAATAACTGGACGTTGACCGGACCTATCGGCGTCTTGATGGCGATCGTTCGGGGATAGTGACCCAACGAAAATACGTCCTCAAACAACATTCGAATGGGGTGGTGATGAACCCCGAAGAACCGGGGGATAGCCCGATAGTTGCTTCCATCAAAGAGTCTTCTCCGAAAGGCGCGAAGCCTTCTTCGGCCAATTCTCATGGTGAGACCATCTCCGGTTGGACCATCGAAAGCCATGACAGGTTGATCATACATCGCCGCTAATCATACCACGTCGAAATCAAGAAACTCGAAGCGCCGCGGAATGAGGTACCGGCAGACCGGCTCGACCAGGGCAGCATCGCCCAGCACGCGCACGATGTACTCGAGGGGGCTCGGCCGCAGCCTGCGGGGTACCGCGACACCACCCCCGACCCTCGAACCAAAGGAGGCGTACAGCCGCGGGGCCCAAACGGCGGGCCGGGGCAGTCCCAACCCCGCCACCACTTGTCCAGGTAGCCCGGTCGAAAGCACGGCGTCCAGCGGGACCCCGTGATGGCGCAATCGAACCGTGAGCGCCCCTCCGGCAGGATCGCCGTAAGTGGCCACCCCCGGGCGGGCGGTGCGCCAGGCGAGGTAAGCCGGATCCTGCGCCAGCGCTCTCCGTGTGCTGACGGCCGGCATCGTCCCCGGAGCATGGATCGTGAGTGTGAGCCGGCCCAGCTGCCGGAACCCAAGCATCCGCGTGAAGCCCTGGAACGAGTTCTCGTTGGCGACTCCCAGGACCACGGCCGGTCCATCTTGCTGCAGCTCCCGGAACAGCGCCCGCGCGGTCGCCACCATCAATCCCGGCACCGGGGCGGCCGGGTCCACGGCCGTGTTGGCCGAGAAATAGGTGCCGGCGAACGCGACCGGCGGCTCGGCCAGCGGCGGTATGGGCAGGACGGCATAATGCGCGACAAGCTCACCGGATTCGGTGTACGCGTTTACGTAGCGCGCGGGACCGGCCGGATTCCTGAGGTACTGCCACTCGAGATCCGGCGCCCGGGGTCGAGCGGTCGGGAACACGCGATCGAGTAGCGCGACGATCTCGGGTAGTGCCCCCGCGGTGGCCGCCGCCGGCGGGGAGAGCCGAACCCTCACGAGCAACCGGCGTGAGGCCCAGTGATCACGCGCCCCGTACCCGCACCCGCCGCAGCATGTCGTCGATCAGATGGAAACCGTCCCAGACCACGTCGAATGCCAGCGCCTCGCCGATCGGTACCAGCCGGTCCAGGCCGCGAGCCCCGGCATGGGCGGCGAAGTCACGTAGGGCGGTCCCATCGACGCCCCAATGCGTGAGCGTCTGGTCGCCTTCATCGACGAACGAGAGCACGTCGGACAGCCGCGCGACCGGAACGTGGCGGAGCAACCCTCCCCCGCATACGTCCTTGTCGAGCGCGGCCCGGTCGCGCAGGTGTACGCCTACGAAACCGGGATGCTCGAGCACCACGCGCACGTCGGCAGAGGCGGCCAGGCCGAAGGCATAGGTCCGCCGGTGCACCGCGCTCGACACTGTGGGTTTGAAGTGCCGACGTTCGACCTCCGCCTGAAGCGCGCGCTCGAGGTCGGCGGCGGCGAGCTCGACGACATCGGGCGAACCGATCCAGAACACCACGTGAGGCGACGAGCAGGCCATCTGGTCGAACCAGAACAGATCGTTGAAGAAGCCGGACGCTACCCGTGCCCGCTCGTGCTCCGGTGCCTGCCGGAAGCGCGTACCATCGATCACGGCAAAGGAGTACTTGCTGCCGAATACCCGCTCGCTGGCGTGGGGCGGCAGTGGCAACGGCCGGATTGCGGCGACCGCCTCATCTCCACCCCAGATGATCCGGTGGGCACACCACTCCGAGAGCGCTGTGGTGATCGCGTCGTCGTGCCCGTACGTGACGAATCGGTTGGACGCCCGAAGGTCGCCATCTTCCGCCGCAACCGAGTCGATCACCCGCAGCAGCGCCGTCACGATGACGCCCTGTTCCTGAGACAGGCGCACAACGCTCGCGTTGCCGCACAGGTATGCCAGAGCCCACGAGTAGAGAAACAACGTGTCGACGTTGGATGGGGCCATATGCAGAACGCGCCCGACGGGGACCCGCAGCACGTCGGGCTCCATTGCAGCGTGGCGAGCGTGCTCCTCGGCCAGGCGGGCGAGCTGCGCACGCCGCAGCCAGTAGGCCACCGACACGCTGGCGGGATCCTGACGGAGGACGGGGTCGGCGAGCAGTCCCGCGGACAGCCGCGCCAGAGTATCCATCCTGGTCGGGGCGAACGGCTCAGCCCGAGTGTCGCGCGTGGCGTCGAGAAATACCACGAAGCCGTCGGGGTCGTCTGCAGGAGCCAGCACCCGGACCCGACCGGCGGCGGCCTGCCAGGATCGAGCTTCGTTCAATAAAACCGGCATCTCGTCGCTCACGCCGCCGCAGCGGTGAACGTGTCACTGCATCCGCGCAGCTCAGCCCTCGGCACGCGGCCTAGAATCTCGAAACACCGGCCGCCCATATCGGTCCCGTCGGGGTCGACGCCGCGGATCACGCCCAGGTCCTCGGTCAACAGTGAGTGGCCTGGATAACTCGTCGGCACGCAGCTCAGTACCTGGACCAGGCCCGGCTTTCCATCGGGTAGCGGTTCCAGCGTGACCGGGTCACGTATGATCACTTCCGAGTAGATGGGCGCATGCAGGTAGTGTAGCGGGTTCTCGAAATACACCCCGCCGACCTGCTCGACCATGCCATAGAAGTTGATCACCCGTTCGACTCCCGTCGCTGACTGGACCCCCTCCCGAAACGTTCGCGCGTCAACGGCGGCCTCCTGCAGCTTTTTCCAACCGCCGGAGTGCACGAGGATGCCCCCGGGAAGGTTCAGCCGGCGCCCGGCGCGCTCCAAGGGCTGAATCAAGTATTGCCACACCATGAACGTGAACCCGAACAGCAGCACGCGCCGACCGGCGGCCTGACTCAGATATCCGTGCAGGCCTTCCTCGTCCAAACTCATATCCTCGCGCAATGCGTAGAATGGCCGATGGCCGAATTGTGCCATTCCCAGGATGCCGGCCCCGCGGGCCGAGTGACTGTGGCGGTCCCTCACAACCCCCGGGTGGTCCACGATTACCATCGGGAGCCGGTCCTTGCCAAGGAAATGTTGGGCCACCTTCACTAGCACCGCCGACTGCACCGACGCGGTCTCGGCGTCGAGGAAGACCCGACTCGGTTCCTGGCCGGTAGTGCCGCTCGAGGTAAGCACCTTGACCACCTCGGACTCAGGCACGCTGGACAGCGTGTGTGTCTTGAACAGTGTCACCGGAAGGAAGGGAACGTCTTCGAGCCGATCCAGTCGGTGTCGGTCGACCCCTCCAAACACCCGCTCCAGCACGTTACGGTAAGGCGCACAGCGCTCGGCGTGATGCTCAGTCAGCGCCCCCAGCATCGGCAGCAATTGCGCCCGTTTATCGGTCTGGCGCAGACCGAAGGGCGGCAGATCGAGGAACGCGCGAGCCGGGCTCCTCACCGGACGGCCTCCGCCGCCTTGTAATCCTTCTTGCCGGTGGCGGTGAGTGGCAGTTCCGCCACGCGACGCATCATGATTGCCGACGGAGGTACCGCGAGGAAACGCGCGAGATGGGCCACCAAATCGGCGTCGCCTACCTGCCCATCCACGGCGACGTGTACCCCGAGCCGCTCGCCGGCGTCGGTGGCGATGGCGCGCACCGGGAACGTCGATTCCAGCTCGCGCTCGACGTCCTCCAGGCTCACCCGCCTGCCGAACAGCTTGGTAAACCGCTTGAGCCGCCCGACGATCGTGAAGTAGCCATCATCATCCACGGTGGCCAGGTCACCGGTCCGCAGTAGCCCGTGTTGCACGTCGCCAAGACCCAGGTCGGCCGGGGCTTCGGCGTAGCCCATCATCACGTTATCACCCTGGTAGACCAGCTGAGCGGCGGGGCCGTCGCCTTCGAGTGGCTCGAGCCGCAGGCAACCTCCCGGAATCGGCACGCCGATCGTCCCGACCTTCTCACCCAAGCGTTCCGGGGGTACGTAGCTGATGCGCGCCGTCGCTTCGGTCTGGCCGTACATGACGACGAGCCGCGCGCCGGCCTGCGTGGCGCGGGCATGATAGTGGGCGATCAAGTCTTGGCGCAGGCCCCCTCCGGCCTGCGTAAAGGTTCGCAGTGCGGGATGGCGCGCGGGCTCGAACCGCAGCCGGTGGAGCGTCTCATACATGTACGGCACACCGGCGAAAGAGGTGGCGCTCTGCTCGTCGGCGTCGCGCCAGAACTCGGGCCGCATAAAGGAATGCGGTGTCAGCACCACGGTGCCGCCGGCGACCAGGTGAGAGTTCAGGACCGACAGCCCATAGCTGTAGTGCATGGGAAGGCTCTGCACGGCCCGCTCACCGGGCCCGAGACCCAGGTATTCGGCGATGGCGACGGCGTTCGATTCGACGTTTCGCGCGGTGAGCCGCACCAGCTTGGGACTTCCGGTTGAGCCTGAAGTGGTGAGTAGGAGCGCCAAATCAGGGTGAAGCGGGTATTCGACCGAACTCTCGGCGAGCGCAGCGACGTAGCCCGGAACCGGCGACGCTGTCGGCGTCCAGCCTTCGGGTGTCGCCAGGGTATCCGGGGCGAGCACGAGTGCGGGCCGGTAGGCGTTCGCCAAACGCTCCAACGGCAAGGATTGCGGCTCGGCCAGGCAGACGGGCAGCCCGGCGCGAAGGCAGCCCAGATAAAGCAGCACGCCCTGGACGTCCGGACCGGGCGCCAGGAATACGAGCCGCCGGCCCCCGACTGCTATCTGCAGCCGCTCGGCCACCTCATTCACGCGCGCACCCAGCTCCGCATAGGTGAGGTGCACGCCCTGCGCCGGCGCGATCAACGCCGGGCTCTCGTCGGGATGCCCCAGCACCGCGTCGATCACGATGCCATGCCCCCGTCAACGCCTATGACCTGGCCGGTCACATATCGCGAGAGGTCGGACGCAAGGAAGACGGCCACGCCCGCGACGTCCTCGGGCGTTCCGATGCGGCCCATGCGGATGCTCTTCAGGCGCCGCTCGTACCAATCGGACGAGACCCCGCGCACCATGTCGGTGTCGATGAAGCCAGGCGCGATCGCGTTCACCCTAATGCCCTTCGGCGCCAGCTCCTTTGCCGTCGACAATGTGTAGCCGACGACCGCCGCCTTGGACGCCGAGTAGGCGGTCACACCTTCCATGCCCTGAGTGCCGGCAATGGACGCCACGTTCACGATGCTCGGAAGCCGCTTGGAATCCATCACGCGGGTCGCGTACTGGGTGAGCGTCATGACCGCAAGCACGTTCACGTCCAGCATCTCTCGGACGTGATCGGTGGAGGTCATGCCGATCAGCCCCTGGCGGAGGACACCGGCGTTGTTCACCAGCACGTCCAGCCTGCCGTGCTCCTTACGAACCGCAGCGACGAGCGAGCGGGTGAAGGCGGGATCACTGACATCCCCGCGCATCGCACGCGCCGGACACTGCGGCGTACTCAATTCCCGGGCCAGAGTATCCACCCCCTCACCGCGGGCGCACAGCAACAGGAGCGCGCCTTCGGCGGCGAAGGCGCGAGCGATCGCAGCGCCAATCCCACGACTCGCTCCTGTTACCAGTGCGACACGGCCCTCAAGCAGCATCGAAACTCACACCGTACCGGCTGAGGATCTCTCGTGCCTTCGCCACGCTGCTCATTCCCAGGATGTCGTCGGTGTCGAACATGACATCGAAGGCACCTTCAAGCTCCACCACCAGCGCCATGTGGCCGATCGAGTCCCACTCTTTGAGGGTGTTGTACCCGAGGTTGTCGGTGACGCGTTCCTGGGGAATCCCCAGGGAGCGGCTGAAGCACTCGCGGAGCTTGTCGGCATTCATTACGGGGTCTCCAACAGGAAAGCTGCCTCAGGGTAGCGTGTCGTGTGATGGGATCATCCGTTCCGCCAACAGCTTTCGCGCCGACGTAAACGAGAAATCGTCCAGCAGTCGCTCTATGCGCTCTTGGGTTTTGGTCAAGTTGTTGTAGTGCCGGAACCGTTTGGACCATGACAGCCCTTCCACGCGAGGCTGCTCCGGATCTGTCTCCCACGGATGCAGGTAGAACATCACCGGCCGTCGCTGTTCATTGCACCGACGCATCAGCCACCGTGTCACGGCATATGGATACAGCCGAAAGTATCCCCCGCCGCAGCACGGAACCCGCCGCCCGAGCACTTCGGCCACGCCCATGGGCAGCTCGGTCAAGCCTTCTGTCAGTTCATACGGCCCCAGCTCCGCGTCGGCTATGCCGTACTCGGGATGGAATCGAACCGGAAACACCGACGAGTCGTATCGAATCCCGCTTTCCTTTAGGATGTCCGCGGCCCACAAGGTCTTTCGCGTCACCGAGAACGATGGAGCTCTAAAGCCGCGCACTTCCTGGCTGGTCGCTTTTGCCAGCGCTTCGAGAGACCGTTGCAAATCGACCCGGAACTCCCCCGGCTGCATAAATGTCAGCAACCGATGCGAGTATCCATGGGTCGCGACCTCGTGCCCCTGGCGTTCGACTTCCTTCACTAAGTCGGGGAACCGGTCCGCTACCCAGCCCAGCACAAAAAACGTCGCTTCCACCCGGCGCTGCCGGAACAAGTCCAGTAACCGCAGAGTGTTCTGCTCCACCCGCGATTCGCATTTGTCCCAGTCAGCGTACGGAATGAACCGGCTCAGGTTGTAGACGCAGAACCAGTCCTCCAAGTCCACCGACATCACGTTCTTCACTGTCACGGCCTCAAGTCCCTGCGGGACCGCGCCTCCCTTGTTCGCTTGGCTCCATGCCTGAGCCAGTCGGGGCGGGCGTACTGAGTGCTGGCCGCATCGACACCATAGAGGCCGACGCCGACAGGGGCCTACATGTATCCATCGCGCCGGAGGGTCTCCAGCCCGCCACCACCTTCCTTGTCCTGTGCCCTCCCCGAGCGCTCGGCGATGTTCGCGAATTTACCCGATTGCAGCTCCACGATGATGTCGTCCACGTTGCGGGCGTCGGACTCGACCGCGTTGGTGCAGGGGTGGCAGCCGAGGGACCGGTAGCGTTTTCCGTTACCCTGATTGTAGTAGAGCGAGACGGTTGGAATCTCCTCGCGTCGGATGTACTCCCAGATGTTGAGCTCGGTCCAATCGAGAAGCGGGTGGATCCGAAGGTGGGTACCCGGCGCGAACTCGGTCTTGAACTGGTTCCAGAACTCCGGCGGCTGATCGCCGACATCCCATTGCGACTGCGTAGTGCGCGGCGAGAAGTACCGCTCCTTGGAACGGCTTCCCTCCTCGTCAGCGCGAACGCCCACAATGACGCCGGTGAACGGCTCCGTATTCCGGTCCAGCTCATACACCTTCTTGGTGTGGTTGAGCCGGTACCGCGGCCACTCACCGCTCAGCGTGTGCTTGAGCGCATCTGTCTTGAGCGCCTTACAGCAGGCGATCCGGTCCACGGCGCCGTCGGGAAAGGTCCGCTTGTCCTCCAGCGCCTGGCGGTTCTGGCCGTAAATCATGGTCAAATTCCACTCCAGCGCCAGCCGGTCCCGGTATTCGATCATCTCCGGGATCTTGTAGGAGGTGTCAATATGGATCAGCGGAATGGGCACGTGGCCGAGGAAGGCCTTTCGCGCCAGCCAGAGGAGTACCGTGCTGTCCTTTCCGATGGACCAGAGCATCCCCAGGTTCTTGAAGTTGGCGTACGCCTCCCTGAGGATATGCACGCTCCGATTTTCCAACTGGTCGAGATGATCCATGTTGCCTGCCCTCAGAGTTGGCCTTCGAACCGCGCGAGTACTTCCGCGACACACTGCTCGACACTCAGAGCGCGGGTGTCGAGCGTCAGCTCCGGGGTCTCCGGCGGCTCGTAAGGGTCATCGATGCCCGTGAAGTTTCGAAGCTCGCCGCGCCGGGCCCGGGCATACAATCCCTTGACGTCCCGACGCTCACACTCCTCCAGCGGCGTTGCCACGTAGATCTCGACGAACTCGCGGCAGAGCTTTCGGATGAAGTCGCGCGACTCGCGGTAGGGCGAGACGAGCGACGCCACCACCGTCACTCCGTGGGCCGCCAGCCGGCTTGCCATGTACCCGGTCCGGCGGAGATGCTCCTCCCGCTCGGCTCGGGTAAAGCCGGTGTTGGGAAAGACTTCCCGCAGGGCATCCCCATCGAGGTACTCCACTTCTACACCCCGGCTCTCCAGCTCGGCGCGCACCCGCGTCGCTATGGTGCTCTTACCCGATCCGGAGAGCCCGGTAAACCATAACACCGGGGCGGCTGCTTTAGTTCGAGACTCGCGCGGCATAGCCTCGGGCGATGGCGGGGGGCAAGAGTCAGGCCGCGTCGAGGTCCGGCTCACAGACCGATGACGAAGCTGGTGTTGCGAAGGTCAGGCTTGTTGTAGGTGAGCGGCGAGGGCCGCTCGCCATCTCGACCGGACTGGCGGTAGATGCAATCCCCCGCAGCCACGTCCCACTCCATGGTGGGCCCCAGGCGGGGGTAAATGTCCGCGCGTCCCTCTGCCACCCAGCAGAACTTGAGCGAGCTGCCAGCCTTGACTCGGCGAGCGACCGGTATGGTGTGGAGGTACTCCTCCAACTCCGGCGAGGGATGGGAGAGACTCTCGACCACGGTGAGCGGTGTCCCTGGCGTGGGCGCGGTCGAATAAATCCGCTCGGGGGGTCTCGCCTTTTCCTCCCGCCAGGCTCCCTCGCCCTTCACCGCCCAGTAAAGCAGGTCCAGTGCCGGAGCGAGCACTACACCCAACACCGGCTCGCCATTCTCGATCAGTGCGACGTTGACGGTGAATTCCGCCCGATGCTTGATGAACTCCTTGGTGCCATCGAGGGGATCGACCAACCAGAACCGGGACCATCCGCGACGGGTCTCGAACGACGCGGCCTCGGCCTCCTCGGAGACCACCGGTGTGGCCGGGTCAAGCCGGCGGAGCCCGTCAACCAGGAGCCCATGGGCTACCTCGTCGGCGAGCGTGACGGGGCTGCGGTCGTCCTTCTCCCGCACTGCCACCGCCGCCGCGCCGTTGTAGTAGGTCATCGTCGCCCGGCCGGCCTCACGGGCGAGGCCGGTGACGGCCGACCGAAGCTCAGCCGCTACCATGGCCGGAAGATGATTCCTTTGTCCTGGATGTGCGCCTTGAGGCGGTCCACCGACTCCGCCACAGGGCCGCGGGGCAGATGGAGGTCGAAGGCAAGATCCGTGGTAATATTGTCGCCGGCCCAGACAGTCTCGATCAGGTCGGGCTGGACCGCGGTCTTGATGACCTCCAGGTCGTCCTGGGTTAGCTCGGCCGCCGCAACGATGAGAATGATGCCTGCATCAAGCATGAGATTGGCGACCTCGGCCAATCGGCGCATGTGCTCCAGGCGGTTCACCTGTTTGCGTTCAATGTCCGCATCCACGCCGTAGAGCACGTTGCCGATGCCCAGGAAGTACACCACCTTGCCATCCTCGAACAGCTTGCCTTCCAGGGCCTTGGCGACACCTTTCCGTTCAGTCTCGTTCGAGCCGGTCACCAAGATCAGTGCGGCTTTCTGATTGTACTTCTCGGCCCGGTGCTCGGGCTGGATGATGCTGGGCTCCCACTTGTAATTGCGGAGCAGCACCTGGTTGCGTACCGAGGCCTGGCGATCGGGGAGCGCCTCCCGGACGATGCCGCCGCCCCGGATCTCGAAGTCATCGACGATTACGAACCGGCTGGTGGCCGCGACATCCTCGGCCAAGTCGCAGGCGATGGCGCGGTCCAGTTTGAGGACGCATTCGGCTACATCGTGCCGCTGAACCACTTTCCGCTGCTCCGTGGCATCGAGAGTCGAAGCGTCCATCACCCGGAGGATTTCCTCCACTCGAGCGGTCACGCGGGCCGTTCCGAGTTTAAGCAGATACTCTTTCCGCTTTACCATCGGCTCTTTGCCGAGCCAGAAGAGACTCACCCGCAGCCTCGTGGTCACCTGGGGACGGGGCTCGGACTCCAGCGTGGCCATCTCCCCGCGCGGGATGTAGATCTGCTCCTCCAGCGTGAACCCGATGGCCCGGCCGGCCTCGGCCCGGCTCTGCACCGGCCGATTGAAGGCTTCGATGGTCTTCACCCGGCTCTTCTTGCCCGATGGGTAAAAGATCACCGAGTCGCCCACTCTCACCGAGCCCGATTCAATCGTGCCCGCAACGATGCGCCGGTCATCACCTTGCTTGGTGAACTTGTAGACGTCCTGGACGGGCATGCGGAACGACCGCTCAGTCGGGGCCGGCTCACTGCGGAACCCGTCCAGCGCCTCGAGGACGGTGGGTCCCTGGTGCCAGGGGATGTTGGGTGACCGCTTGGCGATGTTGTCTCCACCGCGGGCGGAGACCGGTATGAAGCAGGCGGCCTGGATGCCGACCTGGTCGAGGAACGCGCCGTACTCGCGGACAATTCGATCGTAGACGCCGCGATCCCACCCGACCAAATCCATCTTGTTGACCACGACTGCGAGCTGGCGAATGCCGAGGAGTGATACCATGTACCCGTGGCGCCGTGAGTTTTCCTGCACGCCCTCGGCGGCGTCGATCACCAGCAGCGCCGCCTCCGCGCGGGCAGCACCGGTGATCATGTTTTTGAGAAACTCGATATGACCGGGCGCGTCGAGAATCAGATAGTAGCGGAGGTCACTCTTGAAGAACACTCGGGCGGCGTCAATGGTGATGCCCTGCGCCTGCTCGTCCTTGAGGGCGTCGAGCAGGAACGCATACTCGAAAGGTTTCGAGTTCAGCTCACATTGGGCCCGCACCTGCTCCAGCTTCCCCTCGGGAAGGGAATGCGTGTCGGCCAGGAGGCGACCAATCACGGTGCTCTTGCCGTGATCGACGTGGCCCACGATCACGATGTTCATCCGCTGCTGCCCGTCGGGCGGGGCCGCGGACGTTCGGGACGGCGTGGGGTGCGATGAAATGCTGGTCAGACCTGTCTCCGTCGAAAATTTGAGACCGAATTTCCTGTGAGCTCGTAGCAGTAGAACGACCTCTCACTGCTCCTCCGCCGCCGCATAGTCAAAGGGATAGTAGTAGTCCCCATACTGCGACACCTCCCCACCCGGATCGTTAAGCACCGTTCCTACCACCGTTGCTCCGACATTGACGAGTTGCCGGTGCGCCCGCTTCGCAGCGACGCGGTCCGTCTGACCAGCCCGTACTACCAGGAGCACGCCGTCTGCCAGGGAGGCAAGAATTCCGGCGTCCGCCGTGGCCAGCACCGGTGGGGTGTCGAGAATGACTAGGTCGAAGCTCTTAGCGAGCTCCTGAAGTAGCACGCGCATCCGCACTCCGCTGAGGAGGTTGGAGGGATTAGTCGGTAGAGCTCCACAGGTAAGAAGCGATAGCCCTCTCACCTGAGTGGGGCGGATCACATCGGTTACCGGCCGGCCGGATTCGCTGGAGCCAACGGCCGGATTGAATGTGAGTGACTGGGCGGCATCCGAGCCGTCGTAGGAGGGCGTCAGCAGCTCCATCAGGCCGGGAGACCGCGGCACCTGGAAGAGGCCGTGTTGGCGGGGGCGGCGGACGTCGCAATCGATCAGGAGCACCCGCAGCCCGTCGTAGGCGAAGGTAACCGCCAGATTCGCCGCGGTCACAGTCTTCCCCTCGCCGGGAGCAGCGCTGGTGACGACGAGGGTCTTCATGTTGTCCCCCTGCTCGCACCATAGCAGGCTGCTCCGCAGCATCCGGAACGCCTCCACCCCGACCGAGAACGGTTGTGTCGTCGTGCCAAGTGAACTGGTTGCGCCGTTGGACTCCAGCTTTGCCTTCTTCCCGGGACCGAGCAAGCCGCCGAGGCGCCGCTGGTTCGACCCCGTCCCCGTCAGGCGAGGGATCACTGCCAGCCCGGGCACGTGCAGGGCAATCTCGAGATCTTCGGGCTTCCGGATCGAGGTGTTGAGGGCCTCGAGCAGAAACGCACCGCCGGTCCCGAGCAGGAACCCCAGCAGAAGACCCAGACTGAGCTTGAGGGGAGTGGTTGTCCACTCCGGCATGTACGGGAGGTCGGCCAAGCTGACGATCTCGACGTCCCCCGCTTCGACTTCCTCGGCCATCCGGGCGTTCTGGTACCCTTGGCGAACCTGGTCGCTGGCGGAGGTCAGGGTTTGGACTCTGCTGGTGAGGCGCGCCTCCTCGGCAGCCATTGCAGGCAGCACCTGCAGCGAAGCTCCACTCCGCGCTCGAAGGGCCCGGAGTGATTGGATCTGAGCATCGAGACTAGCCACGTGACTAGACACGGCCTGCCGGAGCTGGTTCTTGGTGCTGGCCAAGAGCCCCTTGAGCTGTATCAGATCCGGGTTGGTCGGTGCCGCCCGCCAAGGCCCCGTCGTCATTGAGTCAACACGGTACTGATACGTCTCGAGCTGTCGAAAGCTGTTGCTGACCGTTGGGTTTTCAGCCATCGCGGGCGATGTGGCAAGCGCCCGGAGGGCCTCGGTTTCACCCGCCTCGCCACCCTTCTTGAACTGGGCGAGCAGCGTGCTGAACGTGGCGCGATCGGCTTCGAGCTGACTGGCCCGGCCTTCCAGTGTCGTCCGAAACGTCTGGACCTGGTCCAGTGCAGTCTGAGAACTGGCCAGCTGCTGCCGGCTACGGAATGATGCCAATTCACTCTGGGCACGGGCAAGCATGCTGTCGGTCTGCTGTAGTTGCTCTTCCAAGAACTGCCGGCGGCGTTGGGACTTCTGCCTGGCCGACAGGATGTTGAGATGCTGAAAGGCGAGGACGGTCGTGTTGACTACTCGCTGGGACATGCGGGGACTCAGCGAGACGTAACTGACATCCAGGATGTCGGTCTCCGGCCGATGAGTCACACTCACACCGGCATACAGCTTGTCGATCGCCATCTCCCTGGAGATCACGTAGAGGGTGGCCTCCGGGATGTTGGGCGCCTTGCGGACGGCGAATCGGACGTGGCCGAGGTCCAGCATTTCCCCGTAGGAAGCCCGCGCCTCTCGATTAGCTACCTTTGCCTTCACGCCGTTCTGGTAAAACGTCACCAGGATGCTATCGCTGGTGACTCCCGAATCGACCCGCGCCCCCTCCAGTTGATTGCTGGCGAATTCGGGTGTCATTGAGATCAGTCGCAGGCCCAGGGAATCCACGACCGCACCCATGACGCTTCGGCTGCGCACCAGCTCCACAATCGAGGCGATGGGATCCGCCAAACGATCAAGCTCCGGCGTCGGCTCGATCCCACCGGTGAGGGCCTGGCGCTCCCCGGCCAGACGGAGTACCGCGCCCGCTTTATAGGTTGCGGGTGATCTCAGTGCGAGGTAAGCGCCCGCGCCGACGCCGAGCAGCGTGAGCAGCAAGACCAGGCGGTAACGCCGGCGGAGAACCCCGAGCATCTGTCCCAGCGAGATGAACTCCCCCCCGTGACCGGGACGCTCCAACGCGCTGTCGTAGGGAGCCGGACCGGAAGGAAGCTGCCGCGCGGGCTGATACATGTCTGGCATGGGCCTTAGCGCCTGCTGGCGCGGTCGATAAAGAGGTAAATGGAGGCGGTCGAGCCTATGACCCCGAGCGCCGGCATGAAGATGTCCTTGAAGAACGACTTCTTCCGGTCAACAACGATTTGATCTCCGGAATGCACTCGGATCTTCGCGGCCGTACCCTCCGCATCCAGTAGACTGACGACCAGCTCACGCTGCCGCCCACTGCCCTCCTGCCGCAGCACCCTCACCCGGTTCCGGTTGGCGTACTGGCTGGGACCACCGGCTTGGGCCACGGCGTCTGCGATCGAGGTCTCCGGACGTACGGCGAATACCTGAGCTCGCCCGACCTCACCCGACACGGCTACTCGCACTAGCGGCTCGACGACGAACTGAGGGTCTTGCTCGAAACGAGCCAGAAAATTCCGGACGTTGGCTTCGGCGGTACTGAAGGGCACCCCCCCAACACGCACCGCACGGTAGAGCGGGTGGGTGATGGTGCCATCCGGACCCACGATAAAGTCGCCGCTCATCTCCGGCTTGCGCCACACCACGACGCGCACCGAGTCGCCCGGGGCCAGTGTAACCTGCTCAGTGGTCGGCGCCGGGCTCTGGGCCTGGGCTCTAACCGAAACCAACGAGGCCGCGGTGATAACAAGAAGGGGTCGCAGAAACGAGCGTGGCATAAACCTCACAGGGTCATCGAAAGGTGGGCGTGGTGCGGCGCCTGTCTGAGCAATATGGGCCTGAGCGTAAAACATCCGTCCCGCGGGCGCACGAACTATGCCCCGGAAGGTCTCCGAGCCTCGGCTTGCGCATGATCACGCAAGCTAAGGCAATGTAGCAGAGATGCTTCCGGAGTGCACCTCGGGGAAACCGTGCGGCGCACTATGAGTAAGCAACGGGTTTCGAGGCGGTGTCAGGCATCACAGCCGGGATCTGCGGGCCTAGGGATTGTTGCGCCCGACCAACAGTATGGGGAAGGTTGAAGCTATTCAGGCCACACCGGTCCTCTTAGCCCGGAATAACAAACGACCGGGGTGATATCCCCGGTCGTTCGTGGAGCTCGGCGTTAGGAGCGGCGCCGACCGCTATTCAGCGAATGGGCAGTTACGGTCGCCTGCAGGATTTGCCCGGCAATGCTGCCAACCGAGACCGGACGTCATTGAAGGCCTGTTGGTTATCGGCGTTCAAGACGAAGGCCCCATCATATCGCCACATAGTCAGCGCACAGCCAGCCGAGCCCAGGAGGATGCCCCAGTCTCGAACTTGCTGGGGGGTCATACGACAGTTGGGCGCGTACGTCCCCATGCCCCCCGTGCCGGTGCAGTCCCAAATCCCGTCACGATCTGGGACGCCGCCGTTAAGGAGGTTGACGCTGAACAAAATGGACATGCCGTCGCGTCTCGCTAGCGCGAGTCCGTCGTCCCGGTACGTGGTGACATCTCCCTTGCGCCAGGAGTACTGGTCGAGGAGGAACTCGCAGACCCTGTAGGAATTCCCGGGCTCAAAGGTGTTGTGACCATGCGCCACGCCTACCGGTAGCGCGGGGAAGATGGCCTTAACGTAGCCGCACATTGAATCCACCCGGATCTTCGTCATCGTCCCCGCCGGTCCCCAGGTATTGCCGTCACCCGCTCCGGAGACGTTGGGTTCATCCATCACGAAGTTCCCGATGATCGTCCCGTCTGCTACCGCCGAGGCAACAGCGGTTTTGATCGCCGAGGTGTTATAGGTCTGCATCTTGCCCTGCCACTTGACCATGTCGAACTGATACACGCCGTTGATGATGCTCATGTAGTTGTTGTGCGATCCGCCTGTCATCGCCAGAATCAGCTTCATGTGCTTGGTCCGAGCTGCGGCGATCAGGTCGAGAATCATGGTCGCATTGACTGGTCCGATCGTCGCCGTGAAGGCGTCGGTGTAAGGCTTGAGCGTGGTCACATCCCAGGAGTCGAATGCACCGAAAGGAATGCCTGATGGAGTTGTGGTTCCGAGGGGCACCGTAATGGTAACGCTCGAAGTGTCCGCCAACCCATCGATGCTCGCGATCACTCGGAAAGATCCAGCCGACGAACCCGCGGTAAACAGGCCGCCCGCCGTCACCGTCCCGCCGGTCGCCGAGAATGCCACATTGACGGCGGTGCTATCCCCGGTGGTGGTGCGCCCATAGGCGGAGAACTGTTTGGTGGTGCCCGGAGCCAGGGTGACCGATGCCGGTAGCAACGTCACCTGGGCAAGCACAGGAGCCGGTGGCGTCGGCGCGGTATCTGGTGGTGGAGGCGCCGGCTCTATGGGTATGGTCGGTGGGGCGGGAGTGATCACCGAATCCGACGGGGGCGGTGGCGATGGCGGCGCGTTGATGGTGATCGTGGCCGTGTCCGCGAGGGTGCCCGCATTCTTGATCGCGATGACCCGGAAGGTCCCAACGGTGTCACCCGCCACGTAGAGCCCGCCGGCGTCAATAGTGCCGCCTTTGGCAGACCAAGTGACCCCGATGGGCACGCTGTCGCCGCCCGCGAGCCGGCCAGTGGCCGCAAAGATTTGGCTCACGCCGGGGTTCAGCGTGGCGCTACTAGGGGTCACTACGACCGACTTTACCTTAGCCTGGCGCCGAACGACCGTGATCGTGGAGGTCTGGACCACGTCGGTGCCGTCACTCGTGCGCGCACTTCCTGCGACCTGGTACATGCCGACCGACGCTGCGGAGAATCTGCCATCTGGCAGAATCGTCCCGCCCGTCGTGCTCCAGGTTACGGGAGCTGCGACCTCATCGCCGGCCCGATTACGGCCGCGCGCACGGAATTGAAGCAATTGGTTGGTTTCGACAATGACACTGCTGGGACTGACGAGCAGTGCCACCGGAGTGCTTTCACGAGGCCGCCAGGCGTAGATCCCGGATCCAGGGACGTCAACGGGGGAGTTATCTGGCGAGGTGGCATCGCCACCGGTGCATCCAGCGAACAGCAGTAGGACCGGCAGCATAGCGAAGTGTCGTGAGATTGCCAGTCTCCGCGCAAGCTTGAAGGTGTACGTCATCGGTCTACCCTTTCATCGCTCTCCTCGGATCAGTCCCAACCGTTCCCCGAAAGCCACCACCACCCTTGGGCTACAATTACTATACGAATGTAGGGCACTGCGCTCAAGTGGAAATTTCCGAACAGCTAGTGATTAGTGAGCATTCACTAAACATCATAACTGCCATTTCTATGGTTGGTTATACGTAGCAAGAAATTTCGTTTGTAACAAGATAGCGCATAGTATTACTACGGTCGAGCGAGGCGGTGCAGCCTGCAAACTGATGCATAACTACTGGCCACTAGACTCCGTTCCAAGAGGCCCTACATTCAGTTCACCTGCTCCGAACGGCCCCTAGCCCTAAGCCATGACCGATCTCTCCCAACCCGGCAGCGCCCAACCGGCACCCCGCCGAGCAGGGTCTGGCCCTACGGTCCTAGTCGTGGAGGATGAGGACCCCCTTCGCAGCGCCATCCGGCGGTTGCTGCAAACTGAGGGCTATGCCGTTCTGGAGGCCCAGAACGGAGCCAGGGCGCTCGAGCTCCTGACCGGGAGCGAGGCAGCAGCGGGAGTCGAGCTGGTCCTGACCGACCTTCGGATGCCGGTGATGGACGGACGCCAGCTCGCGGCTGCCCTCGCGCGGGTGCGTCCCAGCCTGCCCATCGTGTTCATGTCGGGGTTCACCGCGCAGCTCATGGACATGCGACTGGTGTCGCCGCAGCTCGCCTTCCTGGCCAAGCCGTTTCGGAATGACGACCTACTGGCCACCATTCGAAACCAACTCGGTGCCGGCAGCATCGCCCGCCGCAACGTTCAAGAACCGACCCGAAAGGATCCTGAAGTTTGAACATCGCTTACGTCGTGACGAGGTTGGATCCCATTGGGGGTGTGCAGATCCACCTGCGGGACCTCACGGGGGCGCTGCAGGCGCAGGGCCACGCGCCGACCGTGATCACGGGTGGAACTGGGCCGTTGATCGATGAGCTTCGGGCCCAAGGCACGCCGACGGTGATCCTCCGGCATCTCTCGCTGCCGATCAACCCCCCGCGAGACGTACGCGCACTCCGAGAGATCCGTAGCCTGCTCAAGCATCTGGGTCCTGACCTAGTAGCCGTTCATTCTTCGAAGGCCGGAATCCTCGGCCGGCTCGCCGCGCGCTCGTTAGGGCTTCCTGTCCTGCTCACGGCCCATGGCTGGAACTTTACTCCCGGCATCCCGAGGCTCGAGGCAGCGATCTACCGGCAGATCGAACGGCTCGCTGGCCCGTTCGCCAGCAAGATCATCACCGTCTCGGAGTTTGACCGACAGCTCGCGATGAAGGCCGGCCTCGCCACCGGGGACCGCATTGTGACGGTGTACAACGGCATGCCCGACGTACCCCCACATCTCCGAGCCGATGCGGGGCGGGCGCCGGCTCGCCTTGTCATGGTAGCCCGCTTCGGACCCCAAAAGGATCACCCGACCCTTCTCCGCGCCCTTGCCGGGTTGCAGGACCACCCCTGGGAGCTCGATCTCATCGGCGATGGTCCCCTGATGGCAGAGATGCAGTCGCTCGCCATAACGCTTGGCATTGGCGAACGCACACGCTTCCTGGGTCAACGACTGGACGTGGAGGAGATCCTGGCCCGGGCCCAGGCCAGCCTGCTAACCACCAACTGGGAGGGCTTTCCGCTGAGTATCCTCGAGGCAATGCGCGCCGGCCTGCCGGTCGTGGCGTCTTCCGTCGGCGGCATCGGCGAAGCCATTTGCGATGAGGAGACGGGATATCTGGTGCCTCGCGGAAACGTGGATCTGCTTCGAGATCGCATCGCGCGCCTCCTCACCGACCCTGCCTTGCGGGTTCGTTTCGGCCTCAATGGTCGCCGCCGATACGAGGCGCACTTCACCCTGAACCACTTCGTGACGAATACGCTGGCCGTGTATGAGGACGTTCTCGGGAAGGGGAAGGGCGCGGATGGCCGGATGGCCCGGAAACGAATCTCCCACCTTGATGTGGTCAGATCTCCCGATTCGACGAAGCCCTGGTAGCGCACAGCGATCGGGTAGTTGCTGGAAAACAAGAAGACCCCCGGGCAGCCCCGAGGGTCTCTTGCGGTCGAGATCGACTACCAGATCGTTGCGGCAGCCAGGTTGGAGCACCGGGAGCTCCGCGTTTCGCACACCTTGAACACATACTTGCCAGCGTGCCCGGGGGAACTCACCGCCAGGCCGTCATTCCGGGGCGTTCTCCCGAGGACCCCGTTACGATAGAGATCGACCCGAGTGCCTGACGCCCCTGACCATTTGAGAAGGATCGACTGGACTCCATTATGAACCTGTCGCGTGGCAGTCAAGACGATTCCACTTATGCCGGGAAGAGAAATCGGAGCCGACGAACAGCTACGCCCAGGCATCGCGCCCGCCAGTTGAGACAGATGCGACATTGCGGTCTTGATGTCGGACCGCGCCAGATAGGCTTGATCGTATTCCCAGCTGATGAAAGCGCAGGGATAGGTATTCGCCAGCAACTTGGAGCCCCATGATTCGATCTGACTCGCGGTCAGCTTCGCCTGGTTGGGCCCACCCTGGAGAATGTTGAGTCCGATGACAAGGGCCAGTCCCTTGCTCTTGGCTAGGGACACGTTCTCCGTGATGAACGCACCGACCTCGCCCTTCCGCTCGACGTATGCGGCCCAGGCCGCGTCGAGATAGCGGTAATCGCCGCTCCACTCCGCCAGATAGCTCGGGTAGGCCCGGACAATGGTCGGCATCTTGGGCCAAAGCTGCTTGCTGTACCCCGCCATCGCGTCCAGCATGGAACCCGAGATCGGATCGCCATTCCAGTTGGTTGGATCGTTGGGCTCATCGACCAGGTAATGGCCGATGATGGTCCCGTCCTCGATGTAGGAAGCGAAGTTGAGGCCCTTGAACCGATCCACCGAGGCCTTCCACAGACTAAAGCTGAAGTGGCCCGACCCATCCTTGTACCGGGACTGACCCCCAGCCAGGTTGAGCACGACCTTGCTACCCCTCGCCCTGATGGTCGCCAAGTCCGGCATGAGGTCCTCCGGGCCGATGATCCGCAGGACACCATTGTACACGCCTCCCAGGTCGCTATACGGGTGGCCCGTGGTGCCGAAGGGCATGCCGCCCCGGAAGCTGGTCGCGAGCATTGCGACGGGAGCGGCTACGGGCCCGGACATGGGCGTATTCGCGGCATCGCCCGACGGACTCGCGAGTCGGTCGGTATCACACCCGCCGAAGACGAGTGCGAGAGCGGGAAGCAGGAGCGCTCGAAAACGGGCTGCCCGTCTGGCTAATTTGAACAAGTATGTCATTCTGGGCTTCCTACATAGCTGAGGGTGGACTACGGCTCGCGGCGGTTCGAGGGGCCGACGCCGGCGGGGCCGGAACGGCGGCTCGTCGCAATGTTGCTGACGCGAGGGATCTGGCGTTGGCCTCGACCCGGTGGAAGAGATTGCAGGTGCTGATACGAGGGGGGACATGGTCCCCCACGCTTGTCAAGTATCGGTCAGCGGTTCTGGAGCTTTAGGGGGGCCTAAGAGGGCCTAGCGGTGGGAGATACGCCTCAAATCTCCCAGTTCGACATCACGATCCCCTCGCCGGGGAAACGCTGAGGGAAGCCCTGGAGCAGCATCCGGAGATCAGTCCAGTGAACCCGATATCCGAGGTCGATGAGACGAAGGTACTGCTGGGTGAACTCGGTCTGGCAGCGGAGGGCGATCCGGCTCACCCGTTCATTCACCGCGGAAAGCTGGAGCGCTTGCACCAGACGCTCGAAGGTGGCCGGGTTCGACGCCACCAATTTGAGGACCCGCAGCTCATCCTTGGGCCGTCCGGCGGCTAGTGGAGTCGAATGCCACAGCGCGAAACCGGAAAGGGTCCGGCCGTCCCGACACAGCGTGGTGTCTCCGATACCAAGCTCGCGGGTGAGCGCGAGCTCACGGGTGAAGTCCACACCCGGAAGGATGCGGCCGGTCAGCGCTCGGCACTCTTCCAGCCGCTGCTCAAAAGCCGTTCCGGACGACGAGAGCGTCTCGGCTGTTCCCGCCACGCGCCGGGGCACGTCATGCACCAGAGTGACGGTGAGATGGCCCGGCACCAATCCGATCCGGCTGTAAAACCCGATGTTGTCCACGGTCCTGGGCATCGTTTCCAAGCCAATGGTCGTGGCTCCCTGCCCCCGCAGCCACTCGATCCCGGTGCGCACCATGGCCGACCCGATACCTTCACCTTGCCGGTCGGGGCGTACAGCGAGTGGCCCCATCCATCCTTCCGTGCCCGAGCGGTGAACCATGTTGAACCCGACCATCTGGCCATCGACGTCGCGCCAGACCATCGATCCGTCTCCGGCGTCCTCCAGCGCGTAGCGCCACACCAGGGCGTTGAGCTGGGGAACCCGCACGCCCACCAGCCCGTCCCGACTGTAGCGGTCGGTGAACGCGTCGGCGAAGACTCGATTCAGCGACTCGATGTCCCGCAGGGTCGGCCGGTCGGGGCCGCGGACGCTTCGATCAGGCCGCCACATCGCGATCTCCCTGATCGTCTCGTGCGGTGGCCACCCCAGTGGCTAGATCGAAGCCGACTCGCACGACGTGGTCGACGCCGTCATTTACTGATTCAATGTGGGTGACGAGGATGACCTGCGAGAAGCGGTCGGCCAGGCTGCGGAGCAGGTCTATGACGGCGCTGCGGCGGTCCTCATCGAGCGAGCCAAAGATCTCGTCGAGGATGAGCAAGGACAGCGGCTGCCCCGCCAGCTCGGCGATCATCTGACTGATCGCCAACCGGAAAGCCAGGTTAGCTACGTCCTCCTCGCCGCCCGAGATGACCGTCTGCGGGTCACCATCATCCAGTACTGAAATTGAATAGTCCTCGTCGAGCTCGAGCTCCACATAGCGCCCACGGGTGAGGTCGCTAAGGAAACCGGATGCGAGGTCGGAGAGGTCGGGACGCAGGCTCGAATTGAGATCGTCGCGCAGATCGGTAAGCGCGCGGTCCAGCTCTTGGTGCAGCGCAAGCTCGCCGGCGGTCTCGGTGGCCGACCGCTCCCGTTGGTCCCGCTCAGCCTGGCGCCGAACCACTGCCTCCACTGCCTCGCCGGCGGCGCTCCGTTCGGCCTTCGCCCGCACCAGAGCCAGCTCAGCCTCACGGCGCGCCCGCTCCGCCGCCTGCTCGGCATCCCGAAAGTCCTTGAACGTCGACTCGCTGTATTCGAGGCCCGCCAAGCGGGTCCTCAGGTCGGCGATGGCCCCGGCGATCTCGGCGGCGACCGCGCGCGCGGTTTCGAGCTCGACGGCGACCGCCTCGCTTCGTTCCGCCACGACCCGAAAGCGCTCTGCCTGCAAGGAGAGCGGCTCGAGAGCCCGAGTCTCGCGAACGACCGCCTCATGCCGGGCCTGGTCGTAGGAGTCAGCCAGCCCCGCAAGAGCCCCTTCCACCTCGCCGATGCGGAGCAGCAGCCGCTTTTCCTCCTCCCGCAGGGGACCGGCCTCATGGGCCTGGGCATGGAGTCGACCCTGCTGCGCGGTGGCTTCGGAGAGCTCGCGTTCCAGCGCGACCTTCTGCGCATCGATGTCGGCCAGCGTCGCCGGCTCCTGCTGCAGCTGGTCGATCCGCTGCTTGTAATAATTGCCGTTGGAGCGCACCTCCTCGACCTGGCGGTCAAGCAGCTCGAGCACCTTGGCGTACTCAACGCCGAGAGGGCGGGCACAGGTGGGGCACACTCCATCGGCGCCCGCCTGCACGATGCGCTGGCGCTGCTCCTTCAGCTCCTGGTAGTGATCGAGGAGACCTTGCCGCTTGGTCTTGGCATCCTGGGCATCGCGGACCCAGACGGTTCGCTGCTCTTCCGACTCGAGACTGGCGGCCGTAAGCGAAGCGCGGGAAGCGTTGACCCGCTCGAGCGCTTGGTCGAGAAGCTGCTTGGAGGGTACCCGGGAGATCCGTTCCTGGATGGAGGCGAGATGCGCCTTCACTTCGTCGAGCTGGGCCTGGTAGCTCTTGCGGGCGGCAAACGCCTCGGCCTGGCGCTCCAGCGCCTGCGCCTCTTCCCGAAGCGCGGGCAGCGGCGTGAGACGCCGGCGGACCTCATCCAACTTCTGCCGCGCCGTAGCCGCCTCTGCCGCCTCATGCTCGAGCCGTGCCACGCGCTCGGATGTCGCTACGGCCTTCTGGTCAGCGAGCTTGATCTCCGCCTCGAGGGCCATCGCCGCTTCGCGCAGATGCTGCAGCTTCTCCCACTGGGGGCGGATGGTAGCCAGGCGCTGCTCCGCGGCTTCGCTGGCGGTGGCGGCAGCCGTCTCTGCCCTTCGGGCGGCCTCCAGGCGGTCGTCGGCCTGCTTCCTAGCGGCCTCCAACTCCGCACCGTCAGGCAGCCCCGCCCGCAGTCCTTCGAGCCGGGCGCGCAGTGTCGATCGCCTTTCCTTCAATCGCTCCTGCCCGATGCGGAGCCGTTCGTAGCCGAGGACCTGGGAGAGAAACTGGGCCCGCTCGGGCGCGCTCATGGCCGCCATCACGGCGAGCTGCTTCTGCCCGGTGAAGTAGGTGTTGAAGAACTGCTCGCGGGTCATGCCCAGCAGCCGGGTTACCCGCTCGGTGACAGCGCCGATGCTGTTGGCGATGGCCGCTGGATCTCCATCCTGGTAGAGCTCGGCACTGTTGAGGGAACGCACGATGCGATACTGGTGGGCGCCGAGGGTGAAGTCGACCTCCACCGCCACTCTGGCCTTGGGCGGCGCACCGCGACGTCGAAGGGTCTCCCGACTTCCGCGGGCCGCAGGCATGCCGTACATAGCCCAGGCGATGGCCTCGAGGAGCGTGGTCTTGCCTGCACCGTTGGGCCCGATGATCCCTGTGACACCAGGGCCGAACTCGATCTCGGTATCCTCGTGCTGACGGAAATTCACCAGACGTAGCCGGTTTATTTGCATCAGCCCCCCATCAGATCGCGCTCGACGCTATCCATCAGCTCACGCCCCAGCCGCACGAACGCCGCCCGATCCAGTTCGGCCGGAAGGGGCCGGCCTTCGAGATAGCTAGTTACCAGCTCGGGCAGGGTCAGCCGTCGCCCTGGAGAACCTACGCCGATAATCCGATGAGTCTCTGGACGGCGAAGATCGAGGTGGAAATGCAGGGCGTCAGTCTTGAAGCTTCGAACCGCGGCGTGGTTCAGCTCGCGCGCCACATACCGTGGAATATCGAACACCCGCAGCCGTACGATCTGCCCGGAAATGCCATCAGGAATGGAGGTGACCCGCTCGGCAATCAAAGCGTCCACCGCCTCCGCGGACTTGCCCTCCGCCCTGACCGGCTCCAGATCGAGCACCGCGCGAGCCGCTGGTACCGGATGGCGCTGGGCCTGCTTGGTCTTCAGATCGACGAGGAGCCAACCCTTTCCGTGGGAGCCGTGGTCGGCCTCGTCGGACGCCTCGCCCCAGACGTTGGGTCCGATGAAGTCGAGGGAGCCGGCATACCAGGCATTCTTGGCCACCTGGTGTTGGGTGTGGTAATGGCCCAGGGCGACGTAGGTCCAATCCTCCAAGTGCAATTCCCGGCGACTAATGACCGCGCCACCGTACTCGGTGGCGACGTGGCCGAGCGGGTACTCTCCCGCGACCTCGGAATGTGCCACCAGCACCTGATGTTTTTGAGGCCCTTCAGGCTGTAGAGCGGGAGGATCAGCGGCCACGAGTGCCTGTTGAGGCACGGCAAAGATGCTGAGGTCGAGCTCAGGGTAGACCAGCCGGCGGGGCTCGTCCGCAGCCACGTCGACACCCAGCTCCTCGAATAACCGGAGAATCGAACCGGTCTCTATCGTGCGAGGGGTGTCGTGGTTCCCGGCGATGAGGACGACGGGGGTGTCTGGGAGGGCTTCGCGGAGTCGCTGGAGCTGCCTGAAGGCAAAGACGATCGCGGAATTGCTGGGCCGGACGGAATGAAAGAGATCGCCCGCGAAGACGACCACTTCGGGTCGGGCGGCGATGACGCCGTCAATAGCGGTGCGAAAGGCCTGGGCAATGTCGGCTTCCCGCTGATTGATGCCTGCCGAGGTTTGCCGATGGTACTGCCGGATGCCCAGGTGGGGGTCCGCGATGTGGGCAAGTTTCACGGGTGGAGAATGGGTCCAAAAGCGGTAAAGAGCAAGCAGTTAACGCACGGCCGGCGGGGCTACCCACCGTATGAATCGTCGGCGCGCTTGAGAGCGGGAATCCCCCGTCGGGCTGTCACGACCTCTGCGTTGACCCGACGGCCGAGACATGCGGTAAAGAAGGCGTATGCGTCTGCCGGACGCTCGCGGCGGGTAGCGGACAGGGCCCGGCGCACATCCTCCTCCCGTCGTCCGTCGATCAGCGAGCGAACGGCCTCCGATGAGACACGTCGGTCGAGCCTTCGCATCTGACGCACCACCGCGTCCTCGAAGGAGAGCTCTCCGGCGGGAGGAAAACGTTCGATGCCCTCCCGGCTGTTGAGCACCGCGGGCCGGGGGAACTTGACGAAGATCGGCTGGGTGAAGTGGGGGTGGCGGAGCATCAGCTCACCCTTGGGCAATGTGGCCAGCTTGATCTTGGTCGCCGGCGATTGCGTGCCATACCCGGGCGTGGCGAGCTCGTCGGAATCCATCCGGCCGTAGATCGCGGTGCCGGCATTCCCCACTACCCTGCGCTGGACCTGGGAGCGGAATTGCTGGGCTGAGAAGAGCACGAGGCCCAGGTAACGTCCACGCTCGGAGAGATCGATGAGCATCTTTCTCACGTACGTGTCGGGCCCGTCGGCGGGCGCATACTTGTTCAGCTCATCCACGAACACGACGACATGGTCCACGCCGAGGTCTCGCCGCTCGAGATGTTCCCTGAGCTTCGAAACCACCCGCGCAAAGACCAGATCCTGAGCGAGCGGATCGAGACCCGCCACGTCGATGACATGCACGCTGCGATCCTCGAAGCGCCCCCAAGGCAGATCACTGGCTATGCCGTCATCGGTTACGAGGCCCTTGGAGCGAGTGCTGATATTGCTGAGCCGGTTCCGCACTTTCCGGATCGTGGCCACATGGTGCGTCTTCCACACTTCCCCACCCTTCCCCAGCAGCTCCATGAAATCAAAGATGGCGCGGAAGAACTCCTCCAGGTCGGCGAAGCTCTGTACCAGGAAGGGCTTTCGTCGCAGCATCTCGTCCTGATACTCGCGGCCCACGACTCGCTCCGCCAGGAAATCAATGAAGGCATCGGCCTTGGCATCGATGTCGTCCCGGTTCAGCACGACCTCCGCGTAGTCCAGAACTTCACGCAAGCCCCACACGAGCGGCTCGGTGTTTCCCGAGAGCGCCTCATGGGTCCGTAGCGTATTCAGGTTCACTCCATCGGGTTTCAGCGGGGCATAGTAGCGAACATTGGCGAAGGGCTCCGGTTGAAGACCCAGGCGGGCGTACTGCCGCAGATCCTCCTCCCCCAGCGTCCCGGGCTGGTCGAGGAAGCAGAGATCAGGCCCCTTTACGTTGAAGCAGAGGGCCGCGACGGTTCCCTTGTGCGAGGGGAAGGTCTGAAAGATGCTGCCCAGAAGGAACTCGACCGCGCTGGTCTTGGTAGCGAGACCGGACACCCCGGTAATGTTGAGGTGGGCCGCCTCGGGACCCAGCAAGAAGTCGCAGTCCAGATACACCGGGCAGTCGAAGCCCCCGGCGGCATAGAGTCCGACCGGGATGCCGGTGGGACGGTCTCCGGTTGTAAACCCATCCATGCGGAGCGCCTGCACGACATCGCTGTCCGATGCAAGCCAGACCGCTCCGAGCGGGACGGGCTGGAGCGGTTCCTCCGGGATCTGCCGGAGCACGGCGGCGGTGAAGAGCCGGATCTCGGCCCGTGCCGTCGGCTCGGCGCCGGCAGCAACCGGATCACCGTCGGCGCCGATCACCGCGTGCATGGGCGTCATTAAATCGGAATACGCGAACCCGTCCGTCACCACCCCGAAGACGACCCGTTCGTTTTCCTGCACGCGAACGATCGCCCCGATGCCGATGGGCGTTTCGCGGGCGGTCCAGAAGTGGAACTGGTGTGGAGTGGAGGGCTTCAGCTCGGTGGCCACGACGCGGCCGACCGGGAGAGTTTCTGGGGGCATGGATGGAACGTAGTGGGAGAAGCGTGAGCGGGAAAGGAAAAACTTACGCTTTGGCTTTGAGATACTGCTCTACACTGTGGATCCCGTAGAGCAGCCGGTCCCATCGGTGATCGGGTGCGCTGACCGGCGACCGCTCGGCCAGGATCCAGCGGGAAATCGCATCCACGTTCTTGATAGCCTCGTTGGCCGGCGCGACCTCGACCCGGACCAACCCGTGAAGCAGGTCCTTTCCTTCCCAGGGCCAGAGACGAAGCCCCCACGCGCGAACCGGCGCCAGACTCCTCGTCGCGGGTGTATACACCGAGGATCGGTGGGCAGCTGGGAGCCGCAGGTAGCGTTCGAGATCGTCGCCTTCGAACGGCAGGATCGAGTGGCTCTTCGAGATACCCACTAGCCGCGGATCCTCTGCCCAGCGTGGGCTCTCCGCCAGCGAGCCGTCTACGATGAGCCAGCCGTCGGAACGGGCCCGGTAGGCATCGCCGACCGCGAGCTCGAGTGCTCCTCGTTCGCGGTCGAGGGCTCGCGCCGCGTTAAGCAGATCACGCACGGGATGCGGGGCGTCGTCATCCGGCAGCGGGACCGGCTCACGATCGCGGAGCGCCTCCCCGGCGGCCGCGAGCGCCGAGGGGCGGGCCAGAACTAGGAGACGGCTCTTCTGCGTGGCGGTGTGCAAGCGGCGATCGCGCCGCTCGCGAACGGCGGCGGCGATCTCGGCAGCGAGGATTGGTGAGGACCCATGGTAGCCCACCACCTCGGACCGCTGAATTCCATCCAGGTACGCGAGCGGCCCAGGCCATGGCTCGGCACTGCCCACCGGAATGGCCTCGAGCCGGGTACCCTCCAGCAGGCGAGCCGGCTTAATGCTGGCCTCTTCAAGCCTGCCTCCACTCGCTTCAGGAACAAAGGAGGCTGGTGTCAGCCCTTTCCGGGCCAAAGCCCGCCGAAGCGGTTCGAGGTTCCGGCTCATGTTAATCGGCTAGGTTTAGGGGGCTCGCGGGACACGCATACCGGCCGTATTACAGGTCACAACCTAGCGGCGCAGGATCGGTGATGCACGCAAAGAAAGCAGGCAAGAAAAGGTCGGCCGACTCGACCAGTGACGGAGCTCAGGAGCGACTCAGCGAGGTCCTGTCCACCTTCGCGACGCTGCGAGAAGACGGACGGGCGCTGATCGAGCGCATTCACGGCTCACTGCTGGAGATGCGCGACCTGCGGCAGCAGATACGGGCGCAGCGAACGGAACGAACGCCGGGTGGTGGTTTCGCACCGGCCCGGACCGCGTACCTGCAAATGGAGTTCGGCCTCACGGTCCGGGAGACCCAAGTGGCCCTGCTGCTGGGGCAAGGGCGCTCCAATGTCGCCATCGCGAAGACACTCGGCATCAGCACCCACACCGCCAGGCACCACACCCAGCGTGTGCTTGGCAAGATGAAGGTGCACTCTTGGGCGGAGGCAGGCGCGAAGCTCCGTGGTTGAGGTCGCCATTTCCAGTGCAGTATGCAGGGCGACAATCCAGAGTTTTTTCCCGGCCAGTCTCACTCTAGCGTCTACAGCGGTTCGCTCGAGCAGGTGAGTCGCTCGTAACTCATTGGCGAGCAAAGATTCCTGAGCAGCGTGCCGGGGTGAGAAGGAACGCGCACAGGCGCTTTCGCAAGACCACGTCGAGGCATTGAACTTGCTTCTCGGGATGGACTAATCACTTCGTCCCTCTTCATTCCCTGAGAATGCAAGCGAAACAAACCGGATTCCAGCTTACCCTACGGTCGCTCGAGTTCGTGCGGCCGTACCGCCGCACCCTGATCGCTGTCACCTGTCTCGCGCTCGTGCTCGCTGCCCTGAGCGCCGTCGATCCCCTCGTCATGAAATACCTCTTCGACCAGCTCGGCGCCGGCACCGGGCTCTCCAAGTTCAGCCTGGCCATCGCGGCATTGGTGGTCCTGGAGATCGCGCGTTCGGGGCTTCAGGCATGGCTCGGTGTGCTGAGCTGGGACGTCCGGCTCGGGGTGGACTACACGGTGCGCGAGCGGGTGATGAGCAAGCTCAATTCGCTCCCGATGTCGTTTCACCAGAGGGAGACGATCGGCGCCACGATGAACCGGATCAACGCCGGAATCAACGGCTGCGTCACCGCCTTCTGCGACACCGCCTTCAATCTTCTGCCAACCCTGCTCTACCTCGTGCTCTCCGTCGCCGCGATGCTCCGACTGGAGTGGCACATGGCCGTTGCCGTCATCGTCTTCGCTCCGGTTCCGGCGCTCATCGGCGCCTGGGCCGCACCGGAGCAGGAGCAACGGGAACGACGCCTGGTCGAGCGCTGGAACTCGATCTATGGGCGGTTCAACGAGGTGCTGGCCGGGATGATGACGGTGAAGGGGTTCGTGATGGAGGAGGAGGAGAAGCGGCGATTCCTGGCCGGGGTGCGGGAGGGGAACGTCGTCGTACGTCGAGGCGTACGCACCGACAACTTCACCGGTACGCTCCGAAGCCTCGCCGCCACCGCCGCCCGGCTCGCGGCCTTGGCCATCGGTGGCTACCTCGTGTATCGCAACGAGATGACCCTCGGAACGCTGGTAGCATTCCTGGGGTACATCGGAGGGCTTTTCGGACCGGTGCAGGGGCTCACCAACACCTATCAGACGCTTCGCCGGGCCACTGTCTCGCTCGAGGCCATCTTCAATATTCTAGACGCCGACGACGTGGTGGCCGACAGCCCGGGCGCGGCGGACGTCAGAGCGCTCCGGGGGGAAGTGGAGTTCCGCAGCGTGAGCTTCGGATACCAGCCGGGGTCATCGGTGCTGAGGAACATCAACCTGACCGTCCCCGCGGGTGAGACGATCGCCCTGATCGGGCCCAGCGGGAGCGGCAAGACCACGATGGCCACGCTGCTGCAGCGATTCTACCGGGTAACCGAAGGGGCGATCACCATCGACGGCGTAGACATCCGGGACATGACCCAGCATTCGCTTCGGAGCCAGATCGGCGTGGTCTTCCAGGATGCTCACCTGTTTAATGACACGGTGCGGGCCAACATCGCGTACGGCCGCCCGGATGCCTCTCAGGAACAGGTCGAGATGGCGGCGCGAGCGGCCCAGGCCCACAGCTTCATCACGAACCTCCCGGAAGGCTACGACACCGTCGTGCGCGAGCGAGGCAGCCGGCTCTCTGGGGGCGAACGGCAGCGCATCGCGATCGCCCGCGCCCTGCTCAAGAACCCCCCGATCCTCATTCTGGATGAGCCAACCTCGGCGCTCGACGTCGAGTCCGAGCACCTGATTCAGCGCGCGCTCAAGGCGCTCCTGCACGGACGCACGGCGTTCGTTATCGCCCATCGGCTGTCGACGGTGCGCGACGCCGACCGGATTGTCGTGATCAAGGATGGGGAGATTGCGGAGGCAGGTAACCACACCGAGCTGCTCGCCCAGGGCGGGTATTACGCGTCACTGCTGAACAAACAGACCACGGGGTTCTTCCAGGAATCGGAGCGGGCGGCTTAGTCGTCGTCGAGACCCTGGAAGGCCGGCACGTTGGTGAGCCAGAACCCAGCCAAGCCCCCTTCGTGATCCACTTCGATATAGAAGTTATCGGCGGCGCGCACCCCCTCGACCTGGCGCCGGGGACCGATCTGGAGGTGGAAGACGCTTTCGGCGCCGTTGGTCTGCACCGAGAGCGTGGTGTCTACCTCGACCGAGGCGACCCCGGGACGTGAAGGCCGGGAGGGCACGACCACGCGCCCGTCGGTCAGCTTGGCCGGGACCTGAAGGTCGGACACCGCGATCACCTCAGGCCACACCACCACGTCGAGGCCGCAGATCACGCCGTTGTTCACGTCCAGCACGGCCACCGACCCCTCCGCATCCGTGAGCTCCACGGTGCCGGTCATTCCTCCGCTTTTCCGGTTTCCCTTGAATGCGCCCGAGAGGATGTCGGTCTCCGGGTCCCACCGCCAGCTGACCGAAGGTAGGGCTCCGCTCAACGGCTCGATCCTCGCGTCCATGCTCATGATGCTGTCATCACGCGGCTCGGCGCGGAGGCAAGACGCTGGATGAGGCGAAGGATCCGGTCCAGGCCCTGCTCCAGCTCATCATCGGACACCGCGTAACTCAGCCGCACCCAGCGGTCGTCCGCAAAGGCAGCGCCCGGCACCAGGGCCACACCTTCCTGCTTCATGAGCTGCTCGCAAAAGCTTTGGCCCGTCACCGGATCGGTCTCCCGGATCCCGTCCACCCGGAAGAAAAAGTAGAACGCGCCATGGGGCTCGACGAACTCGATCCCAGGCGCCTCGGTCCGGAAGCGGTCCACCAGGTAGTCGCGGCGGCGGCGGAACGCGGCGACCATTCGGGTCACCTCCGCATCGACCCGCTCATCGATGAACGCGGTGGCAGCGGCCCACTGCGCCGGATGGTTGGCGCCTGTGGTGGTGTGAGACTGGAGCGCTGCCATGGCCTTGGTAAGGTGCGGCGGGGCCAACGCCGCGCCGATGCGCCAGCCGGTCATCGCGTACGCCTTGCTCGCTCCGTAGATGATCACCGTGCGCTCGAGTAGCTCGTCGGGCAGGTCGAGCAGCGAAGGCGCGGGACCGGGGCTGTAGTTGATCCGCCTATAGATCTCGTCCGAGATGATCCAGATGTCGTTCTTCCGCGCCCACTCGGCGATGGCCCTGAGCTCGGCGAGGGTATACACCGCACCGGTCGGGTTACAGGGGGAGCAGAGGATGAGTCCGCGGGTGAGCTTGTGGCTCATCCGGTCGAGGTCCTTGACGCTCACCTTGAGGCCCCACTCAGGATCACCGGGGACCAGGACCGGCTCCGCGCGGGTCAAATGCACGATCTGGGGATAGGAGACCCACGCCGGAGACGGAATCAGCACTCCGTCCTTGGGTCCAAACAGGGCAAAGCAGGCGTTGAAGATCGACTGCTTCGACCCGGAGCTTACCACGATCTGATCGGGATCGATCCGGCGCCCGCCAGACATGACTGAGAGTTGCTGGGCTATGCCCCGCCGCAGCTCAGCAATGCCGACGTTGGGAGGATACCGGGTCATACCCTTCTGAATGGCCTGAATACCGGCCTGCGCTGCGGGGGCCGGGGTATCGAAGTCAGGCTCACCGACGCCCAGGTCGAGGACGTCCTCCCCGGCGGCCTTGCGGCGTTTAGCCTCATTGCTGATGGCGATGGTTTCGGACGCCTTGAGATGCTGAACGTTCAGCGACAAAGGATCAGGCATGCAGCAATCCGATGTGGGGGTCAGGTGCGGGGAGACCGGGGAAAAGTTTGTCCACGGCCGGGGGATGTCAACCGGAGCAATCGAGCTTAGCTTCACCGGGTGCCTACCTTCGAAGACCTGCATCTCACGCCTCCAATCGCGGTGGCGCTCGAACGGCTCGGTTGGAGCCCCGCCGACGCCAGGGCCAGGGAAGCCGCGCCGACGACGGCTCGAGGCAACAATCTCGTCGCCTATACGCCACCGGTGCCGTCTTATGCCGCACCCGGGCTTGCCGGTCTTCTCAGCCGTCTGCTCGAGGGTGGACTGGGACTCCTGCTGGCGCCCTCGAGCCAGCTGGACGAGTGGGGAGCCCTGGTGCACGACCTCTCCCGGGACAGCGGCCTCAGGGTGCAAGTCTCCCACGGGACCTCACGAGCGATGCGAAGGCTTCGGACAGGTGCGCTGGATCTGGTGATCGCGAGCCCGGAGACCGCGCTGACGCTGGCCACCCGATCCGCTCTCCGAATGGAGGATGTGACCGCACTCTTCCTGGCCTGGCCGGAGACCTGGGCCGACGAGGACAAGATCACCCCGTTGATGCAAGACCTGCCCAAAGACGCAATGCGGGTCATCTACACCGCCAGCGCGGAGCGGATGGGGGCTCTGGTCGAGCGCTACGCGCGGAAGGCGCTCACCATCGGCGTCCCGGCCGAGAGCCTCCCCACCGTTGGCCCGGTTCGCACGGTGGGCGTACCGTGGGCACGGCGAGTACCGGTCCTGGCCGACCTGGTGGAGTTGCTCGACCCGGCTTCGCTCGTCATCTGGACCGCGGACCGGAGCCGGCATGCGGCCATATCGCAGGTCGTATCGGCCGGTGAGCCCGACGTCCGCCTGGTGACGGGAGACGCGCCCGCAGCCGGGACCATCATCGCATTCGATCTTCCCACTGGAGAACGGCTCCGGCAGCTGCTCGGCGCAGGCGAAGTGGTCCTGCTGGTTCCCCCCGAGGCGGAGAGCTATGCCGCCCGAATCGCGGCGCCGCGGCGCCCGCTCCAGCTCCCCAGCCTGGTGGACTCCGTCATGGACGCGGCCAGTGGCCAGCGAGCCGCCATCACCAAGGCCATTGAGCAGGGGAAGCCCAACCGGGCGCTGCTGACGCTGGCGCCGCTCTTCGAGCGGCACGATCCCGCGGCCGTGGCAGCCGCGCTGTTCGACCTCTGGACCAGTTCGGCTCCAGCCGCGCCGGCCCCGCGGCCGGATATTCCGGCGACATCGAAAATCTATGTCGGCCTGGGAAAGAAGGACGGGGCGACGGCGAATGACTTTGTGGCGGTGCTGACGAAGGAGCTGCGATTCGAGCGGGGCAAGATCGGGAGAATCGAGCTGCGGGACGCCTACTCGCTCATCGAGATCCCGGCCCAGGATGCGGAGAAGCTGGCCGGCGCGCTCAATGGGGTCACGGTGCGGCGGAAGCGGGTGACGGCCCGGGTCGACCGGGGGCCCGCCCGTCCACCGCGGCGCGAGAACGGTCCCTCGGGGAGGCCTGTCCGCCCCCGACCGTAGGCCGCACGCCGGATCCCCTTACCGTTTTCGGTTTACCAGATCCCTCAGGGCCCGGCTGGCCCGGAAGGCCGGCACGGTGGACGCCTTGATGTTCGCAGCCTTTCCGGTGCGCGGGTCCCGCCACTCGCGCGCGGCCCGCTTCCGGGTCTCGAAGCTTCCAAACCCCGTGATCGCGACCTTCCCGCCCCGCTTCAGCTCGGACGCGATAATCCCGCCCGACGCGAAGAAGAGCTCGGCGATTTCGGTTGCCTTGGCCTTGGTCACACCCAGTCGTTTGGCGACGGCGGCGACCAATTCCTGCTTGTTCACTGGGGCTCCTTGCGAGGCAGAGAGAGCAATCGGCGGACGAATATCGTGGAGCGGACGAATCGTCCGCAAGGTGGCTGGAGTTTCCCGCTCGTGGCTCTACATTTTGCATCCCCACCCAACCAGGCGGAGTTGAAATGAACTACGGGATGCACCCCGGATGGATCGAAGTGATCAGCGGCGTCATGTTCAGCGGCAAGAGCGAGGAGCTGATCCGTCGAGTCCGTCGCGCCACGATAGCCAGGCGCAAGGTGCAGGTCTTCAAATCCCACCTCGACGCTCGCTATGCCGGGCTGTACAGCGTTTCCAGCCATGATGGGAGGGAGTTTGAGGCCAGTCCGGTGGATTCCGCCGGCGAGATCTTCCGCCTGGTGCGGCCCGACACCGAGATCGTCGCGATCGACGAGGCCCAGTTCCTCGACTCGCAGATCCTGAACGTCGCCACCACCCTGTCGGGCCAGGGCGTGCGGGTCATCCTGGCCGGCACCGACACCGACTTCCGGGGCGAGCCATTCGGCTCCATGGGCGAGCTCATGGCCATCGCCGAGATGGTGGACAAGCTCCAGGCCATCTGCGTCATCTGCGGCGACCCCGCGTGCCGTAATCAGCGTCTCATCGATGGGAAGCCAGCCCGGTACGACTCGCCGACGATCATGATCGGTGGTCGGGAGAGCTACCAGGCGAGGTGTAGGCACTGTCATTCCGTGCCGCGTCGAGACGAGGATCAAACGGCGTTGTTGTGATGCTCTCCGTAGCCTTGACGGGAAATATCGGGGCCGGAAAATCCACAGTCGCTGAGCTTTTCAAGCGCTGGGGAGCCACCGTGATTGACGCTGACCGACTGGGCCGGGACGCGCAGGCGCCGGGCCAGCCAGTGCTGGCGAAGATCGTCTCGAGGTTTGGAAAGGAGCTGCTACAGGCGGACGGGACCCTCGACCGGGCAGCGCTTCGGCTCAAGGTGCTCGCGGATGCGCGCGCGCTGGCCGATCTCAACCGCATCGTTCATCCGGAGGTGCAGCGGCGCCGACAGGCCTTGCTCGCCGAGGCACGGGCCCGGGGCGACCGGATCGTGGTGAGCGACATCCCCCTCCTCTTCGAGTCGGCCGATCCGGCCGAGTTCGACGCCATCGTGCTGGTGGATGCGCCCGAGGCCGTGCGGCGGACCCGTCTCCTGACCACACGACCGCTGCCGCCGGAAGCAGCCGACCGCCTCATGGCGGTGCAGCTACCGTCCATTCCGAAGCGAGCCCGGAGCGATTACGTGATCGAGAACGACGGTGACCTGCCCGCACTCGAGCGTGCGGCCTCCGCCGTGTGGGATGCCCTCGTCGCGCGCGCTTGACCTCACCCTCCGCTCCGCCTATCCTCCGTCGCGCAACCACATCGGAGAGCGCGGTGTCGAACGTACCGGACGATCTGCTGTACACCCTCGAACACGAATACGTCGCGCCCACCACCGATCCCGCCATCGTGCGGGTCGGGATCACTGACTACGCCCAGGGCGAATTGGGCGATGTGGTGTTCGTCCGGCTTCCGAAGCAGGGCGAGCGCGTCACCGCTCACCAGCCGTTTGGCGAGATCGAAGCCGTGAAGGCGGTCTCCGAGCTGTTCAGTCCGGTCACCGGCGAGGTCACCGCGATCAACGACGCGCTCGACAGCGACTCGGGCGTGGTCAACCGCGACCCATACGGCGACGGGTGGATGGTCAAGCTCCGGGTGTCCAGCCCGGCCCAGCTGAAAGAGCTGATGTCGCCCAAGGCGTACCGGTCTCACATCGGGGAGTAAGCGTCGATCCGCAAGGCCCACCAGGAGCACCACTCTCACCATGACCAGCGTTCTTGCCCGTAAGCTGAGTAACCCCACGCTCGACGTCCTCCATCCCTCGCACTTTGCTTACCGGCACATCGGGCCCCGGCGCGCCGACGTGGATGAGATGCTCGAGCTGCTCGGATATGAATCGCTCGAGAGCTTCATCGATGCGGTTGTCCCCGACGAGATCCGCCTCCGCCGTCCGCTGGCGCTCCCGCCGGGACGGAGCGAGCGGGAGGTGCTCCAGGCACTCCGGGGGATCGCCGGAATGAACCGGGTATTCCGTTCCTACATCGGTATGGGGTATGCCGGCTGCTTTACCCCCCAGGTGATCCAGCGCAACGTGCTGGAAAACCCGGGTTGGTACACCGCCTACACTCCCTACCAGCCCGAGATCGCCCAGGGCCGGCTCGAGGCGCTGCTCAATTTTCAGACGATGGTGTCGGATCTGACCGGGCTCGAGATCGCCAACGCCTCCTTGCTGGACGAGGCCACGGCTGCCGCAGAGGCGATGAACCTGAGCTTGGCGGTGCATCCCAGCAAAGACCATCCGGTGTACCGGGTAGACGAGCGCTGCCATCCCCAGACCATTGCGGTGGTGCAGACCCGGGCCGAGGCCCGCGGCATCGAGGTCAGAGTGGGCGACCCCGCATCATTCGAGTTCGGGCCGGGCGTGATCGGCGCGTTGGTGCAGTACCCGGCCACCGACGGCCAGGTCCCAAGCTTCCGGCCACTCTGCGAGCGGGCTCACGCCGCCTCCGCGCTCGTTACCGCCGCCACCGACCTGCTCAGCCTGACCCTCCTCACCCCGCCGGGCGAGTGGGGTGCGGACGTAGCGGTTGGAAACAGCCAGCGCTTCGGCGTGCCGATGGGCTACGGCGGGCCGCATGCCGCGTTCTTTGCCACCCGCGACGCTTACAAACGGTTCCTACCCGGACGGATCATCGGCGTCTCCAAGGACCGGGACGGTCGTCCCGCTCTTCGGATGGCGCTGCAGACCCGGGAGCAGCACATCCGGCGCGACAAGGCAACCAGCAACGTGTGCACCGCCCAGGTGCTGCTCGCGGTGATGGCCAGCATGTATGCCGTGTATCATGGGCCGTCCGGGCTTCGCCGCATTGCGGAACGGGTGCACGCCCGAACGGTGATCCTGGCCAACGCGCTGCGCCGGCTGCGGTACCGGCTGGTTCACGAAGATTTCTTCGACACCATCTGCGTCGAGGTGGAAGGCTGGGCCCTGCCCCGTCTGCTCGATGCTGCCCGGGTGCGCAACATTAACCTGCGCCAGCTCTCGTCCACCCGCATCTGCGTCGCGCTGGACGAGACGGTCACCCTGGGCGACGTGGCCGACCTGATCACCATCTTTTCGCTGAACGAGGCGCTGCCGTTCATGCTGGACGACATCGGGGTCAAGCGCGAGCGGGCGATCCCCCAGGGGCTCGCCCGCACCACGTCCTACATGGAGCATCCGGTCTTTCACCGGTACCACTCCGAGACCGAGATGCTCCGCTACATCAAGCGTCTCGAGGCCCGCGACCTGTCGCTCACCTCAGCCATGATCCCGCTCGGCTCCTGCACCATGAAGCTCAACGCCACGACCGAGATGATGCCGGTGAGCTGGCGCGAGTTCAACCGGCTTCACCCCTTCGCGCCGCGCGACCAGGCGGCCGGCTACCAGCTGCTCTTCAACCAGCTGGAGTATCAGCTCGCGGAGATCACCGGGTTTGCGGCGGTGTCGCTCCAGCCCAACGCGGGGTCGCAGGGCGAGTATGCGGGACTGCTGGTCATCCGCTCGTATCATCGATCCAGAGGCGAGGCCCACCGCACTACCTGTCTCATCCCGCAGTCCGCCCACGGCACCAACCCGGCGAGCGCGGTAATGGCAGGCATGCAGGTGGTAGCAGTCAAGAGCGACCCGCAGGGCAACATCGATCTCAAGGATCTCGGCGCCAAGGCGGCCGCCCACAAGGACACGCTGGCGGCGCTGATGATCACGTACCCTTCGACCCACGGGGTGTTCGAGGGTTCGGTAGTAGAGATCTGCCGGATCGTGCATGAGCACGGCGGCCAGGTCTACATGGATGGGGCCAACATGAACGCGCAGGTCGGTCTCTGCCGTCCGGGTGACATCGGTGCCGACGTCTGTCACCTGAACCTGCACAAGACGTTCTGCATTCCGCATGGTGGCGGAGGTCCAGGGATGGGCCCGATCGGAGTGGCGGCGCACCTGATTCCGTTTCTGCCCGGACATCCGGTGGTGGATGTGGGTCACTCCGCGGCGTGCGGGACCGTGTCCGCCGCGCCCTGGGGGAGCGCCGCGATTCTTCCGATCTCCTGGGCCTACATCGCTCTGATGGGCTACGACGGCCTGACCGAGGCCACCTGCATCGCCATTCTCAGCGCGAACTATGTCGCGCGCCGCCTCGCGGAACACTATCCCCTGCTCTACACCGGGCAGAACGGACTGGTTGCCCACGAGTGCATCATCGACACCCGTCCCTTCAAGGCTTCCGCCGGGGTGGACGTCGAGGACATCGCCAAGCGAATCATCGATTACGGCTTCCACCCGCCGACGGTCTCGTTTCCGGTCCCCGGCACGCTCATGATCGAGCCAACCGAGAGCGAATCAAAGGAAGAGCTCGACCGCTTCTGTGACGCTCTCATTGCCATCCGGCAGGAGATTCGAGAGATCGAGGAGGGACGGGCACAGCGGGACAACAATCTGCTGACGAACGCGCCTCACACCCTGGAGCAGGTGATCGCCGATACGTGGGACCGACCCTACCCGCGGGAGCGGGCCGCCTATCCCTCGCGGGCGGTGCGCGAGCACAAGGTGTGGCCCACGGTGGGGCGGGTCGACAGCGCGTTTGGCGATCGCAATTTGGTCTGTAGCTGCCCACCTGTCGAAGCATATGGATAGAGGTGACAACCATGAATGGTTCCTCTGGGTAGATGAAACTCCCCGCCCCGGCTGGGCCAACATGGCCACCGATCAAACCCTCCTCGACCGCGCGGAGCTGCTCGGCGAAAGCTGGCTGCGCTTGTACGCCTGGGAGCCGCACTGTCTCTCGTTCGGGAGGCACGAGCCGGCCACCCGACGGTATGATGCGGAGCGTATCGCGGCGCTGGGCATCGATACGGTGCGACGGCCAACCGGCGGGCGAGCCGTCTGGCATGGACACGAGCTTACCTACGCGGTCGTGGCACCGGGTCCTCGCTTCGGCTCGCTGCAGGAGGCCTATCTCGAGATTCATGACATGATCGGCCACGCGCTCGGGGAGCTCGGCATCGAGGCCGTGCTGGCGTCGAGTCGCCGGTCTGTGCCGCTCGACGCAGGAGCCTGCTTCTCTCAGCCGACCGGCGGCGAGGTGCTGGTGGGCGGGCGCAAGGTCGTCGGGAGTGCGCAGCTCCGGCACGGTGGGGCGCTACTCCAGCACGGCTCGATCCTGCTCGCCGACCGGCAGCGCATCGTTGGGGAGCTGATGCAAGGACCGAGGGGCCACGACTCTTTGAGCAGCCTGCGTGAGACAGCCTTGCCCCTGCTGGGCCGATCGCTCGCGGTAGCGGAGCTGGCGGAGGCGATCGCCGATACCGCGGCTGCCCGCTGGCCAGGCAACTGGCATCGGATGACTGCTGCGAGCGAGGTGATCGAGGCGGCGTCGCGACACTATTCCCAGTTTCGCTCTCCGGCGTGGACCTGGGCGAGGTGAGCATGACACGAACGGCTGTGATTTCTATCCTCGTGGGGTTCTCCGCCTGGCACCCGGCCGAGGGGCAGTCACGCGCGGACGAGCGAAACAGCATCGTCATTGTGACCGGTCTCCAGGCCACGCTCCCGATTCCAACTCTGATGGAAGGCGCAGCAGGCAATGTCGCCAACATGGAGATCGCCGATCAGCTGTTCCTGCGGCTGGCGGGGCTCGGCCCGACGCTGCTGACAGCCGGCGACCGGAACTTCGTGCCGCTGCTGGCGAGCTCGTGGTCCCGGCGGGACTCGGTGACGCTCGTATTCGAGCTGAATCCGCGCGCGCGATGGCAGGACGGTGTACCGGTGACGGCGCGGGATGTCGTGTTCACCATGGAGCGCGCTCGCAACCGGTCGGTCTCGCCGCGATTGGCGGACCTGCTGAAGCACATCATCGCGGTGACGGCAGAAGGAGAGCATCGGGTTGTCTTCCGCTTCTCCCATCCTTATGCGGAGCAGCTCTACGACGCCACCTTTCACGTCGCCCCCATCCCGGCCCACCTGCTGGATACGATACCACCGGACGCGCTCTTCCGATCGGCCTTTGCGGCGCAGCCGGTGGGCAACGGCCCGTACCGCTGGGTTCGGACCGTCCCCGGACAGTTCATCGAGCTCAGGCGAAATGACGATTTCTTCCTCGGCACGCCGAAGATCGAGCGGGTCATCGTGCGAGCCGCGGCCGACCCCGACGCGCGGGTGAATCTGATGCTCAGCGGGCAGGCCGATGCGATGGACAACATCCCTCCGCCGCAGGACAACATCCGGCGGATTGCGGCGGAGCCCTCGCTGCGCCTCATACCGGTCCCCTCTCCCACCGTCGGGTATCTCCTTTTCAACCAGCGCGACCGGCGTGATCGCGAGCGGCCCCATCCGATTCTGGGCGACCTCAGAGTCCGGCGGGCCATCGGGCTCGCCCTCGATCGCCGGCTCCTGGTGCAGGTGATCCTCGGATCGTACGGCGAGGTGCCGTATGGGCCGGCCTCGCCGATCCTGTGGATCCGCCACGGCGCTCCCAGGCCCGAGCGGCAGAACCTGCCCGAAGCCCGCCGGCTATTGGCTGCGGCCGGATGGCGGGACACCGACGGCGACGGCACGCTCGATCGCGAAGGACATCCGCTCACCCTGAGCCTCTCGCTGCCGAATACCAGCGCCATTCGCAAGCAGATGTCGGTGCTCATTCAGGAGGAGCTCCGCGGGATCGGCGTCACGCTGAATCTCCAGCAGTATGACTTTCCGGTCTGGACCGAGCGGCGGACGGCGGGAGACTTCGATGTCGATTTCGCCTCGCTGAGCCAGGATCCTTCGCCGACGGGACTGACCCAGAGCTGGACCTGCAACGGCGGCAATAACGTCGCGCGATACTGCAATCCACGGGTCGACTCGCTGATCGAACAGGCGGTGCTGGGCCGGGGAGATCCCGCCGAGCATTGGCACGCGGTACTCCGGCAGATCGAAGCGGATGCGCCGGCTGTCTTCCTTTATGCCCCCACCTACGTGTACGCCGTGAACCGGCGCTTCCGAAACGTGAGCCTCAGCCCCGTGTCGTCCTGGCTCCTGCTCCGCGAATGGTCGGTCGCCCCGGCATCCTCCACCCCGAGCCGCTGAGGTGAGCGGTTGGGTGCTCCGCCGGGCGCTCCAGGCGGCGGTCACCTTCCTGGTGGCGCTCGCGATTCTATTTGTCCTCATGCGCGCGGCACCCGGCGATCCATTGCTTCGCCTGGGTGGAGACCGCCCCATCTCGCCGAAAGAGATCGCGGTACTACGTGCCCGCTACGGGCTGGATCAGCCGGTCGGCAGACAGCTCACTGCCTTCCTCCAGGGTCTGGTCCACGGCGACCTCGGCGTATCGATCGAGTATGGACGGCCGGTCACCGCGCTGCTCGCGGAACGCCTGCCCGCGACGCTGCTGCTCGGCGGGAGCGTCCTGCTGCTCAACTTCACGGTCGGGCTCTGGCTGGGAGTACGCCAAGCAGTCCGGCGGGGCCGGAGAGAGGATCGCTGGCTGACCACGCTCAGCCTCGCCGGATACGCAATGCCCTCGTTCTGGCTGGGGTTGGTGCTCGCATGGCTGGTCGGGATTCACTGGCGGCTGCTGCCCGCCGCGGGCATGCAGGATCCGCTGCTGAGCTCCCACGCAGGTTGGGGCACGCGCGCGGTGGACGTGCTCAGCCACCTGGTGCTGCCCGTGCTGACCCTCTCGGTGGTGAGCATCGCGGCCACTATGCGGCACCAGCGATCTGCCATGCTCGAGGTGTTGCGTCTTCCATATATACTGACCGCACGCGCCAAGGGGCTGCCTGAGCGGGACATCACCTGGCGGCATGCGTGGCGCAACGCACTGTTCCCAGTGATCACGTTGTTCGGACTCTGGCTCCCGATCCTGGTGACAGGATCGGTGTTCGTGGAGGCAGTGTTCGCCTGGCCGGGGCTGGGGTCGCTCGCCGCGGGAGCGGTGGGAAATCGCGACTACCCACTCCTCATGGGCACGTCCCTCCTGGTCGCGGCGCTCGTCGTGGCGAGCGGGTTCGCCACCGATGTCGCATACGCGCTCCTCGATCCCCGGGTGCGGCTGGCGTGAGGCCGGTGCTCGATGCCCTCGCGGCCGCGTGGCATCATCCACAGGGGCGCATCGGCGCGTTCATCCTGCTGATCGTCGCGGTCACGGCGATCGTGGGACCCTGGCTTCTCCCCGATCCTCTGTCGCAGCCGGACATTCTGATCGGCAGCACGCCCCCGGGCCTGGGGCATCCGTTCGGCACCGACCAGCTCAACCGCGATATCCTCTCACGGGTCGTGACCGGCGCCCGGGTCTCCCTAGGTGTCGCGCTGCTGGCAGTGGCGCTCTCGATGACACTCGGTGCGGCGGTCGGACTGGTCTCCGGCTACCTCGGTGGTGTGGTCGATGCCGTACTCATGCGCCTGGTAGATGGGGCCCTCGCCATCCCCCGGCTCTTTATTCTTCTGCTGGTGCTCGCGGTCTGGGAGCGGGTGCCGGTCCTCGCGCTGATCCTGCTCATCGGGGCGACCGGCTGGTTTGCCACCAGTCGCATCGTACGGGCGGAGGTCCTAAGGCTCAGGGAAGAGGCCTACGTGCGAGCGGCCGAGGCGCTGGGGGCCCGCCGGCGCCGGATTATCTTCCGGCACTTGCTTCCCAACGTGGTCGGACCGCTGCTCGTCACGGCGACGCTCGCCGTGGGCGACGTGATTCTGCTGGAAGCCGGACTCTCCTTTCTGGGCCTGGGAATTCAGCCCCCCATGCCATCCTGGGGCGGCATGATCCTGGAGTCCAAGGAGGTGCTGGTGAGCGCACCCTGGGCCGGCATTTTTCCGGGACTCGCTATTGTGATCACCGTACTGTCCGCAAACCTGTTCGGTGACGCCTTGCGCGACGCCGTGGATCCCCGAAGCGCATGAGCCGAGTGCTCGAGGTACGGGATCTCAGGGTGTCGTTCCCCGGACCCGACCACCGCCGATTCTATCCGGTGGATGGAGTGACCTTCTCGCTCGAGCGGGGCAAGACCATGGCGCTCGTGGGGGAATCCGGCTCCGGGAAGAGCCTCACCAGCCTCGCGCTGCTCCAGCTGGTCCCCTCTCCGGGCCGCATCGAGACTGGCAGCGTCATCCGGATGGGCGAGACCGACGTACTCGCGCTCCGGGGCGAGGCGCTGCGGCGGATCCGGGGACGCCGCGTGGGCGTGATCTTCCAGGACCCGATGACCAGCCTGAATCCGGTCTTCACGGTGGGCGACCAGATCATCGAAGGAATTCTGGCGCACTTCAAGATGCCGCGTGCCACCGCGCGCGAGCGGGCGCTCCACCTCCTCCAGGAAGTGGGCATTCCGGACCCGTCGGGGCGACTCAAGGCCTACCCCCATCAGCTCAGTGGCGGCATGCGCCAGCGAGTGATGATTGCAATTGCCCTCTCAGCGGAGCCGGAGATCCTGGTGGCCGACGAGCCGACGACGGCGCTCGACGTCACGGTGCAGGCGCAGATTCTGGAAGTGCTGGATCGGTTGCAAGAGAGCCGGGGAATGGCGGTACTCCTGATCACGCACGATCTCGGCATCGTCGCGGGGCGAGCCGACCGGGTGGCGGTGATGTACGCGGGACAGATCGTCGAGGAGGCACCCACCGCCCGGCTGTTCGCCAATCCATCCCATCCCTACACTCAGGGACTCTTCGCGTCGGTGCCGAGGATCAAGGGCCCGCTCCGGAGGCTCAACCCGATCGGCGGAAGCATCCCGGCGCCTACGGCATGGCCCAGCGGCTGCCGGTTTCGTCCCCGGTGTCCCAAGGCATTCGACAAGAGCGAGCTGGAGCCGCCCCTGCTGATGGTCGAGCCGGACCACCAGATGCGGTGTTGGCTGGCTGAGGAACCACAAAGAAGCAGCCACGCGGTCAATGAAGCCATTGGTTGAAGTGCGCGACCTGGTGAAGCACTACCACTCCGCCGGCCTCTTCGGACGGGCGGCGCCGCCGGTGCGTGCCGTGGATGGGGTGTCGTTCGACGTAGGCCGGGGAGAGACGCTCGCGCTGGTGGGCGAGTCGGGCTGCGGCAAGTCATCGGCCGGGCGAACGATCCTCCGCCTTCAGGAGCCGACCAGCGGCACGATGCTCTTCGATGGAGCAGATGTGTTCTCGCTTGACCGCAACCCGCTTCGGGAGCTGCGGCGGCGGATGCAGATCATCTTTCAGGATCCCTACAGCTCGCTCAATCCGCGGATGACCATAGGCGCAGCGATTGCCGAGGGAATCGAGATCCACCGGCTGGCACCGCGGGCGGAGATCCCCAGGCGCGTTGCCGCGCTGCTCGAAGAGGTGGGGCTCGATCCCACCTACGCGCGCCGGTATCCCCACGAGTTCTCCGGAGGCCAGCGGCAGCGGATCGGCATCGCCCGGGCGCTCGCGGTCGAGCCGGCGTTCATCGTGTGCGACGAGCCGGTCTCGGCGCTCGACGTCTCGGTGCAGGCCCAAGTGCTCAACCTGCTCTCCGATCTCCAGGAGCATCGCGGCCTCTCGTATCTCTTCATCGCCCACGATCTCGCGGTGGTGCGACAGATCGCGCACCGAATCGCAGTGATGTACCTGGGCCGCATCGTGGAGGAGGGGCCTACTGACCAGATCCTCTCCAACCCGCGTCACCCCTACACCGTCGCGCTGCTCTCGGCGGTTCCAGAACCGGATCCCACCGCGCGCCGGGACCGCATCGTACTGGCCGGCGATCTGCCGAGCCCCTCGAATCCGCCGCCCGGCTGTCCTTTTCACACCCGTTGCTTCCACCCACTCAAGAACGAGCGCTGCCGCACCGAGGTGCCGCTGCTCCGGCCGTTGGCGGGAACCGTTGCCGCGTGCCACTATGCCGAAGCGACGCCCACACTTGCCAAGGTCGGCGCGAGCTGACCTGTCGGTGACCGTGGTCACGGCCGCCCCAGCCTCACGGGCCGATGTTCCAAGCTCACGCATGACCTTAATCCCGAATTCGAGGGTGAACTCATGGGCGATCGAAAGGATCTTGCATCCGAAGGGCTCAACGACGAGATCAAGGGCACGGCAAAGCAGGTCGAAGGCAGAATTCGAAGCGCCGTCGGAGGAGCCAGGGGCGACACCGGTCAGCAGGTGAAGGGCAAGGCGCAAGAGATCAAGGGCAAGGTGCAGCAGAAGGTGGGCAGGGCCAAGGAGGAGGCGGACCCGAACCCCGGAGTGGATGACGTATAGGCGGGGAGGCGGGAAGGCGGGGAAGCAGGGAAGTAAAACAGTAGATGATAAATAGCAGGCATGACGAAGGGGCCGGATGCTGTTTCCAGCATCGGCCCCTCGTTACTCTCAGGTAACAGGCCTTTGTTTCTGCTTCCCCGCCGCTATGATGCCAGCGAGCTCGCCGAGACCTCGGCCTTGAGCCGCTTCAATGCCTGGCTCCGAATCTGGGAGATCCGCGACTCGCTCACCTGTAGTATCTCGCCGACCTGCCGCAGGTTTAGCTCCTCGTAGTAGTACAGGGCGAGTACCCGGCGCTGCTGGCTGGGCAGGCGCGAAATCAACCGCTGCAGCTGGGTGACGTGCTCTGATTCCACCAGACGCTGGGGCGCCGAGGTGGCGGAGGGGTCGGCGTGGTTCTCGGCATCGCGAGACATCCGGCGTCCCTTCACGGGGGGCGGCGTATCAGCCTCGGCGTAGCTTCCTACCGCATCCTTCCACTTCCAGTACGTGGCCATGTCGATTTCCAACCGGTCCGCCACCTCTTTCGCGGTCGGCGCGCGACCGAGCTCGCCTTCCAGCATGGCGGCAACGGAGTCGATCCTCCTCCGCTTCACCCGCACCGAGCGGGGCGTCGAATCGCGGCTTCTCAGGTCATCGAGAATTGCGCCCCGTATACGCAGCACCGCGTAAGTGCTGAAAGCGAGACCGCGGGACAGGTCGAAGCTGTCCAGCGCCTTCATCAGGCCCAAGGCCCCGGCGCTGACCAACTCTCCCAACTCGACGGTCGGAATCCGGCGGGATACTTCACGGGCCACGTGATGCACCAGGCCCAGATGGCGGGTGAGCAGCTGAGCCCGCGCGTCCGGGTCGCCCGCAGAGCGGTACCGCGTCCAGAGGACATCGGTGCGGTCATCGGTCTCGGCGATCGGGAGGGCGGTCAACGGAGGTGCCCCGCGTGCGTAGTGGTGAAGGACATCTCGCATCCGGGTTCGAAGTGTGGTTGGGGGCGGGGCGCTCGGAGCAACCCAGGTGATTCGTAGGGCTACGGTGAGCACCCCCGCGTCTGGAAGGAGGTATGGGCAACGCCTGTACCATCTAGTATTTGGGGGTCTGAGCCGGAAGGTGCTGGCGCTTGCAGCGCTACCCTATCGCACCTATGGCCAGGCACTTATACCGGGCAAAGCGGCGCCATTAGGTACGCTAAGGAGCGCGGCATGACTATTTTTTGTAGGGTGGACCAGCCCGGGGTGGGCCTGAGACGGCCAGAGTTGTCGGCAAGATGCTAGGCTAGAGCACGGGCTCCCTGCCCTGCTCATCACCCAGGAATACCAGGGCGTTGCCCCGATCCACTACCGCGGCGAGAAGCCGATTGACTTCTGGCGCCAGCACCGTTCCCGTGAGCTCCCGCATGCGTTCAACGGCCAGCTCGGGGGTCAGCTGCTCCCGATACGGTCGAGCGGTGGTGAGCGCGTCGTAGATCTCGGCGGCCCCGATGAGTCGGGCTCCCCAGGGGATCGCTTCGCCGGCCAGGCCGTCCGGGTACCCCTTGCCATTCCAGCGTTCGTGGTGGCCGCGGACGAAGGTGGCCACGTGGCCGAGGTGCGGCAGGGGGGCCAGGATCTGGGCGCCAACGATGGGGTGTCGCTTGATCAGATCGAACTCTGCCGGCGTGAGCGCGCCCTCCTTGGACTGGAAACCTTCCGGAACGCAGATCATCCCGATGTCATGGAGGCGGCCCGCCTGGCGTACCTGTTCCACCTCTTCATCGGTCCGGCCGCTCTCCGCTGCGATCGAGGCGGCAAGCTGAGCCACCCTCAGGGAGTGGCCGGCGAACCAGGAATCCTGGGCCTCGCTGACCTTGACGAGAGCCTCCAGGGTGGCAATCGCGAGCCCCGAGACGGTGACCCGCTCCTGGGCCAGATCGGCGGCGAGTCTCACCACTTCTTCCTTGAGGATCCGGGACGACCCACGTTCCTGGATCAGCTCGGCGCGCCGCCGGAGCGCCCGCTGCACCGAGGCCTCCAGCTGGGTGAGGTCGAGTGGCTTCGGGAGATAGTCCATGGCGCCGTACTGGAGGTACCGTACGGCGTCGCCGACATCGGCGATCGCGCTGAGCACCACCGCGGCGAGATGAGGATCGCGCTTGAAGCACAGTGACAGGAGCTCGCCGCTGCTGGTTGCAAACAGGCGGGAATCAGCCAGCATGCAGGCGATCTTCTGTCGCGCGAGGATCTCGAGTGCCTCCTCGCCGGAGCCCGCCAACACCACCTCGTATCCATGCTGCCTCAGATGCGCTTCGATGGAGTCACGAGCCGACGGCTGATCGTCGACGACCAGGATACGATCAGGCACTCGGATCGACAGCATGGACCTCCTTCTGGGAACCTGGTGCCGTGAGGCGGGGGGAAACGAGAGAAGGATCGGCTCGGGCGGGGATTTCTTGAGTGCCGGCGTGGTGGCGCGCACGGGGGCTGGCCGGCTTGGTGATGACTGGTTACTATCCGATCAGCAATGTCGATCGGTGTCACAGTTCGACGCCTCTGCAGATGAGTCGCCCGCGGCCGCGTAAAGATTCGGGTGCCATGGGCCGAAAACTCACTGGCAGATCACCACCTGACGGGTTCACCCTATACGCGCCGGCGTCGCGCGCCCGTGTTCGGAGAGGACGAGCGTGCCGAAACCCGAAGACTCCCAAGCTACGGTCACCCTCGAGCCCGGCCGGCGTCGGCTGATACTCGAGCGGCTGCGCGGCGACTTCTACGGCGAGCCCGTCCCGTCGGAGCGGATCGCCACTGCCGTGCTGGCGGCGCTGCGCGACCTCGACAAAGGTCCTGCCTTTCCCCACTGACTCGAGCCCGACCCATCCGGCCGTGAGCTCGCAGCGCTTCACCCAAGTAGACGCCTTCACCGACCGTCCGTTCGCCGGCAACCCAGCAGCGGTGTGCCTGCTCCCTTCCCCGCGCGACCCCGAGTGGATGCAGCATGTGGCCCAGGAGATGAACCTGGCCGAGACCGCGTTTCTGGTGCGGCGGGCCGATGGGTTCGACCTTCGCTGGTTCACGCCCGCCCTCGAGGTGGATCTCTGCGGCCATGCGACTCTCGCGAGCGCGCACGTGCTGTGGGAAGAGGGTCACCTCCGTGCCGCGCAGCCCGCGCGGTTCCACACCCGGAGCGGCGTGCTTGCCGCCACACGCGACGGCGAGATGATCTGGCTCGACTTTCCCGCGACGCCGAGTCAGCCGGCCGATGCGCCGTCCGATCTTCGGGGTGGAATAGGCTCAGCCATGCTGTACGTGGGCCGTACCCCATTCGACTACCTGGTGGAGCTCGAATCCGAGTCTCGGGTGCGCTCGCTCGCGCCCGATCTGGCCGCCCTGGCGCGGCTCGGCACCCGCGGGGTCATCGTCACCGCCCTTTCAACCGATCCAGCCTACGACTTCGTCTCCCGGTTCTTTGCCCCGGGCTCCGGCATAGCGGAGGACCCGGTCACCGGCTCGGCCCATTGCGCTCTTGGTCCCTTCTGGGCGGACCGCCTGGATAAGAAGGAGCTGGTCGGGTATCAGGCGTCGGCGCGGGGCGGCGCCGTCCGGGTACGCCTCGAGGGCGACCGGGCACACCTCGGCGGTCAGGCGGTAACGGTGCTGCGGGGGGAGCTCCTGCACTGACCGTACCGGGATGAATCCGTTCGAGGCGTTCGAGACCCTCGATCTCCGGGTCGGCCGGATTCTTCGGGCCGAGCCGAACGAGCGGGCCCGGAAGCCGTCGTACAAGCTGTGGATCGACTTCGGGCCGTTAGGGGAGAAGACCTCGAGCGCGCAGCTGGCTGCTCTCTATCGGGTGGACGAGTTGGTGGGGCGGCTGGTGATCGCGGCGGTCAATCTGGGGAGCCGGAACATCGCCGGCTTCGGATCGGAGGTCCTGGTGCTTGGGGTGCCGAATGCGGCGGGTGATGTGGTCCTGTTGGGGGTCGAGCGGGAAGTGCCGCTGGGTGGGCGGGTGTTCTGAAGTGGGTGAGAGGTTTCTCACTGCTTCGTCGAATCCAGGGCCGGCCGGACAACCAGGCCCGTCACCGCGCCATCCTTGGCGAGGCTCCACTCGATCAGCATCCGGTGGCTCGACTTATTGAAGGATGCGCTGCGGGTGTAGACCCGGTACGGGTCGGCATTCTCCACTCGCTCGTCCACCTTGCCGCGCTCGGTGCCGAGCCGGCGCACCGCGCGGCTGGCGAAGCTGGCGAGATCAGCCACGCTGCCGAAGGTCTGCTGCATCTCCGGGGAGAACCGCTCCCAGAGCTTGCTGTATTCGTTGCCGTACAGCCACGCCGTATACATCCGGCCCTGTTGCAGCGGCTCGCTGTCGGACTGGTCCCGTTGGGGTGCGCAGGCGAGCGCCGCCATCGCGATCGCCAGTACCCATTTGCGTGCATCCATAACTCTTCCTCGGTATTCTTCGCGCCGGATAGCCACCTTCGGAGAACTCATGCGGGTCTACATCTCGGTCGATATGGAGGGAGTCGCCGGAGTCGCCCACGAAGATCAGACCGATCCAATCGACCCCCGCCATACCGGAGATTATAACAGGTTTCGCCGTCTGATGACGAACGAAGCCAATGCTGCAATCGCTGGCGCACTCGAGGCAGGTGCAAAGGCTGTTCTCGTGAACGACAGTCACTGGCTCATGCGCAATCTTCTTGCCGAGGAGCTCAACCCGGCGGCGGAATTGTTGAGCGGCGGACCCAAGCGTCTCTCGATGGTCGAAGGCATCGAGGGGGGTTTCGATGCAGCAATGTTCATCGGGTATCATGCCCGAGCGGGCACGCGGAATGCCACGATCGATCACACCTACACCAGCCGAGTGTATGAGGCACGACTCAATGGCGAGCCGGTGGGGGAGCTGGCATTGAACGCCGCGATGGCCGGAGTGCACGGAGTGGCGGTGGCGCTGGTGAGCGGCGACCAGGCGCTAGCGGCCGAGGCGCGGACGCTGCTGGGCGACGGGATCGAGACCGTGGTGGTGAAGGAGGCGGTGGGACGGTTTGCGGCCAGGGGCGTGGCGCCGACGGTCGCGTGCGAGCGGATCCGCTCGGGTGCGGCAGCGGCGCTCAGGCGGAAGCACGTGCCCTTCACGTTCAAAGCGCCGATCAGGCTAGAGGTGGACTTCGTTGTGAGCCAGATGGCGGACATGGCCGAACTGGTGCCGGGATCCGGTCGGACAGGCGGGCGGACAGTCAGCTATGCGGGTAAGGATTACCAGGAGGTGTTCCGGGCCTGGCGGGCGATGTACAACCTGGCGTCAGTGGAGTAGGGGCTGGGATCCCCCCTGTCTTGTAGTGGCTCGGGCGGCTAACCAGCGCGGGGAAGCTGGCGGCGCTGACGCGCGGTCTGGTAGGCACCCACGTCAGGAGAGGAGAAACCTGATGAAGAGTCACAGAGTCGCGGGTGGCGGAGGCACACAGCTCCACCTCGTTGAGACGGGTAACCCAAGGGGTCGCCCAATTGTATTCATCCATGGCTTTTCACAGTGTCGGCTCGCGTGGAGCCGGCAGCTGAGCTCCGACTTGGCCGATAGCTACCGACTCGTCGCAATGGATTTGCGCGGCCATGGTCTCTCAGAGAAGCCTCGCGAGGGCTACACTGACTCGAGACTCTGGGCTGATGACGTCAACGCCGCCATACAGGCTCTGAGTCTTGATCATCCGATCCTGTGTGGCTGGTCATACGGCCGCTCGTAATGCTCGACTATATCCGGCATTACGGCGAGGATAGCATCAGCGGAGTCCACTTTGTGGGTGCAGTCACGAAGCTTGGCAGTGACGAGGCGACGTCGGTCATCACGCCAGAGTTTCTCAGTCTCATACCAGGTTTCTTTGCCACGGATGCGGCAGAGAGCGTACGCAGTCTTGAATCGTTGCTACGCATGTGCTTCGCCGAAGAGCCCGCCGCCGAGGACCTGTATCTGATGCTGGGGTACAATGTGTCGGTTCCAGCCTATGTTCGTCAGGCGCTCTTCTCTCGCTCGTTCGACAATGACGATCTTCTACCGAAGGTCCGTAAGCCGGTCCTGATTACCCATGGCTCTGATGACGCGGTTATCAAACCAGCCGCGGTCGATCAGCACAAGGCTGCCATAGCTCACGCTCAAATTCAGATGATGGCGAACGCAGGGCACGCATGTTTTTGGGATGACGCGGCAACCTTCAACCGGCGCCTGCGGGCCTTTGCCGAAAGTCTGTAAATGAATCTCTTGATCGTCGGCGCGACTGGCGGGACCGGTCGGCAACTCGTCACCCAGGCTCTCGAACGGGGACATCAGGTCACCGCCCTCGTCCGCAGGCCACCCCGCGCGGAGCCGCGCCCCGCGTTCACTCCGGTCGAGGGCGATGTCCTCGACCCCGGCTCGCTGGATCGGGCCATGCCGGGCCACGAGGCCGTTCTGTCCGCTCTCGGTCACAAGCGCTGGCTGGGACCGAGCCCCATTCTGTCCGAGGGCACACGCAATCTGATCGCTGCGATGGTCCGCTATGGCGTCCAACGCTTTGTCTGCGAGACTGCCCTGGGGATCTCGGATGCCTGGTGGCAAATGGGCCTTTACTACACTCTCTTCGTCCGACCGGTCATCTTGCCATTCTATTTCTGGGACAAGGTTCGGCAGGAGGCGGTGATTCGGGCCTCCAACCTTGCATGGACCATCGTGCGCCCGGGCATGCTCACGAACGGCCCGCCGCGTGGACGCTACCGCCACGGCCCACACGTCGGCCACTGGCTTTGGACCGTGCGGATCTCGCGGGCGGATGTCGCGGCGTTCATGCTCGACCAGCTCACGGACCGCCGCTATGTCCGAGCGACCGTCGGGGTCGCTGACTAGCTGGCGACGATGCTTGCTGCGCGCGGCCCAACACTCTGACGCGGTGAACCGGTGGGTGCCGAAACACCTGGGTGCCGAAACACCCGAGGCGATCCTGACCCGAGAAGATATGCGCGTTGCGTTCGTGATAGCGATCGTCGGCATGCTCGCGTCGGCAGGGTCCTCCCAAGCGCAGAGCCCCGCCCGGCGAGCACCCGGCGCGGTGGCCCGGCGATTCATCGACGCTCAGCTGTCGGATAGCGCCTTCCGGCATCTGCGCTGCGTGTCGGCCGGGGTTGGCGATTGCCCTGGTGGCGTGCTGATCGTACGAGGCTACAGCCTGGGTGACGGCGTGAGGACTCCTGATACAGCGCGGTATGCCGTCGAATTCCAGGTCGTCGGCATCGTGGGCGTGAGTGAGGGGGGCCCGTTTTTCATGCCGCGCTCAGGGGTCGATAGTGCAGAGGTCCTCGTAGTGCGCCGCGCGGGGCATTGGATGGTCCGCCCATCACGAAACCCGAGTGAGGAGCGGGTACGAACGACCGCGGACGTGGCCCGGGGCTACTTCGACCTGGATGCGAGCGACCGCCGTCTTCTCGATACGGCGGTCGCTATGCCTCGTCGTCCCTGAGGCATCGCTCAGCGCCAGGATCCGATGGATTCGCAGCTCTTGGAATCGCTCGACTACCTCTACGTGGCGGCGCCGGACTTCGAAGCGGCCCTCGCGTTCTATACCGGCACGCTCGGTGGTCAGCTCCGCTGGCGGATTCGGCACGGCAGCACCTGGGTAGCCGCGATTCGGCTCGCCGACGCGAGCCCATTGGTTCTGTTGGCGAATCACCTCGAGCCGGGACAATTGCTGTTGATTTACCGAACGCGTAGCCTGGCGGAGGTGCAGCACGCCCTGTCGAATGCCGGCTGGGCGGTCGAGGGATCTGTCTTCGAGCTGCCGCCAGGCCCATGCGTCATCGTCCGCGATCCCGGGGGGCAGCGAGTCGCCGTGTACGAGCGGGCTCGACCCGAGGTCGAGGCGGCGTTCGAAGGGCGGTTCGATGACCTCTGAAGTCAGAATGGCGATTCTTCGGTCGAAGCTGGGTTGGGCGTTGGTCGTGATCTACGTGGTCGCGTTCATGACGGTGTATTCTCACGTCCAGGCCCACCGCGGGACGTTTCTCTATGACATCGGCCTCGACCTCCTGGCCCTGCCATACATTCTCGTTGTGGGGCGACTGCTCTTGCAACAGCCGACGTTCGCGGTCCATGCCCATGAGCCGTGGGGGCTCGTGCCGGCAGTCATCTTCTGCAGCGGGGTGGTCTTGCTGGCGGGGGCCGGACTGGAGCGGGCGGTGCGAGCGCTGTGGGCGGTCGTGCTACGCGGGCGGCGACCTAAGTAACGAAGACGAAGATGGATTCGTTGGCTCAAGCGCTTTAGCACAGAAGCGGGGAGACATTTCATTAAGCGGCAACATTACCAGCAGGGAGGACCCGATGCCTACTCGTGTCCGGCTCTTTTTTTCCATCTTCAGCGTGGTGCTCTTTCTCATTGCGGCCGCTCCGCCTTACCGAGAACTGTCCCGGCCAAAGGACCTCTGGTGGACACCTCACACGATGCTGGTTCTGCTCGCCCGGAGCCAGGACCGGGTGGAGATCTACCTCCGCGGGAAGCCGCTCGGGACCCTGATCGAGGCGGGACAGTTGCGGCTCACCGACGAACGCGGCTCGAGCGTTTTGACGCCAAACGAGATCGGCCTCCGCTTCAATAACTGGGACCGGGTTCGAGCCGAGCACCTCCCGATGTCACTGGTTTCCGCGGCAGCGGGCTGTGCAATGGTACTGCTCTTCATCCTCGTCGCCACGGGACGCCTCACCTACCGCGACGACGAGGGAATGCACAACTCGTCAGGCCGCCCCCCGAGATCGCGAGGCTAGAGCGTGCAGGAGTGGATCGCCGACCCGGTCACCTTCGGGCGTCGCTACTTGGGGCCTTTGTCCGAACTGCTCCTCGGCTGGGTCCTGCTCGTCTACGGCCTGCTGAGGCTGCTGGGACGAGTGCAGGCGGAGGAGCGGGGGCGCTACGTCGGCGGGGGCCTCGCGTTAGCCGTCGGGAGCCTCCTTCTGGGCCACGCGTGTAGCCGACTGTGAGCGCTCACCGCCCCCATCCTCGGTCGTATGCCTGCTTCAAGCGTTTTATGTCGATCTTGTCCATCTGAAGCATTGTCTTCATGACCCTTTGTGATCTCTCGGCATCTTTGTCTTGCAACAACTTGACCAAAACAGAGGGAACGATTTGCCAGGATAGGCCATATTTGTCTTTTAGCCAGCCACAGCGTCCTTCTTCCCCCCCTTCCGACAACTTCTCCCACAGCTCATCCACTTCTTTCTGAGTTTCACAGTTCACGACGAACGAGATGGCTTCGGTGAACTTGAATTGCGGGCTACCGTTCAGGGCTACGAATTCTTGCCCGTCGAGGGTGAACGTCGTACTTCATCGTTTGGTCTGCCTGATACGGAGAACGCCGCCAAGCCAGGCACAGGGCAAGGCGGTGAGCGCGATCGCGATCGGGTACCAGTCTGGGCCCAGGTGCATCGGCATGGCGGCAATGGCGCCGGCCATGCCAACGATGAACCCAATGACACCCAACGCCCAAACGTGACGCATCGGTGAGTGGGGCGCGAGCCTCGCAGTGATGTAGCTTCCGAGAACGGTGTAAATGATGCGATAGGACAACGCCAGAAGGTTCAAGCCCGGGCCGTACATCGGCTGGCCCCAAGCTGGATAGACCCGGAGTACGTGCAGCAATTGGTCGGTGCCGAGCGAAAGAACCACGACCGTGATGAACCCCAGGAATACTGCGCCCACGGAGCGCCAGCGGCGGCGGGGACGCGCATCTGTGTTGGTCCTTGGACGTGTCATTTGACTCCCTGGCCCACTCTCGACGCCAACACTTCAGCCATCTTGTCGTAGCTCTCGGCGACTCCGGTCAGCATGGGGGTCTTGAGGACGGCATCACGAACCTCCCGCGATGCGTAGCGTACCGTGGTCGTGGCCGTAGTCTTGCCCCCGCGCTCTACGAAGGTCGTCGTGTCCAGTGCGTCCCCTTCGTACCAGGATTCGTCGAACTTCTCGGTGGCGACGAGCCGTTCGGGCCGGACGATCTCTCGATATACGCCGCCCATTCCCATCTCGGCTCCGGTCGGTCCACGCCAGACGAAGCGATAGGCACCGCCCACCCTTAGATCGACCTCGCGGACCGCGAACGTCCAGTCGCCGCGGACTCCCAACCAACGTTTGAGCAGCTCGGGCCTGGTCCAGGCGTCAAAGACCAGATCGCGGGGAGCAGCAAAGTCGCGTGTCATGGCGATCTCCCGCTCCGAGGGCGTGGTGACCTGCAACGTTCCAATGTTCTTGACGGCGTTCGTCATCGGGTGCTCTCCCCCTATCGCTTGGTGGACCTGCCTTTTTTCTGCGTGGTCTTCAACTCTTCGAGCAGGGCGTCGAGACGCTGGTAGTTGCCCTCCCAGAACTCACGGTAGCGCTCCAGCCATTCGGTGGCTTCCTCGAGCGACTTGGCCTCGAGCCGTCGTGGCCGGCGCTGGGCGTCGCGTCCGCGCGAAATCAGGCCGGCGCGCTCCAGCACCTTGAGATGCTTGGAGATCGCGGGCTGGCTCATCCTGAACGGCTCAGCCAGCTCCATCACCGACGCCTCACCCGACGCGAGCCGGACGAGAATGGCCCGTCGAGTGGGATCGGCGAGGGCCGCGAACGTCGCGCCAAGGCGATCATGGCCCATCCGCCCATAACCTGGAGCTTGCATAACTGATAGGTTATATAACACGACGGGTCTGCCGTCAAGCCCCCGCTGAGGGCACTGCGTTAGAATACCGGGAGCCTACGAACTCGCCACCGACGCGATCGCCTCGCTTGATTCAAGGAGCTAGTTCCATGGAAGAGGCGCTGCTGGACATCGAGGGTGCATCTCGTTTTCTCGGGGTCAGCACCACTTCCCTTCGGCGCTGGACCAATTCGGGCCGCTTGGCCTGTTTGCGCGTGGGCGGCCGCCGGGAACGCCGGTTCCGGTTGGCGGATCTGGTCGCCATTCTGCAGGAACAGCCGGCGCAGCGCCATGAGGCCCTGGTGCCCCGCGCCTCGGATCACGTGAGTATCGGCGGGGTGGCCCTGCCCTTTGGCACCCACCTATGCGGCCTCTTCTCCACGAACAAGGGGCGCGGGAAGTTGGCGGTGTCTTTCCTTGCCGGCGGCCTCGTCCCCGGAGCCGTCTGCTACCTGGTGGCCCACCGAGCGGTGCAGCGGGAGATCCTGGCGCAGCTCGGCATGGACCAGGCAGCGCTTCACAAGGAGATCGCGGCCGGCCGGCTGGTGCTCGTCGAGCACGCGGCGACACCGCAGGCGCAACAGAAGAATTTCGAACAGCTTTTTATGAAGGCCATCGCGGGCGGCGCCCGTTCCTTGCGGCTGGTTGGGGATGTGGGGGGGGTGGCCAGGAAGCTCACGCGGGATGAACTGGTGGAATTCGAGGAGGCCTTTGACCAGATTTCGCGGCGCCTCCGTTGGTCTCCCTGTGTCTCTATGACGTACGTCGATTCTCCAGCCTGGACGCACTCAGGGCGTTGCGTGGGCATGCAGATGGCTTCCGGTACCCGGTAGAGCGTTGGATCGCCTGACCCGGAGAGCTCCCGGAGAGTTGATGCGCCGTGCCCTTCGTCTTCTCTTCCTGTCATTCGGCCTAGCATTGGCCGGTCCTGGGCTCTTGGCTCAGGACCCGGCCAGCCTTGACCGAAAAGCTCTGTTGGCGAGCAACTCGGCCCGCTTCACAGCCATGGTGCGTGGTGACCTCACGGCTCTCGATACTCTGCTCGGCCCAGAGGTAACTTACATCCACTGCGATGGCGCCTTAGAGTCCAAAGCGCAGTTCCTGGCCACGCTCCGGACCGGACGGCTGCATTATGAGGCAATTGAACCGGGTGAGCTGAAGACCCGCATCCATAGTGATGTTGGGATCGTGACCGGCCGTTCCCGCATGCGCGTGATAGCAGGGTTGGAGCTGCTCCAGTTTAGTATTCGCTTGACGGCCATCTACCGGCATACTGCGAAGAGTTGGCTACTCGTCGCTTGGCAAGCGACCCGTCTGCCGTGAGCGCAATCGCCCCAGAGCCTTTACGGAGGTTCGTCGAGCATGATTCGCAAAATTGCTTCTGGCGAGTATCGCCTCTACTCAAGGAAGAAGGATCCGAAGACGGGAAAGCGGCGTAATCTGGGCACCTTCAAGACCCGGGCGGCAGCCGAGAAGCACGAGCGCGCGGTGCAATTTTTCAAGAAGCGTTGAAGGCAGGATCGTCCCGCCCGGCTATAACTTTATCCTCGTCGGCAACGACGATATTGCGGCAGTTGTCGCCGGAGGTGCGGGGACTCATTGTAAGGCCGGGTCCGCAGCCACTTCGATGGTAAGGAGGGCGCATGGTGAACGGGAGGATGCCCTTGTATTTGACGCTGCTCCTCGCGGCGCTGTCCGTGGCCACGCTACTCACGCTCCAGCCCTACTCGGCCGATTTCCCCGGGACGGCCTATGCGAAGCCGGCCCAACGGTACATCCGAGCGGCGTTACGCCAGGATTCGGTCGGCCTCACCCGGTTGTCGGCCTCTTTCCCTCCCGTGGCGTGGGCGCTTGAGGCGGCCCGGAAGCATCCCGACTCGCTGGCAGCTTGGGCGAGTCACCCTCAAGCCTGGACCGGCGAGCGCAGGGGCGACACAGCTGAGGTGTTCCTGTATCCAGACCGCGACCCCTGCAGTCGGGTCCCGATCATCCTGCGGTTTGTGGGTTTTGGAAAGAACGTCCGAGTACTCGAGGCGCACTCGGCTTGCCTTGACCCCCGGTAGCGAGATCGTCACAACCCCGCTTCTTGTTTTCACTGATCGAGGAAAGGTCGGCTCATGAGCCTGAGCGTGCGGGAGTACCTGGATCGGGCCAAGGGCCAGACGATCCCACCACTCGTACTTGAGCTGATCCTGCGCTCCGGGAAATCTTTCTACATCAAGAACGTCTTTGCGTTCGATCAGAAGGCGGAAATGGTGCCGCTGCGCGTCTGGGACGTGCGCGCCCTGGCGCAAGCGGACCTGGATACTGTATTGCGGCGTTTGGGCGCGGTGCAGTCCCGGGATGAATTGGAGAACATCGAGCGCCTGCATCCGAAGTTGGACCACGGCAATCTGTGGGTTCTGCTCTCCGAGATTGAGGCGCTGGTGGAATGGCATAGCGATCTGTGGCCGGGAGTCGATCGGCCCGAGGCTCGCCAGGTGGTTGTCGGCTTCCGACCCTAGAGGATCGTGGTTTCAGCGCGCGAAGCACTCGAGCGGTTGCGAGAGGGCAATCGCAGATTCGCCTTGAACGTGCGTGAGTCTGACGCTTTCCGGAGTCACACCCGGCGCGCCGCACTCGTGTCGGGGCAACAGCCATTCGCCATCATCCTGGGATGCTCCGATTCGCGCGTGCCGGCGGAGATTGTGTTCGATCAGGGCCTGGGAGATTTGTTCGTGATTCGAGTTGCCGGCAACATCGTTGCACCCTCCCAGGTTGGCAGCGTCGAATTCGCCGCCGCGCGGTATGACACGCGGTTGGTGGTAGTCCTCGGCCACTCGCAGTGCGGGGCGGTCGTGGCCACCTTCGAGGAGCTTCAGAGGCCGACCGAAAACCAGTCCCGCAACCTGCGGGCGATCGTGGACCGCGTGCGACCCTCGATCGAGGGATTGCTGGCGACCGACCTCAGGCACGACATGGAGGCGCTGGTGACCCAGGGAGTTCGGGCCAACATCCGCGCCTCCGTGGATCATCTCCGACACGGCTCTGAAGTGCTCGAGCAGTTGATCCAAAAGGATGGTCTGCGGGTCGTCGGGGCCGAGTACTCACTGGAGACCGGCGTCGTGGGGTTCATCGATGGGGACACGTAGGTCGAATCCACAGCTCTCTGATTGACTTCCTCATTCCCGCGAGGCGTCCTTGCCAACGAACCTGTTCGGGCTCGTCGTCGGAATAGCGATCGGCCTTCTGGCGGCCTGGGTATACGTCCTCATGCGGAAAGTTCGGTACACGGCGATCATTCGCGAGGATGCAGTCCAGAGAAGCCAGGCCGTGACGGCCCGCAAGGTCCACGAGCAGCTGATCCCGTACCTCCCGGCATTCCCCTACAATCCGAAGGATGTTCGCTTTCTCGGCAGCCCCGTAGACCTCGTGGTCTTTGATGGTTTAGCCGAGGGTCGGGTAGGCGTATCGTGTTTGTGGAGGTCAAGACTGGACGCGCCGGCCTGACCAGCCGAGAACGCTGCGTTCGGGACGTGATCCAGGCGCGCGAGGTCGAGTGGGCGGAGCTGCGCGTGGCTCGCCCGTTTGCCAGCGGCGCGGCCTAACAGGCGACTACCGGGAGAGCAACCACGATCAGGAGATGAATCGATGACCGATGTGCAGCGAGCCCCGACGATTCGCGGGAAGACCATACGATTGACCTGGACGGAGGGTCCGACCAAGGGCAAGACCCACGAGCACGTGTTTCATGACGACGGCACCGTGGAGTGGCATGATGCGCCGGGCCCGCAGAAGGGTCGCCCGACGGACGCACCACAGAGGGGTGCCTCAGAGAAAGAGAAGCCGGAGTACGCCGCGATCAGGGTGGCAGACGACATATATGCCGTCTCGTACCTGGCGGCCTCAGGCTATACCCTTACCGTAGTCCTCAACTTCCGCGAGCATAGCACGGTTGGCTTTGCGTCGAGCTCC
>JBBQXQ010000003.1:0-72194 GCA_038209515.1 Gemmatimonadales bacterium
GGGACCGCACCGGGTGGTGGTCTCAAAACACATTGCTGAACGTCCGGTTCCGCTCGAGCGGATGCGGCCGGACGCTCCCGCCGAGCTCACCGCGGCGATCATGCGGGCGCTCGAGAAGCAGCCCTCCGATCGCTGGCAGACCGGCGAGGAGTTCCGCCAGGCGGTAGCCGGAGAGCGGGCGACGCCACACCGCAGACGGGTCCCTCAACGGATCGTCGCGCTGGCGGCGGTGGTGCTGGCGGTGCTCACCGCGACCATTGGCCTGGCGCGCCGTAGCCCGGGTCCACCGCGGGGCGTCAATCCCCGACATTCCATTCTGGTGCTGCCGTTCGACAACTTGCGGGACGATCGGTCCGTAGAATGGCTCCGCGACGGCAGCGTCAGCATGCTGGGGCTGAACCTGTCGCAGTGGAACGATCTCACCGTCGTCGATCACGAGCGACTCCACGACCTTCTGGCTCAGCACGGCCTCAAGGTCGGAGACGACATCGGACTGGACATGGCACGGCGGCTCGCGCGCGAGGCGGGGGTCTGGACGGTGGTGCTGGGGGACTATACGCCCGTCGGCGACTCGCTTCACCTGGTGGCGCGGGTGTACGATGTCGCGAGTGGGAAGCGGGTGGACGTTGCCCGCGCCGACGACCGATCCGGGCCCGACGTGCGGCCGCTCTTCGACCAGCTTGCGGCCAAGCTGCTCGATCTTTCCGGTGCTCCCAACGAGATCCGAATCGGGTTGGCCCGATCGACCACCAACTCACTCGAGGCGTTCCGAGCGTACCTGAGGGGTGTGGAACAACTCAATCGCTGGGACCTAGTAGGCGCCGAGCGGGACTTCCAGCGAGCGATCGCCATGGATACAACCTTCGGCCTGGCATACTACAAGCTCGCTCTTACCCGAGGGTGGATGATAGGGACGGAAGACTCGGTTTCCGATCGACTCATGCTCCGCGCCACGACGTATTCGGCCAACCTACCCGCTCGCGAGCGCATGGTGATCAATGCGTACCGAGCGTTTATCGGAGACCAGTATGAGGAGGCGCGGTCCCTCTATAATCAGCTGATTGCTCGGGACAAAGGCGATGCCGATGCCTGGTACGGTCTGGGTGAGGCCTGGTTCCACGATACAGCAGGGGTCAACGAGGCGCCCTTCTGGACCGAGTCGTTGCGGGCCTTCAAGCGCACCTTGGCACTCGATCCCACCTACGCCCTCGCGTACGACCACGTTCATTTTATGCTGAGTCTGGCTGCCGCAAACCATCCCGTCTACGCCCTTCTCCCCGGCGATTCCTTTGCGGTCACCCGTACGTCCACCGGTCGAGCGCTGTTGGACACCGTCACGGTCCGAGCCGCGGTACAGCGTGCCCGTTCGGAAGCACTTTCCACGGCGCGAACATGGGTCTCAACCCAGCCCACGACACTCCGGGCACATGGCGCCATGGTGAACGCCTACGTCTCCGCCGGAAACTACAGCGGGGCCCTATCAGAGCTGAACCGGTTCCGGCTGGCCACGCCGCTGCACCCCGAGCTGCCGTTTGTGGAAGCTCGGGTGCGCTTTGCCTCGGGCGATATAGACCGTGCGGCGGCACAGCTGCGTATCGCCCTCGATTCGGTGGCATCGAAGGATTTCCGGCTGTACCAGGGCACTCCGACCGTCGTAAGCGACATCGCCGCGGCCGCTAATGTGTTTGCCTATCAAGGCGACCTGACTAATGCGGCAAAGACGCTCGACTTGGCCGACCAGGTTCGGCGGGAGGTCATTTCCCACCCCGAGTGGACGGGGTCACAGGGTGAGGGTTGGAGACGCGCGATGCTAGGCGAGCTCTACGCGGCTGCCGGGGGTCCCGCCTCTGCACTGCGAGAGATCTGGCAAGGAGCTGCGGAGGCGGCGCGAATGGCACCCACGGAGCAGCGCAAGCATATAGCCCACACCGGCGCGAGCGCTGCGATCGGCCTCTTCACCGGCCTTGCTGCCGACACTACGGCGCTGCACGAGCTGCAGGTCATCTCGGGGGAGCCAGCCGCCAAGGAGGTTCGGGCGCTCCTGGCGGTGAGCCGGGGGGATTCGGCCGTTGCCCGGCGGACGCTTGCCGAGCCCGAATCCACGACGTACGGCAAGCATATGTACCGCGTTCTCACCGAGCCTTTGGCGGCCCAGGCTTACTACCTGCTGGGTGACTATGAGACCACCATCAGGGTCCTGGAGGGCTACCAGCCTTCCGCCCTCCAGACCGGAGGTTTCGACTCTGGATGGGGGATGCTCGGCCGAGTCAGGCTGCTGCGCGGGGCAGCCTACGAGCGGCTGGGCCGCCGATCTGAAGCCGGAGAGCAGTACCGCCAGGTCCTCGCTCAATGGAAAAAGGCGGATGCTGCGCTGCTGCCCTTCGTCCAGCAAGCCCAGCAGGGCCTGGCCCGGGTGGGGCATGCGGGGTAGGAAAGCTAAGAGCTACCAGCCTTTAGCTAATAGCTAATGGCTGGCAGCCGATAGCTAACAGCCAATAGCTTTGTTATCTTACACCCACTGGTCACGCGTGATGATCGCGGGCGCCGCAAGGTGTCCGAGGAAAGTCCGAGCTCCATCGGGTAGACTGCCAGGTAACGCCTGGGCGCCGCAAGGCGACGGACAGGGCCACAGAAAAAAGACCGCCCGGAGGCCCGGCAGAAATGGCCGGGAAGAAGGGTAAGGGTGAAACGGTGGGGTAAGAGCCCACCGCGTCACTGGCAACAGTGGCGGCACGGTAACCCCCAGTCGGAGCAAGGCCAAATAGGCGGCGAGGTGTGACCCACACCGATCAGTGAAGAACCGCGGGTAGGCTGCTAGAGGTGGCCGGCGACGGCCATCCCAGACAGATGATCATCTCCCCTTCTGGGGGAAACAGAACTCGGCTTACGGCTGACCAGCGGCGGCCCTCCGGACTCAGGTTCGGGGGGCTGTTGGTTTTGGGCCTCACAGCCGGTTACCTTTTTGGCCTCGGACCTCCAGAAGGGGATACAGATGCTCTTACCGGCCACTCGTTACACCGTCGTTGCTGCCGCTGCGCTCGTCCTTCCGCTGCTGGGTCGGGCGCCGACCACCACCAAATACCGGATCGACCAGTCATTGTCACAGGAAATGGACGCGACGCCGGCCGGCGGCCCCAGGCAGAAGATTGCCTTTACCACTTCCAGCTTCGTCACCGTGAGGCTGGCTGACAGCGCCGGCGGCAAGGTCATGCGGGTCGTGGTTGATTCGCTCCGCGGCGACAGCGCGGTGCCGATCCCTGCCGCCGTGCTCGACAGCGCCCGGGGAGCGGAGTTTCACGGATTCGTGGCGAAGTCGGGGAAGCCGTCCGGACTGCAACCGGTGCGGCCCAACCCGGCCGCCGTGCAGATCCAGGGGCTACTCAGCGACTTTTTTCCGTGGATCAAGGCTGGACTGAAGGTGGGTGACAGTTGGTCGGATACCACGGCAAAGACCGACGCGACCGGTAGCGACAGCGTGACCGTCCGGCGGGTGAGCGCGTACAAGGCGGCCGCATCGGCAACGTGGAACGCACGCAAGGCCGTGCGGATCACTGAGGATTTCACCTCATCGGTGGCCGGGACCCAGCCGACGCCGAGTGGGTCGGCGCGCATCGAGGGCACGGGGAGTGGAAAAGGCTCCTACTACGTAAGCCCGGACGGCCGTTATCTTGGCGGCGATTGGCAACAGCAATCCTCGCTTTCGATATCCGGCTCCTTTGCCAAGCAGCCGCTCCCCATCACGATCGTGCAAAAGACCAAAGTGATCGCACTCAAGTGATCGGGCGAATCGCGTGAGGCGGGCTCTTCAGATCCTGGCCAGTGTCGCGCTGGCGGGATGTGGGTCGGCCACGTCCACCACCGGCGGACCGAACGGACCCACGCCCCAGCCGGGTCCCTCGAATCCCGGCGTGCCGGCTCCCGCTGGCGGTGGAATCATCTACGGCGCGGTGCGCGATGCCGGGTATGTGCTCGAGCGCCACGACAGCCTGACGATTCAGCTCCCCGGGGGCGCCAGCCAGCAGCAGCTCATCGACCGAACCGCGTATCTCCGCGTCGCGATTGCGCCCGATACGGCCGGTTACGTCGCCACCATCGTTCTCGATTCGATTCAGGCTGCGGTCGGCGGAGTGCCCGCGGTGCCGGACTCGGTCATTCCGGCCCGGGGCACGCGGTGGACGGCATCCCTCACACGTGAAGGAAGGCTTTCCGCGCTGAAAGCCGACCGATCTACGACCCTGGGGGACCAACTCGGAAGCAACCTCCGGAGCCTCTTCCCCAGCCTCCCCGCCGACGGCGTGAAGGCGGGCATGGAGTGGACCGACACGACCGAGGTTCCCATCAGGGCCGATGCCTTCGACGCGACCGAGCGGTCTCTCACCAATTACCGAGCGACCGAGAGCGATGATCCCCGGGCCAAGAAGGCGATCAAGTTGGAGAGTACAGGATCGTATCAAAGGAGGGGTAAAGGAACCCAATACGATCAGCAGCTGGAGATGACCGCTTCAGGCACCCGTTCGGCGGTCCACTACATGAATCCCGATGGTACGCTCGCTTCGGCCCGCGGCTCGGACGCCGGCGACCTCACCATCACCATCCCGGCAGTCGGTCAGACCGTACCGGTGAAGCAGGCCGGGACGTTCTCAATCATCTTGCTACGGCCCCCCAAGCGTTAGCTCCGCTCGTCAGCAGCTCTCCATCAGAAGACGTCGTTTGAATCGCGGCCGAGCTCCTGGACGCTCCTGACGGGGTTCTCAGCGGGCGCGGGCGTGGGCGCATCGGTCTGGCGAAGGCGCTCGATCCGGTCGACCGCCCCGACCTTGATCCGGCTGAGTGTGCCCCCGAGAAGCTTGCGTGTGGCGGGCCCACTCTCGGGTGTGAGCAGAGCGGTGAGGCCGGCACCGACCAGGAATCCCGCCAGTGCGACGATCTGTGTTTCCCGGCGTCCCCGCCCCCCCCTCTGCCGGGCTCGAGACCCTGCGTCCGGAGCCAACAGCAGCGCGGCACCGGCTCCTGCCGCAGCAGCCAGTACCGCGAGCGTCACGAATCCGCCCCGCTCACGGCGTAGCGTGGGCTCGGTCGATTTCATCGTCTCGTTGGCCGGCATCGTACGTCCTCCGTTCCGATTCAATCTACCAACCGAAGCGGCATCACCAGGGCGAGATAGCTGGCCGGGTCGTCCCAGCCCACCGGCTCGCAGGTGGCGGCACGCTCGGGCGCCTTGAACGTCATCCGCACCTCATCGGTTGGTATGTACTTCAGGATCTCGAGGAGGTAGGCGGCGTTGAATCCGATCTCGAGAGGATCGCCCTCGTAGCTGACATTGAGCTCTTCCTGCGCCTCGCCGAGATCGGGGGTCTGAACCGAGAGCTTGCAGGAGCCGTTCGCGAAGGCCATCCGGATCCGGTGGGTCTGATCGCTGGCGACGATGCTCATCCGGCGGAGCGCGGCGGTGAGTGCGGCCTTGTCGGCGGTGGCGGCCTTGTCGTTCTCCCGGGGGATGACCTGTTCGTAATTGGGGTACGGTCCCTCGATCAGCCGGGTAAAGATCTGGGTCGAGCTGGTGCGGAAGCCTAGATGGTTCTCGCTTCGCGCGATCTCCACGGTCTCATCAGTGTCGAAGAGCCGCCGGATCAGGTCCAGAGCCTTGGGTGGGACGATCAAATCGGCCTGTGAGGCTCCCTGGGTCTCCGAGGTGGGCACGTCCATCCGCGCCAGCCGGTGCCCGTTCGTTGCGACCATGCGCATCCGCTCGGGCCTGAGCTCCCATAGGACACCGTTGAGAATGGGCCGGCTCTCCTCGGTGCTGGCGGCAAAGGCAACGTGGCCGATGAGCTTCTGGAGCTCTTTGGATGAGGTTCTCCAGCCACCTTCGAACTTGACGCTGGGGAACGCCGGAAACTCTTCCCGAGGGAGGCCGAGCAGCCGGAACCTGGACCGGCCGCACTCGATGGTGACTCGCTGCTCGCCTGAGGCGGTCAGCCGGATGGCGGCGCTCGGCAACTCGCGCACGATTTCGACCAGCTTGCGTGCGGGAAGGGTGATGGCGCCTTCCTGATCGACCGAAGCGTTCACGGTGGTGCTGACTGCTATGTCGAGATCAGTCCCCGACAGACGGATGCCGTCTTTCGTCGCCTCGAGCAGGATGTTCGAGAGGATCGGCAGCGTCGTCTTGGCGGGGATACTGGCAGCCACCGCCACGAGACCTTCCTGGAGCTGCTCTCGGGTGATTGTGAGCTTCATGCCGGTGCTATCATCAGAGACTACTCTTCCATTTAAATAATATAGTAGCAGCAGTAGAGAGTCTGGAAATGTTGAGCGGCGCTCCAACTGAATCCGCTCATGGGCACTTACGCGCTTAAACCTCTGTCGACACCGTGTGTGCTATGGGGACGGCGCTCCTGAATTGCTCCCGCTGTCCACTGCTATCCAGAGTTCCCACATCCCGTCGCTTGCGCGGGGATTATTCTGCGCACAACTCCTGGCGCGCGTGCTCGACTCGCTCGCGGAACCCGCGATCGCGCGACATCTGCCGGCTCACCTTATCGACGCTGTGAATCACGGTCGAGTGATCGCGCCCGCCGAATGCCTGCCCAATCTCGACCAGCTGCATCTCGAGCAGCTCGCGGGCGAGATACATCGCGATCTGGCGCGGCACCGTGAGCGTCTTGATCCGCGCCTTCGAGCGGAGGCCCTCGGGTGTGACCCCCCACCGTCTGGCCACGACCTCCTGAACCTTGTTGATCGAGGGAAGCGCCTTGGGGGCCGCCAGTCCGTCCTCGCCCGGGCGAATCTTGTCGGAGAGCGCCTCCCGGGCCAGCTCGATCGAGACCTCCTTATGCTTCAAGGAGGCGAACAGCAACAACTTAATGATACAGCCCTCAAGCTCGCGCACGTTCGACCGCACGTGCTCGGCGATAAACCGCAGCACGTCGTCCGGGATGGTGAGCTCCAGGTGATCCTGCTCCTGCTTCTTTCGGAGGATCGCAATCCGGTGCTCGAGGTCGGGCTGCCCGATATCGGCGACCATGCCCCACTCGAACCGGCTGACCAGACGTGCCTCGAGACCGGGCAGCTCCTTGGGAGGCCGGTCCGAGGTGAGGACGATCTGCTTGTTGCCCTCGTAGAGCGCGTTGAAGGTGTGAAAGAACTCTTCCTGGGTCATTTCCTTGCCTTCGAGGAAATGCACGTCGTCCACCAGGAAGAGATCAACGTCCGATCGATAGCGACGGCGAAACTCCGGCATGGTCCGGCTGTGGATGCTCTCGATCACCTCGTTGATGAACTGCTCGGCCCCCACGTAGAGCACCCGAGTGTCGGGGTGCCGCTCGACCACGGTATGGGCGATCGCCTGCATCAAGTGGGTCTTGCCCAACCCGGTGGCGCCGTAGATGAAGAGCGGGTTGTAGGTCTTGCCGGGGGATTCGGCAGCGGCATGGGCCGCGGCCGCGGCCAGCTCGTTGGACTTGCCGATGACGAACGTGTCGAAGGTGTATCGCTCGTTGAGGGGCTGGGTGCTTGGGTTGATCTGCACCCCGACGACTGCCGGGGTCGACGGGGCCACGAAGAAGTCCATCTGCGGGCGCTTCTGGCGATCCTCGTTGACCCGGAACACGATCGACGTCGGCTGGCCCAGCACGGGCTCGGCGAGCCGCGAGAGGAGCGTCGCATGCTTCGTCTCGTTCCACTCGACCGCGAACTGATCCGGCGCGCCGATGATGAGACGACCCTCATCGAGGGCGATAGCCTCGGTGGGCTCGAGCCACGTTCGAATCGTGTGGTCGGGAAGTTCGCGATGCGCCTCGTCGAGAATGCGCTTCCAAGCGTCTTTAGCGGACAGCTGCATCGGTACTCGAAAACGGAAGGAATTTTTTCTAGGGCGAGAGATGTTACGGGCGGGGTGTTGAAAAGTCAATCGGGGCTTGACAAGAGAAAAATGACGGAGAGGACGGAGAAGCCGGAGAGGTGATCGCAGCCAGGAATCCCTTGTCGCCTTTTCGCGAGTCTCCCCGCTCGCTCCTCTGACTTTTCCTCTCTCCGTCCTCTCCGCCTTCTCCGCCCCTTACCCTCAACTTGACCCCGTCCCTCTCCTCCGGCTAACTTCCCCGGCTCACTTTGGAGGATTCCCCGGATGAAGCCGTCGTATCGGCCACGGAACAAGCGCCGGATCACCAAGCACGGATTCCGCGCTCGCATGGCCACCCGCTGGGGCCGAGCCGTTCTCTCGCGCCGCCGGAAGAAGGGGCGTAAGCGGCTCACCGTGTCGCTGCCGTCGAAGCACGGAGGCTCCTGACGCCTTCGGCGCGCCTGCCGCGGGCTCATCGGCTCGCGCGCGCGTCCGACATCCGCCGCTGCCTGACGCATGGCCGGCGCCGCCGCTCCGAGCACCTGGATATAATCTGGATGGACAACCAAACGGGCCAACCACGGATGGGACTGATCGTCCCCAAGTTCCAGACCTCCGCGGTGGCCCGCAATCGTCTGCGCCGGCGGTTGCGGGAGATCTGGCGGCAGGAGATCCAGCAGCGGCAGCCCGCCTGGGATCTTGTCATCCGAGCCCGGCGAGAGGCATACGCCGCCGACTTCGATGCCTTGCGGTCCCAGCTTCGTGTGTGGCGCGAGGCCGTTCTGGGCGCCGGGTGAATCGCCGTGCAAAGGTTCTGGCTGCTACCCCGTCGCCTCTTGGCCGGCATGGTCCGGGGTTACCAGCTCGTCATCTCCCCGGTCCTGCCGCCGAGCTGTCGCTTCATGCCATCCTGCTCTCAATACGCGCTCGAGGCGATCATGCGGCACGGAGCAGTCAGAGGTACCTGGCTGACCGTGCGGCGGCTGGTCCGCTGTCATCCGTTCCATCCGGGCGGGTTCGACCCCGTCCCTTGACCTAGCGATCTGAGTCCAATGGACCGCCGTACCATCTGGGCGATTCTGCTGATGATGGCCATCGCAGTCGCTCCAGCGATTCTTCTGAAGAAACCGGTCGCGCCTGTGGCGCGAGGCGGGGAAGCCGATACCCTCGCTGCCACAAGCAACCCAGGCCGGGACAGCATCGTGCCGGTGGCCGCTGTTCGCGACAGCAAAGGGGCAGCAAGTACTTCCCCGCAGCCCAGCGGCCCATCCGCCCAGGGGGCACCCGCCCCGCTTCGCGCGGACAGCGCGCGCGCCGACACCGTCCGGGTGAGCTCACCGCTCTACACCTACGGCATCAGCACCCGCGGCGCCCGCCTGGTCGAGGCAACCCTGCCGCGCTATCGCTCGATGGAGCCGACGGAGCGCGGCAGGGCGGCGCAGATTCTCCCGCCCGACAGCAAGCTGCTCGGCCTCACCCTGGTGTTGGGCAAGGACACCATCCCGCTCGACGATCGGCCCTTCACGGCGTCGGCCGAAAGTGTCCAGGTCAAAGGCCCGACGCCGCTGCGGCTGAGCGCGTCGCGCGATGGGGTAAAAGTGGACCTGACCTACACCTTCCATCCCGACGACTATCGCATCGACGTGGACGGCCAGGTCACCGGCGTCGGTCCCAACGGCGGGCTCCTCCTCGTCGGGATGGGTCCCACGCTGGCCAACACCGAGGCAAACTCCACTGAGAACCACCGCGCCCTCGCGCTCGTCACCAAGCACAGCGAGACCGAACGGACGGATCTTGGCGGGCTCAAGCCGGGTGAGCCCAAGACGGTGAGCGGGCCTCTGGAGTGGGCGGCGATCAAGTCCAAGTACTTCGTCGCCGGTGTGCTCGCGTTCGACAGCACCGGTGGCGCGATTAGTGGTGTCACCGCCACTGCGCCTCCCACGGCTGGCAAGCGGCCCGACCGAGCGGATGTACGCCTCAGCATGCCGCTACCACCGAGTGGCGCCTTCAGCTACACGGTCTACGCCGGCCCGATGGAGTACGATCGCCTGCACCGGATCGGCCACGGCTTCGACGATGTGAATCCCTATGGCTGGCCCGGGTTCCGGACCATTATCCGGCCGGTCGCTGCGGGCGTCCGCTGGCTCCTGGTCTGGATGCACGAGCACCTGCACCTGGCCTACGGCTTCGTGCTCGTGATCTTCGGGGTCCTGGTGCGGCTATTGCTCTGGCCGCTGAACCAGAAGGCCATGCGCGCAAACATGCAGATGCAGGCGGTGCAGCCGCTCATGAAGGACATCCAGGAGCGGTACAAGAACGACCCACAGAAGGTCCAGCAGGAGATGTTCAAGCTCTACAAGGAGCACGGGGTGAACCCGCTGGGGGGTTGCTGGCCCATGCTCCTTCCCATGCCGGTGCTCTTTGCCTTGTTCTTCGTGTTCCAGAACTCGATCGAGCTCCGAGGTGCATCGTTCGCCTGGCTCCCGGACCTGTCGCGACCGGATCCGCTCTACATCATCCCGGTCATTATGGGGATCTCGATGTTCGGGCTCAGCAAGGTCGGTCAGGTGGGGATGGAGCCCAATCCGCAGATGAAGATGATGCTCTACGTCATGCCGGTGATGATGACTTTCCTTTTCCTTAACTTCGCCTCGGGTCTCAACCTCTACTACGCGGTGAGCAACATCGCCAGCATCCCGCAGCAGTGGATGCTGGCCCGGGAGCGGCAGAAGCGAACGGCAAAAGCGATCGTCGACGTGAAGACGCGCTCGCCGGGGAATAAGCCGGCGAAAGCCAAACGCAACGCCTGACCTCCCAGGTGGGGTACCAGGCCGCCCAGCCGCCCGCATTAGTTCCCTCATGCTTTCCGACCCGATCGTAGCTCTGGCCACACCTCCCGGGCGCGCCGCCCTCGCCGTCATCCGGCTCAGCGGCTCGGGGGCGTTCGACGTGGCCGCTCGGGTCATCACGGGGTTCCAGGCGCACCCGGCCCGGCGCGCCACTCTCGCCTCCTTCCATGAAGCCGGCGGCCAGCCGATCGATCGCGGGTTGTACACCACATTTCCCGGGCCGCACAGCTACACTGGCGAGGATCTGGTCGAGCTCTCCTGTCACGGCGGACTCCTCGTTCCCGGACGGCTGCTGGCGGCCGTTCACGCCGCGGGAGCTCGGCCCGCCGCGCCCGGTGAATTCACCCGCCGGGCGGTGCTGAACGGCAAGCTCGATCTGGTGCAGGCGGAGGCAGTGGGGGACCTGATTGATGCGACGGCCCCAGCCCAGGCGCATGCGGCGCTCAACCAGCTCGAGGGCGGGCTCTCGCGCCGTCTCGCGGCCCTGCGCGAGTCGCTGATCGAGATCCAGGCGCTCCTCAGCTACGACATCGATTTCCCCGACGAAGACGACGGCCCAGTGGCGCCCGCGCGCATTGCCGGTCAGATCGAATCTGCCGCTGCCCAGATCCGCCGACTGGTGGCGACCGCGCCTTCGGCCGAGCGGCTGCGGGAGGGGGCGTTGATGGTGTTCGCCGGCCGGCCCAATGCCGGGAAATCCTCCCTCTTCAACGCGCTCCTCGGCAGCGAACGGGCCCTCGTGACCGAGATTCCGGGAACCACGCGTGACGCCATCGAGGCCCACACCGATTTCCTGGGGTGGCCGGTGCGCCTGGCCGACACGGCCGGACTGTGGAATGCACCAGGGAAGATCGACCGAATGGGTGTCGAGGTGAGCCGCCGCTATCTGGCGGCGGCCGATCTAGTGCTGCTCTGCGTGGAGGCTGGACGTGAAGTGGGCGACGACGAAGACGCGATCGCTGGGGCCCGCCCCAGCCTGCTGGTGCGGACGAAGGCGGATCTGGCACCCGAAGCAGGCCTGGGGATTGCCGTTTCAGCGCTCACGGGCGAAGGGCTCGGCGTGCTTCGCCGGGCCGCGGCGGAACGGGTGTTCGCCGATCGAATAAACCTGGCCGACTTGGAGCCGGGGCTAACCCGTGAGCGGCACCGGACCACGCTAAGCCGTGCGCTGGTCGCACTCGGGGGAGCGGTTCCTCACCTCGGCAGCGACGGGGACGCGGTGCTGGCCGCCCACCACGTTCGGCAGGCCGCCGCCGCGCTCGAAGAGCTCCTCGGTTTCATTGATATCGAAGAGGTGCTGGATCGGGTGTTCGGGAGTTTCTGCGTGGGGAAGTGAAGGTCTAGGGTCTAGGCAGTTTGTATCCCCCGCGCCGCGTCCTCCGCCGCCTGGAAGTCCTGGGCTGGGGCGCGGACCGCCTCCGACAATCCTCGCTCAGCCACCAGGGCCTCGGTCATGCGATAGCCGAGATAGTAGCCGGCTCGCTCGGGGATCACGCGCCCAGCAACCAGCCGTGCCGAAGGACTCATCCCACCTGACAGATAGCGAAGCCGGAGTCCGAGGCCGCTCCGTTCCAGGTCGGGCTCGACGGCCCGGCGCAGGAACGACTCCATTTCCCGGAGCCGATGGTACTGGCGACGGGGATAGCCGAAGTAATCGGCGGCATCGAAGCCGGGTGCCACGGCTTGGGCGGCGTGCACCGCCAGGCCCTCGTTGACCAGCAGCTCGCGGAGGCTCGCGCGGCTCCCGGTCGCCCAGTAGTCGTAGTAGCCGCCGCTCTCCGCCACCAGGCGCCGCATGTCGCTGGCACTGGATCCGGAGGTATAACGCACCGTATGGGCCAGCTCATGGGCGGTCCAGACGGGGATGAGATCAGGCGGCAGCCCCATGCCGTAGGTCTCCGGATTCACCCGGCCGGTGAAGTGTTCGAGGCAGATGAAGGCTATCCCGCGCCCGCCCACCACGAGCTCGCCGGCGTTGGCTCCGCCGAGTCCGACCATCAGGTACGTGTCGGTGGGGCGATCGACGCCGAGCAGCTCTTCTGCCCGAGCGATCGCCTCTTCGGCGAGCTGCACGACATCAGTTGTGGCCTTTAACCCGTACAGGTCGCTGCGGTCGGCTGTCAGCGCGGCGGTGACGATGGTGTCGGCGTGCGGGGTGTCGGGATCGAGGACGTAGTTACGCCAGTAGGCGTCGAGGATGGGGCGGTGGCTTTCGCGATACTGCCGATACGCGGCTTCCCGGTCGGCGGCTTCGAGGACGCCAAAGAAGTCCGGAAGAAGATTGATCAGCACGCGAGACAATACGAGAGCGCCGCGTTAAGTGCAAGACCACTTCTTCACCCTAATGATCTTGCTTCTTCTGCTTCGCGACTTCGTCGAGGAAGCTCCGCTCGGCCGGCGTCAGACTGGAGATCCCCTTCTCGCTGATCTTGTCCAAGACCCGATCCACCTCGGCGGCCACGGGATCGGATTCGATCCCCCGGCGGGGCCGCATCGGCGTGACGGGGGTCCGCCGCTCAGGCTCTGCCGAGCCGGATTGAACCATGACCACGCGTTCCACCCGCGCGGGTGGTGTTGCACTCCGCTGGGAGAGCAGCTGCGCCCGAAAGAAGAGGTAGCCGAACAGCGCGCCTCCTACGTGGGCGAGATGAGCGATGCCGTCGTTAGGCCAGAGCCGCGACCCGATCGCGTCCAGCACCACGAGCCCGATGACCAGGGTGCGTGCCTTGATCGGTACCGGTATGGGGAAGACGATCAGCTCGGCATCGGGCCAGAACATGGCAAACGCTACGGCCACGCCGAGGACGGCGCCGGAGGCGCCGACGAACGCGCCCACCGGCATGACCCGCGCCAGCAACAGAGAAAAGACTGCCGCGCCGACTCCGCAGAAGAGGTAGTACAGCAGGAAGTTGCGACTTCCCATACGACTCTCGACCGCGCTGCCGAACACGAAGAGCATTAGCATATTGCCGAACAGGTGCAGCAAGCCCGCGTGAACGAACATGTAGCTCACGAAGGTCCACGGGCGGGTCAGCGCAGTCCAGGGGGAGAATTCCAGCACCTGAAAGAGATCGCGGGAGGTGAACAGCGTCATGAGCAGCAGCAGCACCACCGCATTGGCGATGATGATGCGGCCCACCCAGGGCGTAATGCGATACGATGGAGACGAATTCATCAGGCTTGGCCTCGCCCGCGATGGGCGGCTCGGCAGATCCTTTCGCACAGCTCGGGGAACGCGATGCCGGCTGCCTGAGCAGCCTGAGGCAGAAGGCTCGTGGCCGTCATGCCCGGCAGCGTGTTTACCTCTAAACAGAAGAGTTCCCCAGCCGGTGTCAAGCGAAAATCCACTCGGGAGTACCCCCCAAGCTTCAGGGCCTCGTGTGCCAGCAGGCTGAGTCGCTGGCATTCGGCCGTCAGCTTGGCCGGCAGGTCTGCCGGGAAGATCTCCTGCGACATCCCGGGGGTGTACTTGCACTCGTAGTCGAAAATCTCGTGCCGCGGGATGATCTCGCCGACGGCGAGCGCCCTCCCCTCGAGCACCCCCACGGTCAATTCCCGTCCGGGCACGAACCGCTCGATCATCACCTCATCGTCGTACTGCCTCGCCAGCGCCAGTGCCCCCTCGTATTCACCGGCGCTCTTCACCACGGTCAGGCCTACCGTTGAGCCCTGCTTGGACGGCTTGACGACCACCGGCCATCCAAAGTCGCGCCCCACCCGGTCGCGCGCTGCGGGCGCCATCACCCAGTCGGCGGTTGCGACACCGGCCGTTCGGAACAGCCGCTTGGAGACATCCTTGTCCATCGCCATGGCGCTGCCGAGCCGGCCGCTGCCCGTGTACGGGACACCCACCATCTCGAGCAGTGTCTGAATGGTGCCATCTTCGCCCCGCCCGCCATGGAGTGCAAGGAACAGCACCTCGGCATCCCTGACCACGGCCAGGTTGGCCAGGCCCGAGAGCAGCAGCCCCTGTTCCAGACTCCGAAGCTGCTCGATCGACGGCGGCTCGGTACCCACGACCCCGGAGAGTAACGCCGGCTCGTCGCCCGCAGGGATGTAGCCCCGAGCCGTATCCACCACAGAGACGTGGTGCCCCCGGGAGCGCAGGGCCGCGATGACCTGCACGGCCGAGGCGAGGGCCACGTCTCGCTCGGTCGAGGTGCCCCCAGTCAAGACGGTTACGCGCATCCAACCCCCGAGAAAGCGTTATCTCGTGCCTATCAGCTGCTGCAGCACGTCGTACCGGCTCACGATGCCAACCAGCTTACCGTCCTTTCGAACGAGCGCGGCCGGGCTCTCCCGGGTGAGCATCGCGCCGAGCCGGTCGGTGGGGTAGTTGGCCTCGACCTCGGGGAAGGGAGGCTCCATGACCTCGCGCACCGGACGGTCGAGCAGGGCCGGCTGGGCCAGCGCCCGTGTCATCAGGGTTCCCTCGACCAACGCGCCGACAGACCGGCCGTCCTCGACCACGGGAATCTGACTCACCCCCCACGTATTCATCAGGTTGAGCGCCTGGCGGACCGCCGCCGCTGGGGCCACGCTCACCAGCGGCGGGGAATCATGCGGCCGGCGCTCGAGCAGCTGCTCCACCGTGGTCCGGGGCATATCGAGCATCTGGTTCTCCTGCATCCACTCGTCGTTAAACACCTTGGAGAGATAGCGCTCCCCGGTGTCGCAGAGGATGGTGACGACGAGCGCCGACGGGTCGTCCACCTCGCGTGCAATGTCCAGCGCCAGGGCGACGTTCAGACCGGTCGAGCCCCCGGCCAGAATCCCCTCTTCTCGGGCCAGGCGGCGGGCCATCACCAGCGAGGCACGGTCGGAGACCTGCCGGAACTCGTCGATCCAGTCGAACCAGATAGTGGTCGGGATCTTGTCTCCCCCGATTCCCTCTACCTTGTAGGGGTGGCCGTCACCCAGCTTGTGGGTGCGATGATAGTGGGTATACAGCGACCCGATCGGGTCACCCGCCACCACCTTAATCCCCGGGTTTCTTTCCTTCAGATACTTGCCGGCCCCGCTGACGGTCCCGCCGGTACCGGCCCCCGCTACCAGATGAGTGACCCGTCCCTTGGTTTGCTCCCAGATCTCGGGTCCTGTCGTCGCGTAATGGGCCTCGGGGTTGATCTCGTTATAGAACTGATTGGCGAGAATGGCTCCGGGAGTCTCCTTCACGATCTGCTTGGCCTTCATCACGTAGTTGTCGGGGTGATCCGGCGGGACTGCGGTCGGGGTGATCACCACCTCCGCTCCGAATGCCTTCAGCAAGCGGACTTTTTCCTGCGACATTTTGTCGGGCATAGTGAAGACGCAGCGATATCCCTTGAGCGCCGCCGCGATGGCCAGTCCGACACCGGTGTTGCCGCTGGTCCCTTCCACGATGGTGCCGCCCGGCCGGAGATCACCCCGCCGCTCCGCGTCCTCGATAATCGCGAGCCCGATCCGGTCCTTGACCGAACCGCCGGGGTTCACGTATTCGGCTTTGCCGTAGACCGGTGTGCGCACGCCCGCCCCCAGCCTGGCCAGCCGGATGAGCGGGGTCCAGCCGACCGTCTCCAGGACCGACTCGTACGGCTCGAGGTGCTGGGGGGAGCTCACTCCGTAGTACTCCGGGAGCGGGGGCTGCGAAAGTGCACCGGCTGAAGAAACGGAGCCGCCACAGGGCGTCCCTGGAGCAGCGCGGGCGAAAAGCGGAGCTCCGCAGCACCCGCGAGGGCAGCGGAGTCGAGCGCCGGGTAGCCGCTCGATTCGGCGATTCGGGTCGAGTCCTGGATCACGACGCCGGCCGCATCGACGTACAGCCGAAGCAGCACGCTGCCCTCGATGCCCTGCTGCAGCAGGGCCGGTGGGTAGCGCACCGGCGACACCGGGTTGATTGCCACCGGTGGCTCCTCGGCGGGAATCACCGGCGGCGCGGCGTCGTGGTCGATCAGCCTCATGGTCCCGTCATCCTTGCGCTGGCAGGCAACGAGAGCGAGCACGAGCACCGCGACTGTTGTGCAGACAGAGGCTGCCCGGGCCGTCATTTCCGTTCGCCCGCGCGGCGCTTGAAGTCCGCCAGCCGGTTCAACGCCTCCAACGGGGTGAGCGTGTTCACGTCGAGCAGCTTGAGCTCCTCGACCATTGGATCGGGCTCATGCGGATCACGGAACAACGCCAGCTGGCCCGGGTCGCGCGACGCAGTCGGCGGTGGCCCCGGAACCATACGATGTTCGCCCTCGAGCGTGGCCAGGATCTCCCGCGCCCGGGCGACCACCTGGCTCGGAAGGCCGGCCAACTGGCCGACATGAATGCCGTAAGACCGATCGGTGCCCCCGGGCTCGAGCCGGTGCAGGAAGACAACCGTATCTCCCGCTTCCTGAACCGCCACATTGTAGTTCCGCGCGTGCTGAAGCCGCTCGGGCAATTGCATGAGCTCGTGATAGTGAGTGGCGAACATGGTCTTGCATCCGACTCGATCGTGCAGGTGCTCGGTCACGGCCCAGGCGATCGCCACGCCATCGTAGGTCGAGGTGCCGCGGCCTATCTCATCGAGGAGTACGAGGCTCCTCGCTGTCGCGTTGTGCAGAATGGCGCTCGTTTCGCTCATCTCCACCATGAAGGTGGACTGCCCCTGTGCCAGGTTGTCGCTCGCCCCCACCCGGGTAAAGAGCCGGTCCACCGCGCCGATCGACGCCTCGGCCGCCGGCACGAAGGACCCCATCTGGGCGAGAACCACACAGACGCCGATCTGCCGGAGTATGGTGGATTTCCCCGCCATATTCGGGCCAGTCACCAGAGCCACCCGCTCCGCCTCGGTGAACCGGGCATCATTGGGAATGAATGACTCGCGGGCCATCATCCGCTCGATCACCGGATGCCGGCTTTCGCGAAGGGTCAGAGCGAACGCGTCCGTCACCTGGGGCCGTACATAACGGCCCACCACCGCCCGCTCGGCCAGGCCCGCCCAGACATCGAGCCGGGCGAGAACCCGGGCAGTTTGCTGGATCCGCCCGATGGCCTGGCCGATCACCGCGCGAACTGCACCGAAGAGTTCCGCCTCCCGGGTGCCGATCCCCTCCTCCGCGCTGAGCACCCGGGACTCATAGTCCTTGAGCTCGGGAGTGACATAGCGTTCGGCTGTAGCGAGGGTTTGACGCCGTTCATAGTTCGCAGGAACCCGATCGGCGTGGGTGTGGGTCACCTCCAGGTAATACCCGAAGACCTTGTTGAATCCGACCTTGAGCGAGGGAATGCCGCTTCGTTCCCGCTCCCGCTGTTGCAGCGACGCGATGTACTGACGCCCTCCATCGCGGAGGGATCTCAGCTCGTCGAGCTCCGAGTCGTAGCCGGAACGGATGACCCCACCGTCGGCCAGGGTGGCCGGAAGCCGGTCCGCGAGAGCCACCGAAAGATGGGAGCTCAGGTCGGCAAGGAGGTCCAGCTCGTCGGCGGCCTCGGCCAGGGCGCCACTATGGCCGCCGCCCGGAAGGGCGGAGCCGGCGAGAGCCGCGAGCGCTCCGGCAACGTCGGGGAGCCGCTGAAACGAATCGCGCAGCGAGCCAAGCTCCCGGGGAGTGGCGCGGCCCGCGGCGGCTCGGCCGGCCAGCCGCTCGAGATCACGAACGCCATCGAGCCCCTCCCGGAGCCGGCCCCGACCCCGCGCGTCGTCCACCATCACCTCGACCGCGTCGAGCCGCGCATTGATCGCGGCCGGATCACGGAGGGGGGAGAGCAGCCACTGACGCAGAAGACGACCACCCATGGGGGTCACCGTAGCGTCGATTGTCTCGAGCAGGGTGCAGCCGCGCGCACCCGCACGGAGTGGCTCGATCAGCTCGAGATTTCGCCGGGTCATCTCATCGACCCAGAGAAACCCGTCACTGCGCCGAACGATCGGCCGAGTGAGATGGGGCAGCCCGCCGGGCTGGAGCTCGCCGAGATAGCGGAGCAACGCGCCGGCTGCGCCGATCGCAGGGTCATCCTCCGAGGCCAGGCCGAGGCCGTCCAGGGAAGCGAGGCCGAATCTCCGAGCCACCTCTTCGTGGGCCAGCCCGGGGTCGAATTCCCACTGCTCACGACGGGTCGTGAGCGGCGGGGCGGCGGGGTGGGTGCCCTCCGGGCGGGTGGGCAGCGGGGCAGTGTCATCGTTTGCGATCACGATCTCTGCGGGACCGAGCCGCGAGAGAGCCTCTTCCAGACCATCCTGGGAAACACTCTCGAGTACGAACTCGCCCGTGCTTAGATCAACGCATGCGATCCCGATCACGTTTTCTGACTCCCCCGCGGCCTCGCTGCCCCGCTGAATCGCCACCATCCAGTTGTTGCGGCTTCCGGCGACCCACCCGTCCTGCATCAGGGCCCCGGGTGTGAGTGTTTCGACCACCTCTCGGCGCACCAGCCCCCGGGCTAGCTTGGGGTCTTCCACCTGCTCACAGATGGCGACCCGGTGGCCGGCGCCAACCAGCTGGCGCAGATACTCGGCCGCCGCTTTCACCGGCACGCCGGCGAGTGGCGCGCCGTCGCCCCGCGAGGTCAGCGTGATGTCGAGAATCCGGGCGGCGAGCTCCGCGTCTTCGTGGAACATCTCGTAGAAGTCGCCGACCCGGTAGAAGAGGATCGCGTCAGGATGCAGCGCCTTCATCTCCCGCCAGTGCTTGAGCATCGGCGGGGTTGGCGCAGCGCTGTCGCGGCTGGTGAGGGACATGGAGGCAATATACAGTCGCCCTTGGGGCTCATGTGCAACGCGCCCGGCTCACACCGGGCGCGCTCCAGACGCCTTCTTCATCTGGCTAAGGGAAGAACCTGCTTCGACTAATTGCCTGTGCCTACCTACTTCGCGTAGTTGAGGCAGTAGTGAGTCTGCTAAGCGGAGAGGCTATCCAGCTCCTTCACATCTCTCTTGCTCAGCCTGATCTCCGCTGCGGCGACGTTCTCCTCCAAATGCTCGACTGAGGACGTACCCGGAATCACCAGCATTGCGGGCGACCGCGCCAGTAGCCAGGCTAGGGCGATCTGATACACCGTTGCCCCGTGGCGCTGCGCGACCCGATGGAGCGCCTCGGCCTCCAGGCTGCCCGCCGATAGCGGAAACCAGGGGATGAATGCGAGACCCTCCCGCTCACAGTACTCGACCTCGTTGTCCCACTTTCGATCGGTCACGTTGTAGCGGTTCTGGACCGACACGATGGGCACCACCTTGCGGGCCTGCTCGATCTGGTCCACCGACACCTCGGACAGCCCGACGTGACGGATGAGACCCTCGCGCTGGAATTCCCGGACCGCCTCGAGCTGCTCCTGAGCGGGGACCTTGGGGTCGATCCGATGAAGCTGCCACAGGTCGATTCGCTCAACCTTGAGGCGCTTGAGACTGCCTTCCAACTTCTGCCGGAGATTGTCCGGCCGCCCGTTCTCCACCCACTGATCGGGGCCCCGCCGGTCCAGCCCACCCTTGGTGGCGATGACGAGCCCGGGGTAGGGATACAACGCCTCGGCGATGAGCTCCTCGGCGACATACGGCCCGTAGGAGTCCGCCGTGTCGAAAAAGTTCACGCCGAGCTCGACGGCCCGTTGCAACACGCGAACGGCTCGTTCGGGATTCTTCGGCGGACCCCAGATCCCTTTTCCGGTGAGGCGCATGGCTCCGAATCCCATGCGGTTGACGGTCAGGTCTCCGCCGAGCGTGACCGTCCCGGCCGCGGCGGCGGGGACGGCGGTCGGTCTGGCGGTGGTCATGATACGATTCTCCTTCGACGAGTGATTCGGTGTTGCGAACGTTTAGGCAACACACGGCCCCCGACCCAAGTTCCCCCGTTCGAATCTGCGGCCGCACGGCGTATACTCTACCAGTCCCCGTCCAGGACCATGCCCTGAAACACCAAGGAGACATCCATGCAACTCGGCACGCTCCTTCGCCTCGCCGGCCTGCTCGCGCTCGCGTTCGGGATCGGTTTCCTTTTCGCTCCGGCCAGAGTCCTCGCGATGTATGGAGTGGCAGCGGAGCCCACGGTTGGTCTCATGGCCCGCTTCTTCGGCTCCGCGCTGGTCCAGCTTGGATTGGTCCTGTATTTGATCCGCGACGTCAGCGACCCAACAACCCGGCGCGGCGTGGTAATCGGCTCATTCCTTGGCTCTCTGGCGGGGTTCGTGGTCTCGCTGACGGCACAGTTCTGGGGCCTGATGAACAGCTTCGGCTGGTCGAGTGTCGCGATCTACGGCGTGCTCCTCCTGGGGTATGGCTCCTTCGTGTTCAGCCGACCGCAAGCCACCTGATGAAGGGGTCGGCCGGCATGGAACGATGCATTTCGATGATCTGTTGGTTGCTGCTCCTGAGTCCGGCCTTGGCGCAGGCACAACGCCAACCGGCGAAAGGCGAGCCGGCAGGATGGCGGGCGTTCGTCCAGTCGTTCGATTCTTACGCTATGGCGGACAGTGTAGTCGGAGCCAGCGCCCTGATCATCGAGGACGGGCGAGTGATCGCACACCATGAGCGCGGTCTGGCCGATCGCGCCCGCCGCGAGCCGATAGATGAGCGCACCATCTACCACTGGGCATCCATTACCAAGACACTCACCGCCATCGCCATCATGCAGCTGCGCGACCGGGGCCGCCTCACCCTGGACGACAAAGTGACGAGCTACATCCCCGAACTGCGCCAGGTGCACAACCGGTTCGGCTCCATGGACGCGATCACCATCCGCATGCTGCTCTCCCACACCGCGGGGTTTCAGAACCCGACCTGGCCCTACAAGGCGGGCAAGTCCTGGGAGCCGTTCGAGCCCACCCGCTGGGAGCAGCTGGTGTCGATGATGCCGTACCAGGAGATCGAATTCCGGCCAGGATCGCAGTTCGGCTACAGCAACCCCGCCTTCATCTATCTGGCCCGGATCATCGAGCAGCTGACCGGAGATCCGTACGAGGTGTACATCCAGAAGAACATCTGGACCCCGCTCGGACTGAGCCGCAGTTATTTCGGGGTCACGCCGTATCATTTGGCGCGGTGGCGCTCGAACAACTACACCCTCCAGCGGGACAGCTCCGGCGTCGAGTCGGTAGTTGCCAATGGCCGGGACTTCGATCCCGGCATCACCATCCCGAACGGCGGATGGAATGCTCCCCTCAGCGATCTGGTCAAGTATGCCACCTTTCTTACCAACGCCACGCACGGTGATACGGCTACGAAGCAGATCTATGACACGGTCCTCAAGCGCAGCTCGATCGAGGAGATGTGGCAGCCGGTCATGCAGCTTCCGCCATCGAGCACGTATGGCTCCGGAGTCGGGCTATCGTTCTTCCTGGTGCCTCAGGGACTGGTCGAGCACAGCGGGTCTCAAGGGGGGTTCAGATCGCTTCTCGTGATCAATCCGCGCACTTCACAGGCAATCATCTTCGCAGTGAACACGGCGAACGAGGCGAATTCTGAGCAGTCCGAGAAGGGGCTGACCGCGCTGGTTGCCAGGGCCCGGGCCATGATCGCGCACTGAGGGGGGCATCATGCTGTGCCAACGTTGTGGTGAGCGCGAGGCCGAGATCTTTCAGACCCAGCAGGTCGGCGGCAAGTCCTACAGCCGGGATCTGTGCTCCGTATGCGCGAAGGTTGATTACGGGGTGTTCCTGGGCGCGCTGCTCCAATCGCAGGCGCCTGGCGCTCGGCCCTTGACCACGGAAGAAGAAGAGGAGCTGCGCCGGGTGTTGGACGACGCAGCTCCTCCCGAGGACCCAGGCTGAAGGAAGTTCAGTCCTCGCCGGTACAATCCTCCAACGTGTCGCTCACCGCCTCCACCGATGCGCGGCTCGAGTCGCTCAATCCCACGATACTGCCGGTGCTGGAATCAGGTACCGCGCTCGAGTCAGGCGTGGTGGTCGAATCAGCCGAGCCCCGCCACGCTTCGATCTCGGACTGAAATCTGGTCGAGAAGACTCCCAGATCCACCGGCTCAGACTCCGGCTGCTGCCCCGCAGCGGTCACTCGGGCCAGGCTGGCGGACGCCTTGGCATAGCTGGTGTCTACCGCAATGGCAGCCTCGTACTCCTTCGCGGCAGCGACCGGGTAGCCGGTCCGCTCGAGCGCCGTGCCCAGATTGTTCAGAAACACCGGAGAATTGCTTCTGAGCTCGACGGCCCGGGCCAGCGCCGGGAGAGCATCGGCACTCCGGCCCTGTTCGATATAGATCAGGCCCAGGTTGTTCATCGCCCAGACATCGTGCTCATCGAGGGAGAGGGCGCGGTGATACACCTCGATCGCGCCGTCCACGTCGTTGAGCTGGTACTTGGCGCGCCCGAGCAGCCGCAACCCTTCGTTGGACATGGGCTCCAGGGCCAGCGCCTTCTCTATGCGCTCCAGAGCCGGCTTGGGCTGACCCACCTCGAGCAGGACCCGGCTCGAGTTAAACAGGCTCTTCCGATGGCTCGGGTCGAGCTGTAGCGCGTGGTCGAACGCCTCTGTCGCCCGCCCCGGCTCACCTGACTTCCAGGCAGACAGTCCGAGCATGTAGTAGCCCCAGGGGTTCTCCGGGTTGCTCTCGGCGTACGCGGTAAAGAGCCGGGTCGCCTCGGAATAGCGACCCTCGGTGAAGACTCCTTCGGCGGACTCGTACGTAACCGGGGTTGCCACGGAGCCGATGCTGGCGGACTCCGTCGATGAGCTTGCCGAAACGGTCGGCGTGGTGGCGCCGGCCGACTCGGACGTGGTCTTCGGCCGATCCGTGCCACGGCATCCAGCGGCGAGGGTCATGAGGGTCAAGGCGAAGACGGTGACGGCATTCGGGCGAGACATGGATCTCCTCCTTACTTGTGGCGCGCTTGGCGCCGTGAGTGGACCAGCGGACGCCACTCGTGAGGGCAAGCCGCCGGCCACAGAGACGGAGCGCCGGGAGATGGTAGGAGTTATCTGGGAGAGAAGGAGTTACCTGAAGCGAGGAGCACCAGTACCGGAGAGATCGTGTTCCGATGGACACGGAAACGGGAGGGTGCTCGTGTCCGGCGGGACACGAGGAGATTCACTCCCGTTTCACCTCCAGGCGGCGCATGACCTTGAGCAGGCTCGCGTGATCGGCGAGTCCGAGCTCTTCCGCGGTGCGGGTGATGTGCCACTCATTCCGCTCCAGAGCGGCGATGACGATCTGCCGCTCGGCCTCCAGCCGGAGACTGTGGAAGCTCCGTTCCCCGTCGGCGCGGGACACCCGGCTTCTATCCAGGATATCGGACGGCACGTGCTCGGCACGCAGCACGTCGCCGTCGGCGGCGATGATCATTCGCTCGAGCACGTTCCGCAGTTCCCGCACGTTGTTCTGGGACCAGTCATAACCCATCAGGACATCCAGGGCATCGCCGGAGAGCTTTTTGACTCGGATGCCGAAGCGCTCGCAGATGGCGGCGATGAACCGGGTCGCCAGCTCCGGAATATCGGAGATCCGGTCGCGCAGGGGCGGCACGCGCACGAGGTGCACGTTGATCCGATAGTACAGATCCTGGCGGAACCGGCCGGCCGCGACCTCCGCCTCGAGGTCTCGATTGGTGGCCGCGACGACTCTGGCTTCGACGGGAATCGACCGGCTGGCGCCGAGCCGGGTGACCCGGCGCTCCTCGAGCACGCGGAGGAGCTTGGCTTGCGCGGGGAGCGGCAGCTCACCGATCTCATCCAGAAAGAGGGTGCCACGATCCGTCGACTCGAACGCCCCTTTTCTGGTGTTTGCGGCACCGGTGAAGGCGCCTCGCTCGTGGCCGAAGAGCTCGCTCTCGACCAGATGCTCGGGGAGAGCCGCGCTGTTGATCGCCACGAACGGACCGCTGGGGAACGGCCCCAGGCGGTGGAGATCACGGGCAACGAGCTCCTTGCCCGACCCGCTCTCGCCGATGATGAGAACGGGACTCGGGATCGGTGCCACCCGGGCGATCGCTTCGCGGAGGCGGGCTATGGCGGGACTCGAGCCGACCAGAGAGGTCTCAACCCCGAGCTTCCGCTGCAGGGCGGCCACCTCGGTGCGGAGCCGCTTTCGCTCGATCGCCGCCTGCACTTCCTGAACGACGTGCTCCATCGGCTCGGCTTTATCGATGAACCCGTACGCTCCGAGCCGGACGGCCTGGATGCAGCGCTCGTAATTCCCGGTGCCGGTATAGACGATGACCGGTACTTCATTCCCGAGGCGTTCCAGGGCTCGCAAGACCTCGAAGCCATCCATGCCGGGCATCTCGAGGTCGAGGATCATACAGTCGACAGCGGAGCCGGCCAGAAGATCCAGGGCTCGCTTGCCATCGCCGGCTGTGAGCACCTCGTACCCGGCAAGGCGCTCGAGGTCGTAGGCGTACTGGCCGGCCATGGTGGGAACATCATCCACGACGAGGACCACGGTCATGGTGCCGGTGCCGCCGGAGCGGAGGAAGCGGTGGGGAACTCGAGGACCACGCGGGTGCCGGCTCCGGGCTCGGTCTCGATCCGAAGCACTCCATCCAGGTCCATGACGAGCCGCCGCACGATCGAGAGACCCAGGCCAGTTCCCCCGGCCTTGGTCGTGTAGAAGTCGTCGAACGCTCGCTCCAGCTGTTCACGGGTCATTCCAGGCCCGGTGTCTGCCACTGTTATCCGGACCCGATCCGGCTTGCTGCCCGCAGTTTCTTCGGTCGAGACCGTCACGATTCCACCTTTCCTCCCCGCCAGGCTATCGACCGCGTTTCCGATCAGATTCTCCAGGATTCGCCGCACCATGAGGCTGTCACCCAGCACCGGAGGGAGTCGTTCGCTCAGCCGGGCCTGGATCTCCACCCCGTCGCTCATGGTATTCCGCAGAATCTGATCCACGACGGCGTTCAGGTCGCACGGCCTGCGTTCCAGTGCGGGTGACAGCCGGGCATAGTTTCGGGCCAGGGTCTCGAGGTACTCGACGCTCGACTCCAGCGTGCTTCGCCGATCCTCGAATGCCGTGGGGAGGAGCTGAGGGTCCTGGCGGCCGACCTGGGAGAGGTGGCGCAGCACGTTGCGGATCGGCGCGAGCCCGTTCTTGATGTCGTGATTCACCTGCCGGGCCAGGTCGCCCACGGCAGCTCGACGCTCCACCTCTCGCAGCCGAGCAGAGCCGACCCGGAGTCGCTCGGTCATGGCGCCGAGCAGGCGAGAGAGCGCGCCGATCTCGTCGGGGCGATCGCTTTCGAAGCTCTGGTCCAGGCGGTCGAGGTCGATCTCCGAGGTCTTCCGCGCCAGGTCCCTGAGCGGCCGGCTGATTCTCGAGGAGAGCCAGGCTGCTCCGATCAGGGCCACTGCGACCGTAAGCGCCAGTGCGATCATGAGCCACCGGTCCACGCTCTGCCGCAATGCCTTGATCGTACCGAACGATTGGGTGATGACGAACCGAGCGGTGTCGACTCTCTCGTTCTGAGCCAGAAGGTCGAGAAAGGGGAGCGGAAGCTCGCGGAGGATACGTGCGCCCTGTGATGTGTCAGGCTGCCAGCCGGGCCGCGTTACCAAAGCCACCGTCAGCTCCCCATCTCGAGCAAGGCGGCCGAGCAGGCGGCCTTCGGCCTCGGCCCCCCCGACAATGGTGAACCGCCGACCTCCCACCTGGAACGAATGGACCCGCGCCAGGGCCAGTATAGTCGTGTCCGGAGTTCGCGTCCGCACCAGCGCCAAACCGCCGGCCGCAGCCAGCATCCGAGGGAGCTCGGGTTGCAGCCGATCGAACTCGTTCCGGAAGTGGCCGGAGCTCAAAATTCGTCCCGCGCTATCCTGGATCTGGAGCAGGGAAAGGCCGGACAGGCTCATGGCGTTGCCGGCATAGTCGAGAAGGTAGCGCCGCGATGACGGCTCGCCCCGAACAGCCGCAAGCCGGAAGCGATCGCTCCGGCCGAGCTCCGAGGCGAGTGCCCTCAGCCGGGCGGCAACTGTCCGGCTCTCTCCATCGAGATCGGCAGCTATGACCGAAACCAGCGACCGGATTCTGCCCTCATACTCACTCGTCAAACGCCGTTCCATCTCGCTCCGGACGCCGTAGGCCAGAGCTCCCAGCGGAACCAGCACGGCCAGGACCAGCGCGAAAAAGAGACGGGTACGAAAGCTCACCGTGAGCCCCTCGATCTCTCTTCCTTGCCGACCACGTTGATGCTGCCACTCCAGTCGATTGAGAGCGGGGGAGCGCCACGCCGCACGATCGCGCGAGCCCGGGTATCGATCAGCGGCTCGAGCCAGCCGCCGGTGGGTAAGGCGGCCGACGCGTGACAGGGCGCGGCAACATTACGGGGCAAGAACACGATATAGCCCCGTTCCCGGCGGTCCCGGAGCGCGGCAGCCAATTCTATTTCGCCGAGGCCCGCGGCTCTCAACTGGGTGTTTCCGGACAGGGCGACGATCCGCTCGGCCAGCGACCTGGCGATCTCATCTGTTCGGGAATAGACGAGGCGTGATGACGGGGGCAGGGTCACCCCCATCAGCACATCCGGCCTGCAGGATTGAGGGCCACTCCACCAGAAGGGCGGCTGCGCCGGACGCGCCTCTGCCTGGACTACATCACTGGCCAGCGAGCGACGTAGGGAATCCGCCCCGGGTATCCCGCTGATCGGCTGAGTGCCGGTGAACTGCAGCAGAGCGTACGTGCGGCCCCAAGGCAGCGGGAAGGTGACGAATTCCGGTCGGCTCGCGACGTATTCGGCGACGGCCGGGTCACGAGTGACAACGAGATCAACTCCGCGGTCGAGCGCGTCCCGCGGATCGCCGGCCTGGCTCAGCTCGAACTCGATGGGTGGATCGTTCGGAACCACCACTCGACCCGAGGGGTCGTGGATAGCAGCAACGCGGCGGTCCACGGAGAGGAGCGGATCGGCAAAGAGACGGGGGGCGCTGTCCCGGCTGGCCCGCAGGGTAACCCGCAGCGTGCGGTCGTCCAGGGCAGCCGCAGAGTCGATTCCCAGGGCCTGGATGCCGGGCTCACGAGCTTTCCAGCTCGATGCCACAGCTCCAGCCGTGATCGGTGGGTAGTCCGTGAACTGACCGGGCTCAGGAAAGGTGAACGTCCAGATGCGGCCGGTGCTGTCGCTGCTCCAAGCATCCGCAATACCCGGGCGGATCTCCCCCCGACAGTCGACCCGAACCAGCGTCTCGAAGAGCTGGCGGAAGAGGAGTCGCTCGCTGTCGTTGGCGGGGTTGGATACTCGAGCCCAATCCACCGGATCCGTCAAAGCAACGGTAAAGGTGTCGAGGGAGGCAGCCGAGTCCCCGGACAGATGGCATTCGTCTCGTTGGTCGGGTGCGACCAGCGGCGGGGGCGCCGGCCTCGAGCTACAAGCCGCCAGCAATAAGAGGAGAACGATGCCGCATGGTGCGGCCGCCGCTAGGGCTCCGCGACCACGAATGGGCTGCCCCCGAGCTTGGCCTTGATCTTCGGTACCGCGGCCAGTGCCTCCGCCCGGCTCGCATAGTTCCCCACCCGCACTTTATAGAGTCCAGCATCGGCGACGGTCACCGCCGCGAGCCCCCGTGCGCTGAGTTTCCTGGCAATGGCGTCGGCCGCCGCCGCAGTGTGTACCGCGGTGACCTGAACCCGGAAGCGCCCGCCCGATGGCAGCGTCGGGGCCGGCCGTGCCGTTGGCGTTCGGCTCGTGGTGTCCGGCCGAGTCGGTGCCGGCCTGGGGCCCGCAGGGGGGTTGGGGGGCAGCGTCGGGGTCACCGGCGAAATGCTGTCCGCGCGGCGCGCGAATATGGTGTCTCGCGGAGCGCTGGCCACGGTCGTAGGCGAGTCCGCCGAAGCCCGCGGGGCCGAATCGATCGCCAACTGGGGGCAGCGCTGGTTCAGGTAGCCGAGCTGGTTCTCCAACTCGACGTTGCCTCGCGAGGCGGCCAGACCGTCCGCGAGCCAACGACACGCCAGCGCCGGGTTCTTCTGATCGAAGTAAGTGCGCGCAGCCCAGTAAGACGTCTGGGGCAGGAGCGTGCTGCCCGGGTAGTCGCGCCGGAGTCGCTCCAGGTTGCGGGCCGCTCCATCCAGATTGCCACTGGCGTAGTCGAGCTGCACCAGCCGGAGGAGCGCGTCGTCGGCCCAGCTGCTGGAGGAGTGCTCGACCGCGACGCGCTGAAGCTGGCGGCGCATCCCGGCGGCATCGGTGGCCACCATGGCCTGAGTGTAGAGGATCTGGGGGTACAGCGTATCGCTTGGAGGAGTGGTCGCCAGCAGTCGCTGCACCTTGATCCGGGCCGAGTCGCCCTGGCCTTGCTGGGCATCGCGGATGACGTCGACCAGACGCGGGTCGGTCTGGGCGGAGAGGACGGAGAAGGCGGAGAAGGCGGAGAGGACGGAGAGGATATACACAGCCCGTCCCGCGAGCCGACGCGCCAGGTTGGAGTTGGGTCGCTGGATCATTCCGCCCTCTCCGTCATCTCCGCCCTCTCCGCCCTTCATGATTGTCACCATCAGAACCAAGTCCGTGAGGAGCCCCCGCTCATCCGATACCGTAGTGGTCTTGAGCGACTCATCGGTAGTGCGGGCGGCTCGGAGCGCGGCCCGGATGCGGGAGACCGGCCATTGTGGCGCCCACCGGGCCCAACTCGATGCCTCCTCCCTGTATCCCAGGAGACCGTACGGACGGTTCTGGAGCAGGACCTTGAACACTGCATCCTCCAGAGTGCGTCCACGAAGGCCCTTGTCGTACAGCGTGCGGGCAATGCCGAGGCCGACGAGGGCCGTGCCGAGCTGCGTCACCAGCCTGACCCCCGACACACCCGGCTGGCCCAGCACCCGCAACAGAACGGCGATGGCGCGGCCAGTCTCTCCGTTCAACACGGCCTCACGCCAGTCCCACTGGGTCTCGCCGTGCCGGATCCCGACCAGCTCGCCGACTCGCTCCGGAGTAAGCGTCTCGCCCGAGGGCAGTGAGGCAAGCTTGGCGAGCTCCGATTGGAGCGCACCGAGATCGGACCCAACGCACCGTACCAGATGGCGCACCGCCTCGGGGTCCAGCGTCAGGCCGAGCTGGTCCGCCCGTCGCAATGCCCATTTCTCCGCCCGCTCGGCAGGGAGGGGGTCGAACTTCACGGTGTACGCGCCGCGGGACAGTTCCTTGTCCTCGGCCTCCTCTCCAGATCCCTGGACCAGGACCACGACCGTCTCCAAGCTGGGGCGCTCCAGATAGCGCAGGAACTCGGCTCTTCCCTTGGTCTTCCGCTTCCAGCCTTCCACGTCACGGAGCACGACGACCCGTCGCTCCGCCAGCATCGGCAGTGTGTTACAGAGGGAGTGGATCTCTTCCGGGTCGAGCTGGGCCGCCGATCGCTGATCGAAGTTGAAATCTCGCAGACCGGGATCGAGCGTCCGGTCGAGGATCATGCGGACTGCCTCGTCCTTGAGCTCATCCTCGTGTCCGTGCAAATAGTACACCGGCGCCACTTCGCCCTTGTTCAGGGATCGAAACAACGCATCCATCGAATGTGCGGGCATGGGAGAAACGTATCGCTGCCAAGAGGGTGAGGTAAGCCGCGAGCCAGACCGGGCCTCAGCGTCTGAAGCACTGGATGTAGAGCAATGCCGCCAGCGTCTTCCCGTCCTGGATCTCGCCCGTCCGCACCATGCCCATGACCTCGGACCAGCGCCGGGTGTGCACTTCCATGAACTCGTCCGGTTCCCGCCGATGGACCCCCTTCCTCAGCTCGTGGGCCAGGAACACGTGGATCTTCTCGTCGGTAAAGCCGGGGGTAGTGTAGATCGTCATGAGGCGGGCCAGCACATCGGCGGTCATGCCGATCTCTTCCTCGAGCTCGCGCTGGGCGCAGGTGGCCGGGGTCTCGCCAGGATCGAGCCGCCCGGCCGGGATCTCCCAGATGGGGCCATTGGCCGCGTGACGGAATTGGCGAATGAGGTGAATCCGGGGATCGGCCCCGCGAGGTTCATCCAGAAATGGAACGACCGCCGACGCGCCCGGATGCCGGATCATCTCCAGCTCGCCGGTGGACCCATCGGGGAAACGCACCGTATCCCGGTCCAGGTTGATCACCCGGCCGCTGTACAATCGTTCCGAGGAGACGAGCGTCATGGGACGTGGGGGTGAGAGGTGAACGGAGACAGTGTCGCCCGGACCCAGGCAACGGGAATCTTGAACCCCTCTGCCGCAAGATAGCGCAGCTCGACCACGGGATTGTCCGAGATGGGACTGCTTTCGGTGGGAGAGGTGTAGGCTTCAAGATTGGTTCGCCGCGCCTCCAGGCGAAGCCGATACATATGAAAGGGATCGCTCACCAGAAGCACGCTGTGCAGGCCCTCGGCTTCCAGCCAGTCGGCCACTGCCGTCATCGAAGCCTGGGTGGAGCGCCCCTGGGGCTGGACTACGACATCCCCCGGCACGACATCGCGCGCCAGGAGGTAATGCCGTCCCACGATTGCTTCGCTGGTCGTGTCGCCCCGACCCACGCCACCGGTGACCACGATCCGGGGAGCGTACCCTTCATTGTATAGGCGGAGCGCGTGGTCCAGTCTGGCCCGCAGCACCGGGGAGGGCCGCCCATTGTACTGGGCGGCCCCGAGCACCACGATCGCGTCGACCGCCCGACGCTGATCCTGCTGACTGACGACCAGGACCGTCACCAGCGCCACAGTGTAAATGGAGACGGCGGCGAGGAGGATCAGGCCGAAGGCTCGGCTGAGTCGCCGGAGGAGAGGTCGAGCCACCGGATCCCTCCCCTTAGAGATCGAACGACTCCCCGTGACGGGGCACATGGACGTCACCGACTCCCTCCTCCCGGAGGATTGCAGCCATGGCCTCGAGGGACGCGGGCTCACCGTGCACCACAAACGCGCGGCGGATGGGCCCGCCGAGCCTGCGGACCCAGGCCCGAAGCTCGTCGCGGTCGGCATGGGCCGAGTACCCCCCGATGGTCTCCACTTCGGCTTTCCGCTGGTATTCCTGCCCCAGAATACGGACGACATCCTGACCGCTCTCGATCCGCCGTCCCAGGGTGTGCTCCGCCTGGAACCCGACGAAGAGGACGAGATTCCGCTCATCGCTGATGCCGTGCGCCAAGTGATGGAGGATGCGGCCCGACTCAGCCATGCCGGACGCGGCGATGATCACCGCAGGGCCGGCTGCGGAATCGAGCGCCTTGGAGTCGGAGACCTCGCGTACGTAGCGGAGCAGCGGGAAGTCGAACAGCTCACTGGTGGCCTCGATCAGCTCTTCCCGCCGGTCGAAGACTTCCGGATGCATGAGGAACACCGTGGTGATGTCGATCGCGAGCGGACTGTCGACGTAGATCGGGATCGAGGGGATCCGGCCCGCCCGAAAGAGCCGATGCAGGCTGTAGATCAGCTCCTGGGCCCGGCCCACCGCGAACGCCGGTATCAACAGCTTGCCGCCGCGGGCCGCAGTGCGACGAACCGCCTCGCCCAGATGGGCTTCGGTGTCGGTGAACGACTCATGTTGCCGGTCGGCGTACGTCGCTTCGATGATCAGGGTGTCGATCGGCCCCGATGGGGGGTCGGGATCCCGAACGATGGGAAGTCCGCTGCGGCCGATGTCGCCGGAGAACACCAGGCGGTGGCTGCCGCCTTCGGTCACCCGAAGGTCGACCGTGGCCGAGCCGAGGATGTGACCGGCTTCCAGGAACTCGAGTGCCAGATGCTTGCGGAGGTAGAAGACCCGCCGATACGGCACGCCGAGCATGAGGTCCTGCACCGCGAGCGCGTCGCGCAGGGTGTAGAGCGGCTCGCTATCCGGCGCGGCTTTGCCGTGATGTCGAAGGAACTCGTAGTCCTTCTCCTGAATGTGGGCGGCGTCGGCGAGCATGACCGCACTGAGGTCGCGCGTGGCGGAAGTGCCGTACACCGGGCCATGAAAACCTTCCTTGACCAGGAGGGGCAGGCGCCCGGAGTGGTCGATGTGAGCATGACTCAACACTACGCCGTCTATGCGCCGGGCGTCGAAGGGTAGCCGCGCATTGAGCGCGTGGGCCTCCGACCGCCGGCCCTGGAACAGTCCGGCATCCAGGAGAATGCGGGCTCCGGCGGCTTCGAGGAGGTGCATGGAGCCGGTGACCTGACCGGCGGCGCCCCAGAAGGTGAGACGGGTATCGCTCACGTTTCCTCAACAGCGTGAACGGTGCTTTTCACCGGGTCCCAAACAGTCTGTCGCCCGCATCGCCCAGCCCCGGCAGGATGTAGCCCAACTTGTTGAGCTCCCGGTCGAGGGCGGCGGCGAAGATCGGCACGTCGGGCTGGGCCTCGAGCATCCGGGCCACGCCTTCGGGTGCCGCCACCAGCGACAGGAAACGAATCCGCTTGGCCCCCGCCTTCTTGAGGGCGCTGACCGCAGCGACGGCGGAGCCCCCGGTGGCGAGCATGGGATCCAGAATGAAGAAGTCGCGCTCGACCTCGTCGGATGGAATCTTGAAGTAGTAATCCACCGGCTCGAGCGTCTGATGGTCGCGATAGAGGCCGATGTGACCCACCCGGGCGGAGGGGATGAGCTGGGTGATGCCATCCACCATGCCGAGTCCGGCTCGGAGTATCGGCACCAGGGTCAGCTTCTTGCCGGAGACCTGCCGGCCTGTGGTGCGTTCCAGCGGGGTCTCAATTTCGACCGCCGCCGTAGGGAGGTCCTTGGTCACCTCGTAGGCCATGAGCGTCGCGATCTCGCTCACCAGCTGCTTGAAGTCCCGGGTGCTGGTGTGCTTGTCCCGGAGGATGGAGAGCTTGTGTTGTATGAGAGGGTGAGCCAGGACGGTGAGATTCGCGAACCGGGGCGGCGGCATGGAGGGTAAATATGAAGAGGGAAGCGACCTCTGTCACCCTGAGCGAAGCGAAGGGACCGAAGCGCCGACTATAAGTGACAGATTCATAGCTCGACCACGACGCTGCGGCAGACCGTCTGACCAGGGTCACACACGCTGGCCCGGAGCCTTCCCTTGATGCGGGAGTGCCGGCCGGGAACGAGCGCGCTCGGCGGCTGGACAAAGTAGGCCGAGTCTGGTGTCAGGTGGGGCGAATCGAGTCGGAGCACCCGTCCGTCGGGCAGCTCCAGGGCGGGCTTGAGCCGGGCGTTGACCTTGTAGCCGGGCGCCGCGATGAGGGTGATCCGAGTGTCGGAGCCGGACCGCTCGGCTCTTAGGGAGAGCGGGCCAGAGGGTGCGCGGGCGCAAGCCGCCAGCCAGCCGAGTGCCAGGACCAATGTCGTCAGGCTCACCCTTGTTGTTCGGCCAGCAGCTCCCGGATCCGCTGGTCCCACATGTCGTAGTTCCGATCGTTGAGATGGAACTCGCCAGCTCCCTCGTACCGGATCACGCCCTTATTGTCGATGAGCACAAAGCTCGGCCAGAAGCGGATGCCGTACAGATTCCAGGTTCGGGACTCGTTGTCCTGGGCATTCGGATACTCGATGTGGTACTTCTTCAGCGCCCGGGCGACATTTCTCTTATCGTGCTCGCCGGCGTAGGGCGGGAACTCGGGGGTGTGGATGCCGATGAGCACCAGGCCTTGGCCCCGGTATTTACGATCAAAGTCTACCAGAGACGGCACCGTGTTGGTGCAGTTGTAACAGGTGAACACCCAGAAGTTGAGCAGGACGACCTTGCCCTCGAGCCCCTTGAGGGTGAGCGGCCTGTCGGCGTTGAGCCAGCTCTCGTTCTTCCAGGGCGGGGCGGGCCGATTGTCCGGGCGGGAGGCGAGCAGCAGGTTGGCCTGGGCCTGCACACGGCTCGACGATTCCAGCGCGAGCGTCCCGGCGGCAACGACACCGATCGAAAAGGTCAGCAGCAGGGCCGAGCGAGGCATAGGAGCTCCGAGGGTGGGTGGAGAATAAACGCCCATGGGCTGCGTTTGGATCCCAGAAGTCCCTTTTGCGAGCCCCCGGCTCGTTCCTATATTTCCCGCCCCAACGGCCAGGTAGCTCAGTTGGTAGAGCAGCGGACTGAAAATCCGCGTGTCGGGGGTTCAATTCCCTCCCTGGCCACTATACGCTGCAACGACTTAGCCCAAGCGCAAAACCCCCGCGTCCCCTCATTGTCCCTCTGTTGTCCCCCAACCCTGAGCATTGCGAGTTTGCTCACGCCTTCGCGCAGATCCCGCTCGTTCACGATGTTGTAGCGATCAAATACGCTGCGGGTTTTGTGCCCGGTGAGCTGCATCGCGACCCGCTCAGGAACGCGAGCACGCACGAGGTTTCGTACCGCCGTTCGGCGGAAGTCATGGGGGATGCGCTCTAGTAAGTCGGGGCGGACGACACGCGCCAACTTGCCTTCCCTGACCGTCGCAGCGCGTCGGCAGGCCGACGGCGTTGACCGCCGGTGACTCGATGATTCGCACCGCGGGTGGCGGAACGCCGGCGGCGATTGCCATCTCCTGGACGACGTTGGTGAGCTACTGCTCCGCCAGGACCGACGGGTTCGGGTCCCTGGACGCGAGCCGGCGGAGCATCATCCCCGCCCCCGCGGTCCGCGACAGCAGCTGGATGAAGGGCCAGGTAAGCAGCATGAACAGGGCGCCGGGCACGACGTACAGCATTGCGAGGGTGCTCCACGGCACGTCGACCGGGCGTCCGCGAATCTTTGCCCAGACGTTCGGAAGCCCGAACGCCACGTCGTGCAGCTTATCCCAATGCATTGCGGAGAGCGGCGCGATCAGATCGACGACGTGGGCGCCGATAAGCACGAGGCCAAAGACCAACGGAGACGCCAGGACGCACAGCGGAATCCCCGCGAGCCCGACCGCAACCACCGCGAGACCGAAAAGCGAAGGCTTCGGCGCCGGTTGCGCCGCTGCTCGTCGAGGAAATGAACGCGGTCGATGGTGGGGCCGGTCATGGCTCTCGGTGATGGGGGCGGAGTCGCCAGGCGATGGCTGGTAGGTTGCCGGGCACCGTGGATAGAGTATTACTGAGTCACGAGGGGCCCGGAGCACCTCACAGAACTAGAGCGTCGGATCGATCGCAATCTCGTAGCGCACCGGCAGGCTGTTCAGGTCGCCGGCCGATTCGATGCGATACTGCACCTCGCGATCCCACTGTCCGGCGGCATGGGTGCCGCGCGCGACGGTCACAGACGAGCCGGCGGTGAGCTCCTGAAACTCTCCGTTTACGCCGCGGACCCAGATACGGGACGCTGCAACCGGGGTGCCCCGGACCACGAGCTGGTACCCGGTGTTGGCGGCTACGCGGACCATGACCGAGGCCTCGCTGACAGAGCCCATCCGGCCGGTCTCTCGCTCAGCACTCACACCCTGGATCGATCCGCGCGGGGCTATATGGGCCACCAGGGCGATCTGGGCCACGCCGGAACGGATCCCGACCTGGCTCTCGGCGACACCGGGAAGGGCGAGCACCAACCCGAGAGCAGTCACTGTCCGAACGAGTACCTGCCGCGATGCGCCCACAATGTCTCCGAGGTTAGGGTCTCGACTCGGTATCCCTATAAGCAGGCGGCGGGCCACCACCTCAAATAGTATAACACAATGCAGAATAAGCGCTTACCGAAATTCTGGAAGTCTAAATACTGGTCAGTAGCCGTCAAAGAATGCATCACCCGGATCTGCTTGTGAACTTAAGTGCTTGTGGGATCAGACTGGAGCTCGGAGCGGAGGGCGGGTGACTAGAAAATGACGTTGGCGGTTGGGGCGACCGCGCCACACCAGGTGCTGAGGGGCTCTTCCTTAAAGGGAATTGCGCCAAGGATTGCGGCCCACCGCACCAAAGCGACCTACGAAACTCCTAAGAGCGTACCCTGCTTGCTGTTGATTGCTGGCCCAGGATCTGCCTGTCGGGGCGGGGCAAGCCCACGCGTAGTCAACCAGCATCAGGGATTACCCGATGACCCCGGCACCCACACAGCGTATTCTGGTGGTGGACGACGACGCGAGCATTCGCCGGACGCTCAATATCCTGCTGAGCAAGGCGGGATACGAAGTCATTCAGGCGTCCGACGGCTCCGAGGCCGTGCGTCTATGGCGGGACCGCGGCGGAGACCTCGTTATCACCGACCTTCACATGCCCGAAAAGGACGGTATCGAGACCATCATAGAGCTGCTCTCCCACACCCCCGGCATTCGCATCATCGCGATGTCGGGCGGCGGGCAGACCAAGCGGCTCGATCTGTTGGGTAACGTCGCGCTGCTTGGATCGGTGTTAACGATCGAGAAACCGTTCACCCTGGCCGAGATGATGACAATGGTGAACCGCGCGCTGAAACCCATCCACTAGGCTCTTCCGTTGCGGGTTGGGTGCGGTAGCTAGTGATATTGCGCCCCCCACCATCGGGCCACACCTGCCGGACTGAGCGTCATCTACGAGTTGCCCGATGAGCCGGTTCCCGTGTCCTGTGATCCTGCCGTGATCGGCCGCGTGGTGGCGAACCTGGTAGGCAATGCGTACAAGTTTACCCGGCGCAACGGGGAAGTACGCATCGGCCTGGTCCAGCGCAATGGGCGGGTGCGCTTCAGCGTCACTGATCAGGGACCGGGGGTTGCACCGGAATACCGGGAACGGATCTTCGAGAAGTTTGGGCAGGTCCCGTCGAGCGGATCGGCAGGAGCGCGTTCGAGCGGCCTCGGTCTTACTTTCTGCAAGCTGGCGGTCGAGGCGCACCGAGGCGAGGTAGGGGTCGAAAGCGCCGAAACCGGAGGGTCTCGTTTTTGGGTTGAGCTCCCTCGCCTACAGACAAAGGAGCACTAGGTGGCGTCTTCGATGTCGATCGGGATGGCGTCGGGGTCCCGGGCCGCGGCACCAGCGGGAGATCCGGTGAGCGCACCCGCCCCGGCAAGCCGATCGATGAGGTCCCGCCTGGCCCGGGCGTCGGGCACCCGCAACTCCCAACCCGCGAGTCCCGCCACCTGATCCGAGTCGGGAGGGGCTCCCTCTCCCGCCCAGGTGTTCAGGTTCAGGTGGTGGTGATAGCCACCCGCCGACACCGCCGCTAACGATGGTATCCGCATCATCATATCCAAGCCGATCACGTCCCGGTAAAACCTCACCGCGCGCTCCAGGTCTGACACCGTGAAGTGTACGTGCCCGACAACGGTCCCGGCGGGAAGTCCGCGCCAGGGAAGCGAGACCGGCTGCGCGGCGGAGATCACGCCTTCGACATCCATCGGATCCACCGTCATCTGCACCACGCCATTGCTGACAGGCCACTGCGCCCGGGGCCGGTCGGCGTAAATCTCGAGACCATTTCCGTCGGGATCGTCGAGATACAGCGATTCGCTGACGGCATGATCGGACATCCCGCGCAAGGGATACTGGGCCTGGTTCAGGCCCAGAAGCGCGCGACCCAGCTCGGCCCGGCCGGGCACGAGGAGAGCGACGTGGTACAGGCCCGTCGTTGCCGGTCGGGATGGACGGCGCCTGATGCCTGGCTTCTCCTCGAGCAGAATCAGCTCGCGCGCGCCACCGGTGTCGCCATCATCTGGCCGATTGGCCGACCGCGGTGCGAGGGCAACCGTGGAACCTTCCTCCCGGGCCACGCGAAAACCGAGCACGTCGCGATAGAACCGGAGCGACCGCTCGAGATCGCCCACCCGAAGCCGAACGCGGCCAATGTGGGTATCAGACGGAAGGTGCTCACTGCTGCTGGCCCGTGGGTTTGCGATCGGAGAATCCATGCCTGATAAGTGGGTGACCGTTCCGCTCCGCGCAACCCTTTTCCTTCACGGAGTATCTACCAAGAGACGGCCGGGCCTGACTCGTAGCGTGGGCTCCGGCCGAAACGCATCGCCCCATCCTACGTAGGGTCCTGTCCGGTGCCCTTCGGAGCTTCAGCGATGTTCTTGAGCCGTCGCCATTTCATGCTGGGGAGCGCGGGCTTCGCGATGGCCGCCGCGCGGACCGGAACCGCCTGGCCCGCGCAGGCTCTGCCGCTTGCAAGCGGCCCGCGCTGGCAGCCCAGCGCCGATCTGCTGCGGAATCTGCCGCGGCTGCTGGAGTTGGCCTCGGTCCCCGGGCTCGCCATGGCGGTCGTGGATGGCGGCCGGGTCTGGACCCGCGGCTTCGGCGAGGCGGTGGAAGCGCCGCGTCAGGCGGTTTCGGACCAGACGGAGTTCGAAGCAGCCTCGCTCGGAAAGCCGGTCTTTGCCTATGCCGTCCTGCGGCTGGTGGACGCCCGGATTCTCGATCTCGACCGCCCCCTGTTCGATTATCTCCCTACGCCAGAAGCCAATAACGCCAGAATGAAGCGGGTGACCCCCCGCCACGTCCTCAGCCATACCACCGGGCTGCCCAACTGGCGGCAGCAGCCAGGGCCGCTGGAGCCGGCGAGCGATCCGGGCAAGACATTCACCTACTCCGGCGAGGCCTACTTCTACCTCCAGCGCGTGGTGGAGACGGTCACCGGTAAACCATTCGCCCGGGTCATGCGAGAGCAGGTGCTCGATCCCCTCGGCATGAAGGAGACCAGCTACGTCTGGCTGCCCGAATTCGAATCGCGCATGGCGGCCGGATACGATGGACAGGAGAAACGGCTCGACGTGCAGGCGGCAATCGGGCGGCGAACGCTCGCCATCGCAGAGCAGTGGCGCGTTCCGCTGACCGATTGGCGCTATGACGAGGCCGCCCGGGCGGTGCCGCTGATCAACCCGGAGTGGCCCCCGCTCCCGCTGTACATGGTGCCCAACGCGGCCACCTCGATGCTGACGACCGTGAGCGACTATGCCGGGTTCCTGACCCGGCTGGTCGCCCCCGCCGGTGCGCCCGGCCTGGATCTCAGCCCAGCCGGCCGGCGCGCGATGGCGACGCCGCAGGTGCGGCTGAACAGCGCTCTCTCGTGGGGACTGGGGTGGGGGATCCAACGGGACGAGCACGGCGAGCTACTCTGGCACTGGGGAGCCAACAACTCGTTCCGTAACTTCGTGATTGCCGATCCAGCCAACAACCGGGCCGTCGTTGTGTTCACCAACAGCGAGAACGGCCCCCGTATCTACGAACGGGTCATCGTGGCCGTGACCGGACACGATCACCCGGCGTTTCTGTGGATTTAGCTGGGGAGATCCCTGGCTTCGCTCGGAATGACAGCCGACTTCCACCAGTATCAGTCCCCCACTACTTATAGCGCTCGGATTCTCACGAAAGCGGCTCCGTGCGCCTCGGCATACGTTGGAAAATCGTGCTTGCCTTCGCGGCGGTGTACCTGTGCTGGGGCATGACCTACCTGGCCATGCGCATCGCGGTGCAGGACATACCACCGCATCTCATGTCGGGGGCGCGGTTCCTCGTTGCCGGTCTGGTGCTCTACCTGTGGACCCGCCGGCGCGGCGATCCCAGGCCTACCCCTATCCAATGGCGTGCCGCGGCCATGGTCGGCGCCTTCCTTCTGCTGGGCGGGAACGCGACGGTGGCCTGGGCGGAACAGCAGGTCCCCTCCGGGCTCGCCGCCGTGCTCATCGCGGTGGCTCCGATCTGGATGGTCGCCTTCGAGTGGGCCAGGGGCGGGCCACGACCGGGGGCGCGGGTGACCGCCGGACTGATCCTCGGCCTGCTGGGCCTGGCGATTCTGGTGTCGCCCAGGGGCGACGCCGCCACTCAAGTCAACCCGGTGGGTGCGGTGATGCTGGTACTCGCGTCGGCCTCATGGGCGTGGGGATCGGTCGTCTCGAAGTCGGCTCCGCTTCCGAAGTCGCCGTTCCTCGCCACCAGCATGGAAATGATCGGGGGCGGTGTCCTGCTGCTGCTCACGGCAGCGGCGGCGGGACAGTTTGCTCATTTCAGACCCACGCAGGTATCGGCGGACGCCGTGCTGGCTTGGTTGTTTCTCGTGATCTTCGGATCACTGGTGGGCTTTACGGCGTATATCTGGCTGCTCGGCGTCACGTCGATCGCCAAGGTGGGCACCTACGCCTACGTCAACCCGATCGTGGCGGTCTTCCTGGGTTGGGCAATCCTGGATGAGCCCGTGACCGGCAGGACGCTGCTGGCGGCGCTGGTCATTCTGGTCGGCGTGGGCCTGGTCAACATCGAATGGAAGACGAGTTGACGGCGCATCAACCGGGCGCCTCGGCTGCAGTCGCGTCGCCCCGCCCCGGCTCGCGGAGCTCCCTCGGTTCCTTGGCCTTTCCTCGAGCGAGCCGCTGCTGGAAGGCATCGAGATAGGTGTAGACCACCGGGGTGATGTAGAGGGTGATCAGCTGGGAGAAGAGCAGCCCGCCCACCCACGGCGATGCCCAAGGGACGGCGGGACTCGGCGCCCGCGCCCTGGCCGAGTGCGATCGGCAGGGTGCCCATCAACGCAGCCATCGTGGTCATCATAATCGGCCGGAACCGGACGCCGGCCGCTTCCAGAATGGCCTTTCGGGCGGTGGTGTGCTCTCGCCGCTCACGCTCGATGGCGAAGTCGATCATCATGATCGCATTCTTCTTCACGATGCCGACCAGCATGATGACCCCGACGAACGCATAGATGCTGAGGTCGAGCCGGAAGATCACCAACGCCAACAGGGCCCCGAACCCTGCGAAGGGAAGGCCCGAAAGGATCGTCAGGGGGTGGATGAAGCTCTCGTACAGAATGCCGAGCACCAGGTAGATCACCAGGATCGCAAGGATGAGCAGCACCAGCAATCCTTGTTGGGCGGCCTGAAAGGCCTGCGCCGTGCCGGCGAAGCCGGTGCTGATCGTAGAAGGCAGAACCTGTCGCGCTGCCGCCTGTACCTGGTCCACCGCCGTGCCGATAGAGACGCCGGGCTGGAGGTTGAATGAAAGGGTCACCGACGGCAGCTGTCCCGTGTGATTCACCGTGAGCGGACCCGTAGCCGGCGTGATCTGAGCCAGGCTGCCCAGGGGGACCGACACCCCCTGGCGGCCGGTGATATGGAGCAGGTTCATGGCCGAGAGGTCGCGCCGGTACTGGGGCAGCAGCTCCTGGGACATGAAGGCATAGGTCTGCTCGTACTCCTCGAGCCGGTCCCTGACCTCCTGGCTTCGTATCGGCAGGCTGGTGCGGGCCGCGCCGATCGCTTCGTGGAATTGCTGCCACCGAGTGAGTCGCTGGGCCATCGTGTGAATGAAAAGATTCGGGCGCACGCTGTAGTAGTCCCGGCGGTCGGCGGGCCGGCAGACCGCTCGAGCAGGCCGCGCTGCTCCAGCAGGCGCGCATTGGTGCTCACGCTGCCCTTGCTGACTCGGAGTTCGGCGGCGAGATCGTCCAGCGAACGGGCATCCTCACTGACCAGCAAAAGGCCGAAGATCCGCCCCGCGATGCGCGGCAGGCCGTCAGATTCGAGGGCGACGCCCATTCGCTCGATGAAATTCACCGTTTGCGGATCGTTGGTCTTCCTCATTCGGGTTTAGACGCAGACCCGAAGCGGAAGTTAATCCGTTCAGTATCAACTGAATGATTCTACGGTCACGGATTGGCCGGCCGGCAGACCTCGCGCCGAGCGCTGCCGCCCGATCCCCAACACCATGAGAGCGGCGACGAAGCAGAGCACGCCGGCAATCGTAAACGCCTCGACATAGCCGCCGAGCGCGGTGCGAAGCGCGCCCGCCCCAAAGGCCGCGATCGCCGCGCCGAGCTGGTGGGCGGCCACGATCCAGCCAAACATCACCGGCCCATTCGCCTGCCCGAAGACACCTCGGGAATTCCGTGATCGATGCAGGCCGGGATGAGGTGGGTGCCGATGAGGCCGTTGGTGCTGGCGCCACAGATGAAGAAGCTGCCGGCGAGGAGCCGGAAGTCCCGGGAGCGGATTCCCTGGTTCAGGGCTGCGAGTGCGCCGACGGAGGTCGGCCCGGGCGCGGCCGCGCTTCTGCTTCCTTCGATGGCCGGCTCACCGTATCGGGTGAGTCCTACCTCCTCAGGCCGCTCCCGCAGGAACAGGAGCACCAGCGGGATCACCAGTGAGACGGCCCCGGCAACCAGGAGAGTCGCTGCCCGCCAGCCATACCGCTGAACCACGGCCGCCAGGAGCGGCAGAAAGATGAGTTGACCGGTGGCGGTGCTCGCGGTGAGAACTCCCATCACCAGCCCTCGGCGCTCGGCGAACCAGCGGTTCACCACCGTGGCCCCGAGCACGAGCGCGGTCATCCCGGTGCCGACCCCCACCACGACGCCCCAGAGAAGCACCAGCTGCCAGAGCGCCCGAACCAGCGGAGTGAGGGCAACGCCGGTCACGAGTGTGGCTGCCGACAGGAGGACCGTGGTGCGCACGCCCAGCCGCTGCATGAGGGCCGTGGCGAACGGTCCCATCAGGCCGTAAAGGATGAGATTGATCGAGATAGCGAGGGAGATCGTGGCGCGGGTCCAGCCGAACTCTCGCTCCAGCGGGACGATCAGAATGCTCGGCGTGGCGCGCACGCCGGCCGATCAAGGCGTTTTGGTTCGCTTGGCGAAGTAGGCCCCGAGGAGGGTTGCCTCGTCGGTCATGGACCGGACCGCAATTCGCGTTTCCCGGAGCAGGAGGACGCAGCCCAGCACCAGGCCCATGACTCCCCCAAAACCCGCTGCCAAGGCGATGGTCTCGAAGGTCGCCGGCAGGGCGCGGAGCTGGGTCCCCAGCAGTGCGGCGCCGATGAGCGACGTGAGCGCCGCTGCCGCGAACGAGCCGATCGACACATAGAAAAGACGCAACGCACCGAGCAGCATCACCGCCCGCCGGGCGGCGCTGTCGAGCTCGCTCAACCGCAGAGCCGCGAGATCCACCGCCTTGGCCGGAGTGTCCAGCTCAGTGGCCAGAGTCCGGGCCCGATCCACGGCGCGCGCCAGGCGATTGCTGGTGCTCAGCACGAGGATGGAGGAGGCGTTGGTCAGCACCGCCGGCGCTACGATGAGCGACAATGCGGCGTACGGGTTGGTGGGGTCGCTCATGTCGGCGGCCTAGGTGAGGGTCCGCCTGAATATGAGCGAAGCGCGCACCCCGGCAAATGGGATGCGCGCTCCGGAATCTATGACTGCAGTGAGCCTACTCGCCTAAACGAATCCGCTGGATCCGGCGGGTCTTCGCCTGGGTGTTGTAGATCCGAAGGCTCACGATGTCGTCCTTCTTGAAGCCCTTGAGCGCCTGCTTGAGGTCGGCCACGCTCTTCATCGGCTTGCCTTCGACCGACAGGATGATGTCGGGACCGCCCTGGTCCGGATCGGCCACCTCGCCGTACGACGGCCCACCGGCAGTGACCCCGGTGACCAGGAGGCCCCGCTGGTCGGGCGCAAGCTCGAGCTGCTGCACCGCGTCCTGATCCACCGGTTGTACGGTGAGGCCGAGAAGATCGATCGAAGCGGCGGCCTCGTCGCTCGAATCGGACGCATCGTTCGATTGATCCGAGCTCCCGTCGGCCGTCTGCTTGGGCGCAGCGACCTCCTGCAGCCGGACGTCGAGCGTCTTGTGTACTCCACCCTTCCGGGCGACCTCGACCTTCACGGTCTCGCCGGCCTTTCGGAAGGCGATCTGCTGCTGGAGCTGGCCGACGTACTCGACCGGCTTGCCGTCCACCGCCACGATGATGTCGCCCGACTCTATCCCGGCCTTCTGAGCCGGAGACTTCTCGGTGAAGTCCTGCACCAGGACGCCGCGGATATCCGGCAGACCGACGTACTCGGCATCGTTCGCGGTGGCGTCCTGAACGGTGATGCCGAGTGCCACGCGGTGGACCTGGCCTTCGGAGATGATCTGGTCCATCACCCGGCGAGCAAGATCGATCGGGATGGCAAAGCCATACCCGGAGTAGTACCCGGTCTCGCTGGCGATGGCCGAGTTGACGCCGATCACCTCACCCTGCACGCTCACCAACGGACCGCCGGAGTTACCCGGATTGATGGCCGCGTCGGTCTGGATGAAGTCCTGGATGGTGCGGTCGGACTGGCCCGGAAGGGCGAGACTGCGGCCTTTCGCGCTGATGATGCCCGAGGTCACCGTGAAGGTGAGATTGTCACCCAGAGGGTTGCCTACGGCCAGGACCCACTCGCCGACCCGGGCCGCACCGCTGTTGCCCAGAGGAGCAGGGACGAGGTTCTTGGCGTCGATCTTGAGCACCGCGAGGTCGGTATTCGGATCGGTCCCGACGATCTTCGCCTTGAACTCGCGCCGGTCCAGCAGGCGCACGGTCACCTGATCCGAGCCATCGACCACGTGGTTGTTGGTGAGGATGTAGCCGTCCTTCGAGACCACGAAGCCCGAGCCGGAGCCCTCCTGGAACCGGGGCTCCTGCGGCTGCAGCTGCATTGGAGGCAGCCCGCGGAAGAACGGCTCCATGCCGGGCGGCACTTCCATGCGAGGAGCGTTCCGCTGGCCTCGGGGCCCTCTCCGGGTCGTGGCCTCAGGCTTCCGGCCGGACTTGATGTAGACCACGCTGGGCTTGACGTGCTCGGCCACCGAGGCAAAGGCTTCGCTGAGATTCTGCAGCGAGGCCGCGGCCGGGGTCAGCGTCCGGCTGGCGGCTTGAACTCCGGGGCCGTAGGGAGACTGCTGCTGGGCCTGCTGGGCTGCGGACTGATAAGGCAAGTGAAGAAGGCTGGCCGACAGCAGGCCGACAACGAACGCCAATCCAACTCCGCCTGACTTGAGGCGACGGAACCATCCGTGGGACATTATCTACTCCCGCATGAGCATGCGTATGGGTTCGGAGCGGTATTGCTCCGTAGGGCTATGTGATGCCCATGCAGAGGATTCCGTCGCGCCGTCTGAAACGACCCTCGTCAGCCGGCCGTAGGGTTGCCTCACGCCCCCGGTCAGAACATCATCCTCGCCGCACGAAGAATCATTCAGGACCCTCTGAGCCGGAGAAGCTGATGGATTGCACGGCCCCTCGTCGTCATAGCACGCTCACCGGACTCGTCTTGTTGACGGTCCTCTCGGCCTGTAGTGGCAGCCGAAGCGCGCCGGTCACCTCTCCCACTCCGGGTGCGGTGGGGGCACACACCGGTAACCTCGCAGTTCCCGCTCTTGAAGGGTTCGAGCGGGCCGTGACCAACGGCACCCGCACCCGCACGGGAAAGCCGGGTCCTCGCTACTGGCAGCAATGGACGGACTACCGTCTGGAGGCCGAGCTCAATCCGATCTCCAAGCGGCTCACGGGCAAGGGGTCGGTGACCTACTACAACCGCTCGCCCGACGTGCTGAAGGAGGTCTACGTCCAGCTGCTGCACAACATCTTCGCGCCGAACAGCCGGCATAACACCGACGTCCCCTGGCAGGTCGAGGGTATCGAGCTGGATCGCGTGGCGGTGCAGGGGCAGGAGCTCAGGAAGACCGAGGGAGACGCGCCCGGCTACAAGGTAGATGGAACCGTCATGCGGATTCAGCTGCCACGGACGTTGCCGCCCGGCGGCTCGGTCGCGTTCGACTTTGCCTGGAAGCTCAGGATACCGCCCGACGGGGCACCCCGGGGAGGCCAGGACGGCGAGGTCTTCTACATCAATTACTGGTATCCGCAGGTGGCCGTCTACGACGACATCAACGGATGGCAGATCGACCAGTATCTGGGCAACGCCGAGTTCTATATGGGCTACGGGAGCTATGACGTGGCGCTCACCGTGCCGGCGGGTTGGCTGGTGGATGCCACCGGCCGGCTGCAGAACCCGGCGGAGGTCCTCTCACCGCAGACTCGCGAGCGGCTGGATTCGGCCGGCCGGGCACCCGGCATAGTTCACGTCGTGACCGACCTCGACCGCGAGCCGGGAAGAGCCACCACCGCCGGCACCAACGGCAAGCTCACCTGGCGATTTCGGGCCGAGAACGTGCGCGACGTGTCCTGGGCCACCTCCGCCAGGTATCTCTGGGATGCCACCAATGCGGCAGTCGGCGATGCGACCGGCGACGGGCGTCCGGACACGACGGCGATCTATTCGTTCTATCGTCCCGAGCAGCGTCGGATCAGCCACTGGGACGAAAGCGCCCGAGACGCCCGCTACTCGATCGAATTCTACTCCAAGTATCTGGCGCCCTATCCCTACCCCCACATGACCGCGGTGGACGGACCCACCTCCTGCGGTGGCATGGAGTACCCGATGATGACCTGCATCGGCGGCCAGTGGGACACGCTCGGCCTGTATGAGGTCACGACCCATGAGATCGGACACATGTGGTTTCCCATGGTCGTGGGCTCGGACGAGAAGCGCTACGCCTGGATGGACGAGGGGCTCACCCAGTTCGATCAGTCCCAATCCATGGACAGCTTTTTCAAGGGCTTCGACGACGAGGCGCGGAACCGGAAGAACTACCTCGACATCGCCCAGATGGGGAGTGAGGTGGAGCTGATGCATCACGGCGACCGCTATCCCACCTACGCCTCGTACGGGGTGGCGAGCTACTACAAGCCGGCGAGCGTGCTCGTGGCGCTCCGGGCTGTGCTCGGGGCCGAGACGTTCCACAAGGCCTACACCGAATACATCCGCCGCTGGAGCTACAAGCACCCCTCACCCTATGACTTCTTCCACACCTTCGAGGACGTCTCGGGCAAGGACCTGTCATGGTTCTGGCGGACCTGGTTCTTCGAGACCTGGAAGCTCGATCAGGCAATCGATACGGTCACCACGGCCGGCGATTCACTCGAGGTCATCGTCGAGAACCGGGGACGGGCACCGATGCCGGTCTTCCTGGCGGTGACCCGGGCCAACGGCCGGGTGGACCAGATGACCATCCCGGTGGACATCTGGTTTGCGGGCGACCGGCGGCACGCCATCCGGATAGCACGGGAGCCGATGGTCAAGAGCATCGAGATCGATACCCAGAAGGACTTTCCGGATCTCGACCGGACCAACCAGGTGTGGCCCCGGTAGCGTAGACTCTAGACTCTTCGCTTGACTCTGAATGACGGGTAGCTTTGCAGCATGCCCCGTGTCCTGATCGTCGCAAACCGCCTCCCGATCACCGTTCGAGCAAACGAAGCCGGTGTCGAGGTGCAGAAGAGCTCCGGCGGCCTGGCGACTGGCCTGCTCAGGGTGCACGAGCAGTCCGGCGGCCTCTGGGTCGGGTGGTCCGGCGCCGCCGATCACCTGACCGAGACGCAGCAGGCCGAGCTGGACCGGCAGCTGGCCGACATGCGGCTGGTGGCCGTCCCGCTGAGTGCCGATCAGATCACCCGGTATTACGAGGGCTTCTCCAACGGGGTGCTCTGGCCGCTCTTCCATTATCTGCTGGAGCAGGTCCCGCTTCACGTGCGCGATTGGGAGCCGTACGCCGAGGTGAACCAGCGGTTCGCCGACGTGGTGGCTCGGCATTATCAGCCCGGCGACCTGATATGGGTGCACGACTATCAGCTCCTGCTCTTGCCCGAGTTGTTGCGGCAGCGGCTGCCGGATGCCCGCATCGGATTCTTCCTTCATATACCGTTTCCGTCCGAAGAGCTGTTCCGCACCCTTCCCGAGCGCGATCTGCTGCTCCGTGGACTCCTCGGCGCGGACCTGGTCGGGTTTCACACGCCCACCTACCTGAGACACTTCGCCGCCTCGCTCACCCAGATCCTCGGGCTTACGGTGGACATCGACCGAGTGCAGCTAACGGATCGCGAAGTCCGCCTCGGCGTCTTTCCGATGGGGATCGACGCCGAAACATTCATCGCGCTGGCGGAAGACCCGGCGGTGCAAGCCGAGGCAAAGGCGCTGCGCGGGGACGGAACGGTGAAGCTCCTGGTGGGAGTGGATCGTCTGGACTACACCAAGGGAATCCCCCGGCGGCTCCTCTCCTATGAGAAGATGCTGCAGACTCATCCAGACCTCCGGGGTCGGGTTCGGCTGGTGCAGGTGGCGGTGCCGTCGCGGACCGGGGTCGGGGCATATCAGGAATTCCGATCGCTGGTCGACGGCATGGTGGGCCGCATCAACGGCGACTTCGCTACGCCGAGCTGGGTGCCCGTGCACTACATCTTTCGCGGGCTGTCCGAGCGGGAGCTCGTCGCACTCTACCGTGCGGCTGACGTCATGCTGGTCACTCCATTGCGCGACGGGATGAACCTGGTGGCCAAGGAGTTCGTGGCCTCTCGGACGGATGGCGATGGAGTCCTGGTGCTGAGTGAGTTTGCCGGAGCATCCTGGGAGCTGCCCGAGGCCATTCAAGTCAATCCCTACGACGTGGAAGGAACCGCCGAGAGCTGCTATCGCGCGCTCATGATGGGAGCAGAGGAACGGCGGACCAGACTGGAGCCGCTGCGTGTGCGGGTGCAGACCCACGACGTCCATCGTTGGGCAGCGACGTTTCTGGAGCAGCTCGAGATGATTACCCAGCGGCAGCCTTCGTCGCGCCGCGCTCCTGCCGGCGCGATCGCCGCCCGTCAGGCCCTTCAGGCGCGGCTTCGCGACGCCGAGGATCTGCTGGCGTTGCTCGACTACGACGGCACCATGGTTCCCTACACCGCCACCCCCGAGCTGGCCCGGCCCGATCCTGCGCTGATGGAGCTGCTCGGTGCGCTGGCCGCGCGTCCCCGTAGCGAAGTACATGTGGTGAGCGGACGCCCGCGCGAGACCCTGGAACATTGGCTCGGCACGCTGCCGATTGCGTTGCACGCGGAGCACGGCTTCTGGTCCCGGCCGGTCGGCAGCTCCGAGTGGACCGCCCTTGGGGAGCTCGGCGGCAGCTGGCGTGAGCCGGCACTGACCATTCTTCGGGACATCACGGCCAGGACGCCAGGTTCGCTGATCGAGGTGAAGTCGGCGGCCCTGGCGTGGCATTACCGCATGGCGGACCGGGAAGCGGGCGCCCGGCGAGCCAACGAGCTGCGGCTGCATCTGACCCAGCTGCTCAGCAATCAACCGGTCGAGATCCTGGCGGGGCACAAGGTCATCGAGATCCGGCCATACGGCATTCACAAGGGGCGGATCGTCCCACTGCTCCCGCCCGAGCGGCTGGCCACCACGACGGTGCTGGCCATTGGCGATGATCGCACCGATGAGGACCTTTTCGAGGCCCTGCCTGCCGAGGCGATCACCGCCCGGGTCGGACCCGGGCCCACTCGAGCGCGCTTCCGGCTCGATGGTGTGCCGGCCGTGCGCACCCTTCTGCACTCGCTGGTCGAGGCCGAGGTTCCCAGATAAGGCTGCAACAACCGCCAGGGCTCGCGGTGCTCTTCTTTACCGAGCTCTGGGAGCGCTTTGCCTACTACGGGATGCGCGCGCTCCTCATCCTGTACCTCATCGACACGGCCACTGGTGGCCTGGGGTGGAGCCAGGAGACGGCCAGCCGGCTCTACGGCTGGTTCATCGGTCTCACCTACCTGACCCCGGTCGCGGGAGGGTGGCTCGCGGACCGGTTCCTCGGTACCAACCGATCGCTGGTGGTCGGCGGCGCGATCCTCACGCTCGGTTACTTCTCCCTCGCACTCGGAACTGGTCCGTCGTTCTATGCCGGACTGGCGCTCGTCGCGGTGGGGACCGGGTTTTTCAAGGCGAACGTGCACACGATGGTAGGCCAGCTCTACCCGCCGGGCGACCAGCGCCGGGACTCGGGTTTCACCCTGTACTACATGGGTATCAACCTGGGCGCGTTCTTCGGCCCGCTGGTGTGCGCCTGGCTCGCGGTCAGGTACGGCTGGTCGTACGGGTTCGGCGCGGCGGCCAGTGGCATGGCGGTGGGCCTGCTGTTCTACCTCTGGGCCAGGGGCAAATCGCTGCGGAGTATCGGGCTCTCGCCGCTGGGGCGTGTGGCGGCGGCAGGGCCCCGCTTCCATACTGCGCTGACGCCGGCCGAACGGCAGCGCATAATGGCGATTGGGCTCATCACTGTCTTCGTGGTGGTCTTCTGGTTGGCCTATGAGCAGGCTGGCTCATCGCTGAATGTGTTTGCCGCCCACCGTACCGACCGGGCAGCAGGTGAGTGGCTGGCGTGGCTGGCACCCAACGGCGAGATCCCCGCCGCCTGGTTCCAATCGATCAATCCCTTCTTCGTTCTGCTGCTGGCGCCGGCCGTTGCCGGCCTCTGGCAACGGTTGGGGGATGGGGCGCCCAGCACTCCGGCCAAGATGGCACTGGGGCTGATCCTGCTCGGCCTGGCCTACACGGTGATGGTGGTGGGGGCTGCGCAGGGCGACCACGGCTTTCTGGTGAGTCCGTGGGTGCTGGTGGCGTTCTACCTGATCTACACGCTGGGAGAGCTCTGTTTCCTGCCGGTGGGCATCTCATTTGTGAGCCAGACCGCACCCGCCAGGCTCGCGTCGATGCTGATGGGCATCTGGCTGACCGCCAACTTTGCGGCCAACCTGATCGGCGGCTACCTGGCAGGCATGGTGCAGCCGATCGAGCGCGGCGAAATCTTCCGGGTGCTCGGGGGACAGGCCGATTTCTTCCTGATTTTCGTGGTCTTGTGTCTCACGGCGGGGTGTCTGCTCGGCCTGCTCGTCCCGGCGATCAGACGCCTTATGGGAGAGCCGGCCTCCGGCGTGGCGCGGCCGACTTAGGTAGTGCGCCTAGTCGGCGGGTGGTGGCACGGCAGCCGGATCGATGTGCCGCAGGGCCCGCCGGGCGGCCGCAGCGATCTCGTCGTTGATCTCCTCTTCGATCATCTGCTGCAGACGGGGCACCGCGGCCTTGGCCCCGGGCCCGATCTCGCCCAGCGCGACCGTCACCGGATAGCGGACCACCGGACTCGGGTCGTCCAGCGCTTCGATGAGGGCAGGCACCGCGCGAACGGCGTCGGGGCCCATTCCGGCGATCTCATAGGCGGCGGCGTTCCGGGTCTGGGGGGCCCGCGCCTTCAAATCCACTATCCATTCACTCAAGGTGTGTCCGTTGGAGACCGGCTCCTTGACCTTGACCGGAGTCGCCTGCGCCGCGGCGGCGCTTGTCGCTATCAACGTGGCCAACACGAGCGGCCCCAGAATACGCTTCAACATGAGTTTCTCCCGATACGTTCCTGCCCATCCGCATTTCGCGGCTGCTGGAATATAGGCGCACCGGATTGCCGGTGGCCCCCGGTCCCTCGCAGACGACACGGGCATGGGCTCTCCGGCAGGCTCCGCGACAACCGCTCCGCCCTTCCCCTGGGAGCCTGCCTTCGAACCCATACCCGTGTCGTCTGCTCCGTCCCGCATGCCACGGTCGGGCCGCCAGCGGAACTGGGCCGAGCCCCGAAGGCTGAGCATATTTGCTATCACCTCCAACCTGCCGGCATCATGAGATCTCTGCGGATCGTATGGACCAGCGTTTTCATCCAGCTGCTGGCCGCCAGCCCGGGCCTGGCCCAGACCGGGTCGCCGGCGGGAGCGGCCAGGTCGGTCGAGGCGATGTACCGCGGCGCCGCCGACAGCCTCATACACGCGGCGACCGGTGACAGCGCGGCCTACGCCCGCCTGGGCAACCTGGTCGATGGTTTCGGGCACCGCCTGAGTGGCTCTGTCAGTCTCGAGGCGGCGATCGACTGGATTCTGGCGCAGATGAAGAGCGATGGCCTGGAGAACGTTCGAGGGGAGCGGGTGATGGTACCCCATTGGGTGCGGGGCGAGGAGTCGGCCGAGCTGGTCAAGCCGAGGCGCGCCCGGCTGCACATGCTCGGGCTGGGAGGCAGCATTGCCACACCGAGGCGCGGGATAACGGCGCCGGTGCTCGTGGTGACCAGCTTCGACGACCTCCGCAAGCGGGCCGCCGAGGCGCGGGGCAAGATCGTGCTGTTCGACGTGCCGTTCACCACGTACCGAGAGACCGTGAAGTATCGGGTGGAAGGTGCGTCGGCCGCGGCCCGGGCCGGCGCCGTGGCCAGTCTGATCCGCTCGGTCGCCGCCTACTCCATTCGGAGCCCGCACACCGGGGTGATGCACTACGACTCGACGGTTGCCCCGATTCCGGCGGCGGCGCTTAGCGTCGAGGACGCCATGATGCTGCGGCGATTCCAGGACCGGGGCCAGCCGGTGGTGGTGACGCTCCGGATGGCGGCCCGTACCCTGCCCGACGCCCCATCGCGGAATGCGGTGGCGGAGGTCGTCGGGCGCGAGCGCCCGGATGAGGTGGTGGTGCTGGGCGGCCACATCGATTCGTGGGATGTGGGGCAAGGCGCGATGGACGATGGCGGCGGCGCGGTCGCGGCCTGGGAGGCAGTGCGGCTCATGAAGCAGCTGGGTCTCCGGCCACGCCGAACGCTGCGGGTGGTGCTCTGGACCAACGAGGAGAACGGCGGGAAAGGGGCGCTGGCGTATCGTGACACCCATGCCGATCAGCTGACCAAGCACGTCCTGGCCATTGAATCCGATAACGGCGTCTTTGCTCCAAAGGGGTTCCGATTCAGCGGGCTGGACGCGCCCTTCGCGAAGGCGCAGGAGATCGCTGCATTACTGAGGCCGATCGGGGCGGACAAGGTGAGCCGGGAGAAGGATTCTCCCGAGGCCGACATTGCCCCGCTGGTCGAGCGCGGAGTGCCCGGTATGGGTCTGGATGTGGAGGACAGCCGCTACTTCTGGTTCCACCACAGCGAGGGTGACATGCTCGATAAGCTCGATCCGGCCGAGCTGGCCCGCTGTGTGGCGGCGCTCGCGGTGATGGCCTATGTCGCGGCCGATGCCCCGGACGGGCTTGCCCACGCCGCTGCCCGCTGAGGCCCGCGAAACCCGAGGTCCGCAGCTGTCGTACCCCTAGTAGGCCATGCTGCTCGAGCTTCTGCTGCTGCTCCACTCCGATCCGATCGACCCACCGGGCGTGTATCGCGGCCGGTTGGGTGAGCTGGACGTGCGGATTCCGCGGCAGGAAGCCGAGACGTCGGTCGATGGAAAGCTCGATGAGGCGGCCTGGGGTGCGGCCGCAGTGCTCACCGATTTCTCCCAGTTCTCCCCGACCGATGGTGTCCCTGCAGCCGACTCCACCCAGGTGCTGGTGTGGTACTCCCCCACAGCCATCCACTTCGGCATTCGGGCGTTCGAGGCTCACGGCCCGGTGCATGCCACGCTCGCCGATCGCGACCGCATCGCCGCCGACGACCACATCCAGATCCTGCTCAGCACGTTCAATGACGGCCGCCAGGCCAGCGTGTTCGCGGTCAATCCGTACGGGGTGCAGTCCGACGGAGCGCTGGTCGAGACCGGCTCCACCAGCGGCAACGGCTTCAACAACGCGGTGGTGAAGCGGGAAACCGCGGATCTGAGCCCCGATTTCGTGTTCGAATCGAAGGGCCGGCTCACCGAGTACGGCTACGAAGTCGAGGTGCGGATCCCATTCAAGAGCATCCGCTTTCAGCCCAGACGGGAGCAGGTGTGGGGGCTCAACGTGGTCCGCCTGGTTCAGCACTCCGGCCGGGAGGATTCCTGGACGCCGGCCAAGCGCGCCAGCGCCTCGTTCCTGGCCCAGTCGGGCCGGCTGGTGGGGCTCACCGACCTGCGCCGGGGCGTGGTACTCGACTTCACCCCGTCACTCACCTCGAGGACCACGGGCGCGCCCGGGTCGAGCGGCTGGGATTATGCCGGCGGCGGTCCAGAGCTCGGCGGCACCGTGCGCTGGGGCCTCACCAACAACCTGACGTTAAATGGCACCGCCAACCCCGATTTCTCCCAGGTCGAGTCCGATGCGCAGCAGTTCGTCTTCGACCCGCGGAACGAGCTCTTCTTCTCGGAAAAGCGGCCCTTCTTCCTCGAGGGAATCGAGCAGTTCAGCACGCCGAACTCGCTCATCTACACCAGGCGGATCATTCAGCCGGTCGCGGCGGCCAAGCTCACCGGCAAAGCCTTCGGCACCGACCTGGCACTGCTCAGCGCGGTGGACGACAGGGCCGGCTCCGCCAGCGGGCAGGATCATCCCGTGTACAACCTGCTCCGGATTCAGCGTGACGTGGGCTCTCAGTCCCGCCTCGGCGTGGTGTACACCGACAAGATCGACGGGGACAACTACAATCGGGTGGCCGGCGCCGATTCACGTCTCGTGTTCGGCGGCGTGTACAGCGCTCAGCTGCAGTTGGCGGGGAGCAGAACCCGACGAAACGGAATCACCGAGACTGCGCCGCTCTGGTCGGCGCGGGTGGCCAGGAACGGCCGCACCTTCGGAGCGCGCTACTCCTTCACCGGTGTCGCGGAGGACTTCCGGGCCCAGAGCGGCTTCATCTCGCGACCCGGCATCGCGCACGCCAATCTCGACCACAGCCTTACGCTGTACGGAAAGCAGGGAGGCCCGATCGAGACCTTCACCGGCGACGTGGCGCTCGACGGAACCTGGGAGTACGACCGCTTCGTACATGGGCAGGGAATTCAGGACCAGAAGCTTCACTTCAATACCAACACCAGACTCAAGGGCGGCTGGCAGCTGGGCGCATCGGTGCTGGTGGAGTCGTTCGGCTATCCCTCCGACGTGTACACCGGTTACGCCCTGGAGGTCCCGGGCGGTGCCGGCCTCGACACGGTGCCCTTTACCGGCACGCCGACCATTCCCAATCTGGACTACGTGTTGACACTCGACACCCCGGAGTTCTCCCACTTCTCCGGTAATATCTTTTTCCTGTGGGGACACGACGAGAACTTCTTCGAGTGGGCCAGCGCCAAGATCACCTGGCTGGAGCTCACGCTCGATTGGCGGCCCACGCCCAAGCTCAGGGTCAACGGGCTCTACCGGGTGCAGTACGTCGGGCGGCGGACCGACGGCAGCACCGTAGATCTCTGGCGGAGCCCCCGGCTCAAGGTGGAGTATCAGCTGTCCCGGCCGATCTTCCTCCGACTGGTCGGCGAGTACACCACCGAGCGGCGGGATGCTCTCCGGGACGAGAGCCGCACCGGCGCACCGATCCTGGTCTTCGATCCGGATGCCAACGGCTACCTCCGCGCGGCTGCGTTCGGTCATCGATCGTTCCGCGGTGATTTTCTCTTCTCCTACCAACCGAACCCGGGCACCGTGCTGTTTGCCGGCTATGGCAGCACGCTCCGCGACCCCACCCAGCTGGGCAGCGCAAGCCTGCGCCGGGCGGAGGACGGTTTCTTCCTCAAGTTCAGCTACTTGATTCAGATGTAGGTGGTCGACTTGTAGTCGGCGCGCCACAGCGCGTAGTCGCCAGCAACCGCCTGAATGCAGCTTTCCGCACTGCCCTCACCGCCCGCCACAAACTGATCGACAGCAACTTTTTAGGATGCGTCACACCGGCTCGACTCTACCGCGTCCTCCGATGGCGTACCTCTTGCCAATACCGGTGCCGAATACTTTTGCACCCCCGCACAACTAAAGCAGCCCTACTGCGACAGCGGGTGGGCAGGGTACGGCTCGTCTCTCCTCCTACCGGAGCAGTCGCGATGCGGATCCTGGTCCTGAACTACGAGTATCCACCGCTTGGCGGCGGTGCGGCTGTAGCAACAGCGGCGCTGGCGCACGGGCTGATGGAACGCGGCGTTGCCGTGGACGTGGTGACTGCCGGCGTGGGACCGGACGCGGAGCGCCGCACTCCAGACCGGCCCGCGGAGCCGCTCGAGCCGGGCAGCCTCACGGTATACCGCGTGAGGAGCCGGCGCTGCGGGGTGCACCAGGCAAGGATGGGGGACGCCGCGAGCTATCTGGTGGGCGCGTTACCCGTGATCCGGCGGCTCCTCCGCATCCACAAATACGATGCTGTCCACGTCTTCTTCTCCCTCCCGACCGGCGCTTTGCTTCCTTTCCTCGGGCTACGCGGCACACCGGTGGTGGTGTCACTCCGTGGATCCGATGTGCCGGGCTACGACCCGCATAATTCGTCTCTGCAGCGTGCCCATCGGCTACTGGCCCCGCTGACCCGTTGGATCTGGCGCCGGGCAGATCGTGTAGTGGCGGTGTGTGAGAGCCTGGGGCAACTGGCGCTGCGTACCTGGCCCGACTTGCGCTATGGCGTAGTGCCCAACGGCGTAGACCTGACGCTGTTCCATCCCGCTGACCCGGACACTCGCCGTCCAACCAAGAAAATCCGTTGCCTGGCGGTGGCCCGGCTGATCGAGCGGAAGGGCCTGGGAGACTTGATCCGTGGCCTCGCGCTTCTGGAGCGGGGACGCTTCGAGCTGGAAATCGTGGGTGGCGGGGCCGACGAGCAGGTGCTGCGCGACTTGGCAACCCAACTGGGTGTGGCGCAGGACGTCCGATTTCTGGGGCCGCTCTCCCGAGCCAAGGTGGCCGAACGCTATCGGGCAGCGGACCTGTTCACCCTCCCATCTTCGGCCGAGGCCTTCGGCAATGTGTTTGCCGAGGCGCTTGCGTCGGGGCTCCCCATCGTAGGCAGCGCAACCGGCGGGATCCCCGATCTGGTGGAGCATGGTAGCAACGGTCTTCTGGTTCCTCCGGGAGATGTCCATGCGCTGGCGGGAGCGATCCGCTACCTGGCGGACGATCCGGAGCTTCGCGCCGACATGACCCTGCGGAACCGCGCGAAGGCGGAAACGACGCTGGAGTGGGCGCAGGTCACTCGCCGCTACCTGTCCATCTACGAAGGCATACAGCGCCGCCACCCCGCCAGATCGCTGGTGGCTCAGCCCACTGCGGGCATCTCGTGAGCAGCGTTGCGTTCTGGCTGGCCGTGGATGCGGCCAGGACCTTTGCTGCTCTCGATCTGAACGCCCATTCGCTGGACGCGTTGGCGCGCCGGCGCCTGGGCCGGCTGCTGTCCTACTCGGCTCGGAACAACGCCTTCTACCAGCGCCGGTTCCAGGCAGCAGGCATCGAGTGGTCGGATCCGATCTTGCAAGTCGATCCGTATTGCGCGCTCGCGGCCCTGCCACCGGTCTCGAAGCTCGAGCTGCGGCAGGCCGGTTCCCAGGCTCTGGCCGGGGGCCGAGTCCACCCCAAGTGGCGTTCCTCCGCCTCGTCGGGGTCCACCGGTGAGCCGTTCCGGGTTTACTACGAGCCCCGAGCCTGGGCCACGCTCAAGTACTCGGTCAAGCTCCGGGCGCGCCGGGCTTGCGGCGTCGGGCCGACCGATCGGGTAGTCATACTCGATGCGGTCCCTCCCGAAACGACCGCGTCCAGACTGGAGCAGGCCATCGGCTGCGGCCGGATCAGCGTGCTGCAGCCTGCGTCGGCGGTGGCCGCGGCCCTGGTGGCATTCCGGCCGAGCGCGATCTACGGTCTTCCCTCTGCGCTGCACGAGGCGGCCCGGGCACTTCAAGCGCGAGGCGACCGTCTGCCCGTCAAGGCCGTGTTCACCAGCGGAGAGCTGCTCGATGGCTCGGCGCGGGCGCTGTTGGCAGGCGCCTTCCAGGCTCCCATCTACGACATCTACGGCACGTCGGAGACGAAGGAGATTGCCTGGGAGTGCCCTCAAGGTGGCATGCATGTGAACAACGACGTGGTGCGGCTGGAGGTGTTGGACGACTCGGGGCAGGCACTGCCGGCAGGCGAGGAAGGCAATCTCGTGGCCACCCTGCTGGTCAACCGGGCCATGCCGCTCTTCCGCTATCTCACCGGCGATCGCGGCGCTCTCTTGTCGGGGACCTGTCCCTGCGGACGTTCCTCGCCGCTCCTTGGAGTTGTCACCGGGCGGGCGGCCGACGTCCTGATTCTTCGTGGCGGCCAGCGAATCTCTCCCTATGCGCTCACCTGCGCCCTGGAGCGAGTCAGCGGCCTGCTGCGCTACCAGGTGAGCCAGCTGGATCCCGCCCGAGTCAGGGTGCGGGCCATCCTCGAGGGCGCCGCCAACCGTGAGGCGATCGCCGACCAGATGCGAAGCGCCCTTCGGTTCGACGTGGCCCCGTTTCTCGACGCCGATGTGGAGTTTGTCGATCGGCTTCCGACCGGTCCGCGCGCCAAGTTCCGGGTGGTGGAGCCGCTCCGATGACAGCTCCCGGAGCGATCGTCATCGGTGGCTACGCCAACGGGGTGAGCGCGCTGCGAGGTCTCGCGCGCGCGGGTGTGCGCACGGCCGTGATCCTGACCAAATCGCACGACATCGCCCAGCACTCCCGCTATGCCCATGAGGCTCACCGGGTCATGGATCTGCAGGAGCGCCCGGACGGCCTGCTCGAGCTGCTCGAGCGGCAGGCTCAGCGGTGGCGCGGGTGGGCGATCATTCCCGCCAACGACTATGCGCTGACCGCACTGGCTCACCATCGCGAGCTGCTGTCGCGCTGGTATCGGGTCACCGTGCCGGACCAGGAGATCGTCCGCCGGGTGGTAGACAAGGCGGAGACCCATCGCCTTGCCCGTGAAGTCGGGGTGGATGTCCCCCGATCGTATGGACCGGCGTCGCCGATGACCGCCAGTCGCGAGGACATCCTCTATCCCGTTGTGGTGAAGCCGCTGGAGAGTGCGCTGTTCTGGGAGACGTTCGGCAAGAAGCTGATCGTCGCGCGCAATCGAGCGGAGCTGATGGCGGCTGTTACCCAGATGCAACTGGCTGGAATCGAGGCCGAGGTGTTCGACCTGGTCCCCGGTTCGGATGGTCGCTTCTTCAACTACACCGTGTACATGGACCGGCACAGTCAGCCGGTCGCCGAGTTCTCCTTCAGGAAGCTGCGCAAGGCGCCGCCGTTCTATGGCGTGGCGCGCGCGGCCGAGGTGGCCGACCTACCGGAGCTTCGCGAGCCGACGATCGCGCTCCTCCAGCGCGTCGGCTGGCAGGGCATGGCCAGCGCCGAGTACAAGCTGGATCCCCGTGACGGCCGCTATCGCCTCATGGAAATCAACGGCCGTTGCTTCCTGACTCACGGGCTTCCCACCCGTTGCGGCGTGAACTACCCGCTGCTCGCCTGGCGCGAACACGCCCTGGGTGAGACGGTCAGCGCCCAAGCCAACGACTGGCGGGGAGTCTGGCTTCATCTCCACGCCGACCTGCTGTATACCGCGGTACAGGAGCGGGGTCCGGACTGGAGTTGGGGCGACTTCTTCCGCAGCTACCGCGGACCCTGGGTGGATGCGGTCTGGTCTCCCGGCGATCCGATGCCATTCCTGGCCCAATGGGCCGGTACCCTGCGCAAAGGGGTGCGCGGCCTGCGGGACGCACGGCAGCTCGATGAGGTGCGACGCCGCTTTCAATCCATGCCCGCTACCATGTCGGAGGCCTGATGAAACGTGCCGTGGAGGAAGTCGCCGGATGAGCGGCCCGCAGTTCGTCCAGACCGCCTGGGCTGTTCAGCGCCACTCGCGAGCTACTCGGGCGGAGGTGAAGGCCTTTCAGGACGCCCATCTCCGGCGCCTGGTGCTGCACGCCTACGAAAACGTCCCCTACTACCGAAGGTTGTTCGACCGGCATCGGCTGCACCCCCGGCACATTCGCGGAACGGTTGACCTCGATCTGATTCCCATCAGCTCGAAGCAGGCCATGCGCGAACGGCCGAGCCACGAGCTATTCGATCGCACCGTGGACCAGGGAAGGCTGCTGACGGTCTGCACCAGCGGCTCCACCGGCGAGCCGTTCATGATTCGGCGGACGTGGCTGGAGCAGGCCTTCAACGTGCTTTTCCGGCTGCGGTGTCAGCGATCCTTCGGGCTCGGGCTCACCGAGCGTATCATGGCCGTGCGACGGGGGCGCGGTCACGATCCGAAAGACACCAAGCTGGTGGGCCGCTTGCTTCAGGCGGCCGGCATTCACCCGACGCTCAGAATCGACGGCCTGGTGCAGCCGCCGGAAGAGGTGGTGCGCCAGCTGGAGACGTTCCGGCCTCACCTCCTGGTGGCATTGCCGAGTATCTTATGCCTCACGGCCGACTACCTGCTCGCCCAGGGGCGGCGGGACATCCGGCCCCGCATCCTCGCCGTTGGCGGTGAAGTCCTCACGCCGCTCATGCGCTGCCGCCTTACCCAGGCGTTCGGCGTCGAGCCGGTCCAGACCTACGCCAGCCACGAATTTCCGCTCATGGGTTGGGAGTGCGGGGTGTCCGGCGAGCTCCACACCTGCGACGACGGCGTGATCTTAGAAGTAATGCGCGACGGGCGGCCGGCCGCGGCCGGCGAGGAAGGCGAGGTGGTCGTCACCAACCTTCACGCCTATGCCATGCCCTTCATCCGTTATCGGCTGGCCGACGTGGTGACACGCGGCTCCGACCAATGCGCCTGTGGGCAGCCGTTCTCGACCATCCGCGCGATCCAGGGGCGCATGAACGACTACTTCTCGCTGCCGGACGGGCGCCGCATGCACCCGTACCGCATCCTCGAAAGACTCCTCCCGGAGGATGACATCTGGATTCGGCAATATCAGCTGCTGCAGGACCGTCCCGACCGTATCGTGATGCAGGTCGTTCCCTCACGGCCGCCGACGGCGGAGCTGCAAGAGCGGGTCGCCCGGGCGATATCGCCGCTGCTCGGCCCCGGGATCGAGTTCCAGGTCCGCATCGTCGAGGCCATTCCTCTGGGAAGCGGTGGCAAGTATCGCCATTCGCGATCACTGGTCGCATCGATGTACGAGCCGAGCCGGGTCTGACGCTGACATGACCGCCGTCCACGCTCCATCCGCTGTCGCTCGCGATGAGCTGATCGTACTCGGCGGAGCGGACCGGCTTCAAGCCGAAGAGTGGAACCAGCTCGCCCGGCGGGGATTCCACCTGCACCAGTGGTTTACCGCGGCCGAGCGGTCCGGCTGGAACCCGAGGCATCTGGCGGTGCGGGGTGCGAGCGGTCTCAAGACCATCATCCCGGCCTATCTGGTCGGACCGGGGACACCCCACGATCTGCACCACCGGTGGCTGGGACCACTGCGTGACGTTGCCTCCTATGTCGGCATCCGCCTCCAGCCCGTGCTCTCCGTCCAGGCGCCGTTCGCCCACGTCTCCCAGCCGCTGGGCAACTCGAGCGGGCTCTCCAACGCGATCCTGCACGAGATCTTTTACGCCCTGGAGCAGACCGCCGAACGGGAGGGCGCCAAGGCGGTGGCCTGGCCATTCGTGGATACCTATTGCGACCGCCTCATCGACGTCGCCCGGGCTCGGGGTTACGCGGTGCTGTACTCCGGTGCCACGGCAACGATGCGGGTACGGTGGTCCTCGTTTGATGAGTATGTCGCCAGCCGAAGCAAGAACGTGCGCCGAACCATCCTGGCTGACATCGCCTCCATCGGCGCCGCCGGCCTTCGGACCACGCTGGCCAGCGATTTCGACCGCGACGCCTCCCACATGGACCGTCTGTACCGCGATGCTTTTCGCAGCCGGCACGGAGGCGAGTCGCCGGTTGCCCCCCATCTCTTTCAGCAGCTCGGCCGGCGGCAGACTCCGGAGATCTTCGCGCACCTCGCCTGGCACGGCGACCGCCTGGTGGGAACCAGCCTGAATCTCTTCACCCCCGAACGACTGGATGGGACCTTCGCTGCCTTCAGCCCGGAGCATCGTACCAGCGGTGTGTTCTACAACGATCTCTGCTACGAGCCCCTTCGGGTGGCAATCCGGGAGGGCGTCTCCCACATCGACCTGGGGCCCAACGCGCTCTATGCCAAGGTGCTCCGCGGCGCGGTGCTTCAGCGCAGGATGATTCTGATTCGGGGGATCACGCCACGCAGGCATCGTATGCTGTCCATGCTCGGCCACCTGGTTGCCGGCCGGATCCAGCAGCAGGAGCGGAAAGCGCTGGGATCGCTCTGGGGCCCGCGGTGTTTCGTGGAAGAGAAAGAGGCGGCAGGGGCGGAGCACGACCGTTGACCAGCACCGAGATATCCCTCTCCATCCCCAACACGGGGCGGGCTCGTCCGCACCAGGGGTTGTTGCGCCGGATCGCGGCCTACGGTCTGTCCCGGGGGACCACGGAGATCCTCGTAGTCCTTCGCTCGGTCCTGCTGGCCGCCCTCCTGGGGCCGGCGGCGTTCGGAACCTGGGCGCTCCTCCGGATGGGCATGCGCTACTCTGGGCTGGCCGGCCTCGGCGTGTTCCGTGGCCTCGAGGTCGAGCTGCTCCATGCGGATGCGAAGGGAATTGCCCGCCGGCACGACTCGCCTGCCGCCACGGCGCTCGGCTTCATCCTGCTGGTCGGCGGAGGTCTCTCCGCCCTTGCCATCGCCGCCAGCTTCGCCGTGCCCGACACTCACTACCGGCTCCTGCTCCGCGGGTTTGCCGTCGCCAGCCTGGCCGAGCTGATCTACGGCTATGCGATGGTCTGTATCCGGGTTCGCAGCGGACTGCGCCACTTCGCCGTTCTGGAGACCGGTACCGCGGTGTTTCACGTGCTGCTGGCGGTCGGCCTGGCCCGGATCTGGGGATTGGCCGGTGCGTTTGCCGGCCTCGCGGCAGGCAACCTGATCGGTATCGCGGTCGCGGCACGGTGGGTGTCCCTCCGTCCGGCACTGGCCATGGAGCCGTTGCGCCGCCTGTTGCACGTGGGGTTGCCGGTCGCGCTCACCAGCTGCGTGGGCATTCTGCTGGTGACATCCGATCGGTGGGTGGTGGCGTTCTGGGGTGGCCCGACGATGCTCGGGTATTACGCCCTGGGTGCGTCCGGCACCTCCGGCGCTGCCGCCCTGGCGCTGGTGATCCGGCAGGTCGTGTTCCGCGAGGTCTACGGCGAAACATTTTCGGCCGGTGCCGCCACGGCGCTGCGAGCCCATCTCGAGCGCGCGCTGCTCCCCTTCGCGCGACTGCTGCCGCCGGTGCTCGGTGCCCTCGGACTGCTCGCGGGGCCGGTGGTGGCGCGGGTGCTGCCGGGCTACACGGCTGCGATCGCGCCGGCCCGCCTGTTCGTGCTGGCCGGAGCAGCCATCGGGCTGGTGAATCTGGCGGCCGTCGGCGCGGTGGCCGCCGGCCAGCAGCGCCGCCTTCCGATGTACGCGGGCGGCGCACTCGCGGTCACCACCATTCTCTCGGTGCTCGCGCTGTTGGGCGGAGCCGGTCTCGAGGGTGTGGCGGCTGCGGCGCTCGTGGGCCATTTGTCGTACGCCGCGGCGGTCCTCCGGCTCATCGTCAGGGAGTCGGGTACGCCCCACGCGGATCGCTTCGTCCTCAGCACGCTGCTGCCGCTGGTGTGGTGCGCGGTTGCGGTTGCGGTTGCCGGCCGGTTGGTAGTGGACTACACGATAGCGTCCGCTGTGCTCGGGCTCGGCGTGTACGTGCTTCTCCTGCTCCCGCTGGGGGCCGGGTGGCGCACCGAGTGGAGGAGACTGCTATACTAAGGAATTGACATTCCGACTTCCTTAGTCGTAATTTGGAAAACCGAATCTCACTGATGCCAACCATGCCGCGTCTCTCCTGCTGCTGTACCACCGAGCCACCTCGGCTCGAGGGGGAGACAGCCGCGACGCGCTGATCGCAGGGCGCTTTCAGAATTCCGCCGGCCGCACCTCCCCCGAGGACCGCGGCCGGTATGCGTTTGGGACGGATAGAGATGCAAGCCTACTAAGGAGAGAGTCATGACACAGGTACAATCGATTCCCGCGGTCACCCCGATCGAGAAGCGCGGGTATGCCCACCCTGAGGTGCTGGTCTCGACCGCCTGGGTGGACCAGCATCTGAGCGACCCCAAGGTCCGGCTGGTGGAGTCCAACGAGGACCTCCTGCTCTACGACACCGGGCACATCCCGGGAGCGGTGAAGATCGACTGGACCAACGATCTCAACGATCCGGTGGTGCGCGACTACGTGGATCGGGAGAAGCTCGAGCGCCTGCTCCGCGAGAGAGGGATCAACCAGGACAGCACCATCGTGTTCTATGGCGACAAGAACAACTGGTGGGCGACGTACGCGCTGTGGGTGCTCCAGCTCTTCGGGGTGAAGAACGTGAAGGTGATGGACGGCGGCCGGTTGCGCTGGGTGGACGAGGGGAGACCGTTGACCACCGACCAGCCCAAGTACCGGGAGGGGAACATCAAGGTCGGGAAGCGGGACGATTCCAAGATCCGCGCCTTCCGCGACGAGGTCCTCGACCACCTGAAGAAGAAGGGTCAGCTGGTCGACGTGCGGAGCCCGGAGGAGTTCCGGGGCGAGAAGACCCACATGCCGGAGTACCCGCAAGAGGGCTGCCTCCGGGGCGGGCACATCCCCGGCGCCAAGAGCATCCCGTGGGCCAAAGCGATCGACCCGGAGACTCACACCTTCCGGCCGGCCAGCGAGCTCAAGAAGCTGTACGAGCAGGACAACAGCCTGCGGGGCGATGCCGAGACGATCGCCTACTGCCGGATCGGCGAGCGGTCGTCGCACACCTGGTTCGCGCTGACCTACCTGCTCGGCTTCGACAAGGTGCGGAACTACGACGGCTCGTGGACCGAGTGGGGGAATGCCGTTCGGCTTCCAGTCGAAAAGGGGTGAGAAAAAAACGTGAACAGTAAACAGTAAACGGTAAACGGGCCCCACCCCTTCCACCTCGTTTACCGTTCACCGTACACCGTTCACGCCTTTGTTCTCGCTCTCCAATTTCGCCAACTGGCTGCGCGCTCCCGCCACGACCGACTGCAGCTCGGGATCAGCTTCACGCCAGAGCTCGACAAACCGGCGGTAGTGCCGTGCCGCCAAGTCGCGCTGGCCCCGCCGGGCGTAGATCTCGGCCTGGCGGCGGTGGGCGGGCGCGAGATATACCAGCTCGTACGCCGCCCGCTCGGCGATCGAACCGTACCAGCCAAGCGCCTCATCCTCACGCCCCACCTGCTCGAGCAGCTCCGCCCGGAAATAGCGGTCATAGGCCTCGGAGACGAACACCGAGGCCGCGGCCTCCCACTCTGCGGCCTCGAGATCCGCCAGCGCCTCCCGAGCTCGACCCCCGGCGGCGGCGACATGAGCCCGGATGCTCTGCGCCAGGGTGTGGGCGAGCCGGCCCGCGCGCGATGTATCGCTCGCCCGATCGAGAGCGCGGGCCTCCCGCAGCGCCGTCGCTGTGTCGCCCAGGCGAGTGTCCAACAGGCCCAACCGGTGAAGCCGGAGGTAAGGGTCGAGACCGCTGGGAGCGGCTCCAGCGTCCCAGCGCCGGACCGCTTCCCGCGCCGCGACGATCTCCTGCCGGGGAAGGGGCACGAATGAGAGCGCGGCGAAGAGCGACCGCAGCTCCAACCCCGGGATGGAGTCGAATCTCGCGGCGAGGTCGAGCTCGGCACGAGCCCGGCCCGACTGGCCGCGGGCCAGCGCGGCTTGGGCGAGCATCCGATGGCCGTAACCCTGCAGGTCGGGGGCCTGCGACGCGCCGGCGAGCCAGCGCCCGAACCGTTCCGTGCCTTCCAGACCGTCGGCCATGACCGCCACGTCGAGCGCGGTGACTGCCGGTACTCCGCTCACTCGCTTCTGCCCCGGCCGGTCGCCCAGAGCGAAGGCTCGGAAAGCCCGGGTCTCCACCACCTCTGATCCATCGCCGAGCGCGAGCACCCGCCGCACCAGCGAGTCGGCCCCCTGCCGCCTCCCTTGGATCGACGCGATACGGGCCAGATGGATCAGGGCCTCGCCATTCCGGGGATCCCACGCGAGAACCTGCTCGAAGGCCGGCCGCGCCTCCACGGAGGAGCGTCCCCGGAGCGGGTTGCCGTGCGCCAGCACCTCGCCCAGCTGAAGCCAGCCTTCGACGTCGTCGGAATAGTCGGCCACCAGGCTGCGACAGAGCCGCTCCGCTTCTTCGCCATTCCCCCGCCGCCAGGCGTGCTGTGCCTCGATGAGACGGCGCTCCCGTTCTCCCAGTCGGCCCCTGAAATGCAGCGCCCGCTCCGCCGCGGTCTGGGCCAGCTCGGGGCGACCGGCCCGGTCGGCCGCATCGCTCAACCGGTAATAGGCCAGCGCGAACGTACTGTCGGCGGCCAGGGCTCGCTCAAACGCCTCGATCGCTGCGACGTCGTGGCCCTCGTTGTACGCGCGCTCTCCGGCGAGGTACGCCTTGAACGCGGGCAGCGAACGAGTCGCGGCTGCGGCTACCCGGGAGAGGCGTTCGCGCGGCGTGCCGTAGCGGCTGGCGATGAGATTGGCCGCGAGCCGGTTCACCAGCTCGATGACCTCTCCGCTGGCTCCCTCGACCGAGGATCGGGCCACCACGTCCTTGCGGGAGCGGTCATACATGGCCGCGCCGATCAGGACCCGGTTCCCGCTCGCCACGATCTCACCCAGCACATAGAGCTCGGCGCCGAGCTGCCGGGCGAGAGTGCGGCCGCGTTTCGGGTCGACCGCGCCGCCTCCCGGGCCGGCCATCCGGGCCAGGTACGCGCTGGGAGGAACGCTGCGGAGCCGGCCGGCGCCGTCCAGGCTCGCGCTCAGCAGATCCACCATGCCGCGTGCGAGATAGCGCGACTCGCCCGCGCCGCTGAAGCTGAAGGGGAACACCGCGACGAGATCGGGAGAGCCGGGGGCCGGCTCACGGTGCCGGGCCCACCACCAGGCGCCGGCCAGAAGGAGAGCGGCCAGGGCTAGCCCGATCGGCCTGCGAACCAAGAGATCCTTCGCGGAGCCTGCCCTGAGCGCAGCGAATGGGCTCAGGATGACAGTAAAGCGGGAGCGGATCCGGGTAGGAGCAGGGGGGGAGACGACGGCAGGCACCGGCGACTTGCGAGGCGGGCGCGGCGCCGCCGGCGGAGCCTCGCCTGCACTGGGATTTCCGATCTCGGGTTTCGGGGCCGCACTGGCGGTCCATCGGGCGAACTTGCCCCGGAGCTGCTTTGCCAGATCGGTGACCTCCGGATCGGGATCGGAATAGAACTCACCCCGCACCAGCTCCTCGTAGGCCCGGGCGTGCTCCAACGCCGCCGCCCGGTCGCCGGTCTGGGCCAGCGATCGCATCAGGCCCACGGCGTAGCGGGCGCTCAACGGATCGTGCGCGGCCAGGCGCCACCACCAGTCGGCGGCCCCGTGGTGATCGCCCCGCCGAGCCGCAGTCCCGGCCATGGTCTCGAGCGCGCCGGCATAGCGCTGGGCCAGACGGACCCGCTCGGACTCGACCCACCGCTCGAACTCCGCCAGGCCGGGGAGGTAGAAGCCATCGAGAAAGGGACCGCGATACAGGGTCACGGCGGTGGTGGGATTGTCCCGGTCGAGCGCCGCCTGGAAATCGCAGGCATCCACCGAGATGGCGCCGGTCTCCAGCCGGAGCACCGCGCCGCCCCGGACAAACACCTCCTCGCGGAGGTCCCGGCGGAGCTGAAACAGCGTCTGTTTGAGGTTGTTCCGGGCCCGGTCGGTGTCGCTCTCGGGCCAGAGGTAGGCGAGCACCCGGTCCCGGCTGAGTCCCTGTTCGGTGGCCAGGGCGACCAGCGCCAGCAGGGCCAGAGACCGCTTTCGGGCGATGGCGCCCGCCTGCGGCCCATTTTCGTCTTCGATAGTGAGGCCGCCGAGGGTCCTGAGGCGCAGCATGTGGGGGTGGAGGGATTTTGTAACGGTCGTATAACCGTCACCTAACCGACAGCGTATAGGTTACGGCGCCGAATCAGGAAAGACAACCACTCGAAGCCGCAGCCGGACCCGCTGGTGTCGTCCTTCCGACGCAGCTCCTCCCGCCCCGAGGGCCGCCGCAGGTGAACCTTTTGATGGGTACCCCTTACGGCAACCCCGCCCGGGAGACATCTTAGCGGCAGTGTCACCACACAAGGCTGGGGCGACACCGCAATAAAGGAGTGGTTCGGTTCGGCGAAGTCCAGTTTGCTAAAGCGGTTAGGGGAAAGCGGATCGGGGTTAGCCCGGTCTGTGAATTGCTGTCACCGTCGATAACACCTCTATAAAACCGAAGCACACACAGGGCACCCCGGCCGCGAGGCCGGTCCGCAAAGCCCATGGGGTCTCTCAGGAGACAGCCCGGCTGCCGAAGCGTCGCACCACCCTCGGGTGGCGCCTTCGTGTCTCTGGCCGTGGTCCCCTGAGGAGTTTCCCCGATGCGTCGTGCCCTCCTGTTCTGCGCTGCCATCGCGTTTGCCATTGCCTGCGGCGACGACATCACCGAGCCGATCCCGGACCGGACGGTGGCAACCCCGCCGATCGCATTCGCGACGACGACGACCGAGGACGGGTTGTCGATCTCGACCGATAAGGACGACTACCAGCCGGGCGACACGGTGCATTTCACGGGGAGCGGCTGGCAGCCGGGGGATGTGCTGGACATCGTGCTCACCGACGACCCGCTGACTCACGACCCGCTCACTTGGTCGGTGAGTGTGGGTGAGGATGGGATGTTCCATGACACGACATATGTTGTGAACGAGGGGGATCTCAACGTCAAATTCACGTTGGTTGCGACGAGCAGGGCGACGGGACGGAGCCTGACGGTGCAGTTCACCGATGCCGAACTCGTCACCGCAGAACTAACAGGGACAGTGAACGATGTGACGGTCACACAGGGGTCCACCGCGAATTTCACGATTAGCCTGAGCGCGACCGGAGCTATCAAGTGCGTCGCGACGGCTGCCAGTCCCGCAACAGCAAAAGTCCATACTGTGTTCTCCCTCTCAGGGACCGGTGTACTTTCGAGCGGCACGTTCTCTGCACTATTCAACTTTTTTGGTGGTACCCCCATTAGTGGACCGAATTGCGGTATCACCTGGACTGGAGCACCCACAGCTTATACCGCAGCTGCCTCTCTGAGCGCGGCCGCCACGACACCAGTCGGGAACTACACGATCACGCTCCGATCCAGCGCCGGAAATGTTGTTCTCACCAATCCAGCCGGCTCCGGTGGCAACCTCGCTGACGACATTGCAACGACCATCACCGTGCATGTGGTAGCGCCTGCCAACGTCGCGCCAAATGCTCCCGCGACCCTGGCTCAGTTCAGGTCGAACGGCACGACGGCCATTCCCGTCGGCGGGGCGACCAACGAGACCTCAGTAGTGTTGAAGGGCGCGGTGAGCGACCCCGACGCTGGCAACACCGTCAAACTCCAGGTAGAGGTGCGCCCCGTCGGCACGGCCTTCACCAATACCATGACCGCCGAGTCGGCCCTGTTGGCGAGCGGAAGCACGGCCTCGGTGACCGTCAGCAGCTTGGTCAACGGAACCAGCTATCACTGGCAAGCCCGAGCGGTGGATAACAGCGGAGCCGTCAGTGCCTGGGTCAGCTTCGGCGGGAACACGGAAACAGACGCCGACTTCCTGGTGGACACCGATGCGCCAGGCGTGACCATCAACCAAGCGGCCGCGCAGGCCGACCCGACGAACGCGTCGCCGATCAACTTTACAGTCGTGTTCAGCAAACCGGTCAGCAACTTCGCGACGGGCGATGTCACCCTGAGCGGGACGGCGGGCGCGACGACCGCCACGGTGACGGGTAGCGGGACGACCTACAACGTGGCGGTCAGCGGCATGACCACCGACGGCACCGTGATCGCGACCATCGCAGCTGGGGTCGCCAGCGACGCCGCCGGCAACGACAATGTGGCGTCGACCAGCACGGACAACACGGTAACCTATGACAATACGCCGCCGACGGTGACCATCGACCAGGCGGCCGGGCAGGCGGATCCAACCAACGCCTCGCCGATCAACTTCACGGTGGTGTTCAGCGAAACGGTCAGCAACTTCGTGACCGGCGACGTCACCTTCATCGAGACCGTAGCGGCAGGATAGGAGACTGTCGCCGCATTGAACCCAAATACTGCGTCCACCAGCACGGACAACACGGTTACCTACGACATCACGCCGCCGACGGTGACCATCAACCAGGCGGCCGGCCAAGCCGATCCGACCAAGACCTCGCCGATCAACTTCACGGTCGTGTTCAGCGAAGCAGTGAGCGACTTCGCGACCGGTGATGTCACGCTGAGCGGCACGGCGGGGGCGACGACCGCCACGGTGACGGGCAGCGGGACGACCTACAACGTGGCGGTCAGCGGGATGACCAATAACGGAACGGTGATCGCGAGCATCGCAGCCAATGTCGCTCACGACGCTGCGACGAACGGCAATACAGCATCCACCAGCACCGATAACACGGTCACCTACGACCCGGATCCGCCAGTCGTCTCGAACGTGGCGGTCAGCCCGAGCCCGACCAACGGCACGATCAACGTGACCGCTACGGCCAAGGTTGACGACGCTACCACCGGCAACTCCAAGATCGTGTCGGCAGAGTACAGCATCGATGGCGGCGCAGCGGTCGCGATGACTGCCTCCGACGGGAGCTTCAATTCGGCAACCGAGAACGTCACCGCCAGCATCCCGGCGGCTGTAGTCGCCGCACTCAGCAACGGGACTCACCAAGTCTGCGTCCGGGGCACGGACGCCGCCGGCAACACGAGCTCGTTCGCCGATGCCGGCGCCTGCGCCACTCTAACGGTGGACAAGGAGCCACCCGTCGTGTCGGATGTGGCGGTCAGCCCGAGCCTGACCAACGGCTCGATAGATGTGACCGCCACGGCCAAGGTGGACGACGCCACGACCGGCAGCTCCAAGATCGTGTCGGCCTACTACAGCATCGATGGCGGTAGTGCAATTGCGATGGATCCTGCCGACGGAAGCTTCAGCTCGGCGACGGAAAACGTTACCGCCACAATCTCCGCAGCCACGGTGCACGCGCTGACCGAGGGTCCGCACACGATCTGCGTCCAGGGCACCGATGCGGCTGGCAACACGAGTCTCTTCTCCGCGGCCGCCGCCTGCGCCACCCTAACGGTCGATAAGACGCCGCCAACTGTCACCATCAATCAGAAGATCGGGCAGGCGGATCCGACGAACGCGTCGCCGATCAACTTCACGGTCGTGTTCAGCGAAACGGTCACTGACTTCGCGACCGGGGATGTCACGCTGAGCGGGACGGCGGGGGCGACAACCGCCACGGTGACTGGGAGCGGGACGACCTACAACGTGGCGGTCAGCGGGATGACCAGCGATGGCACCGTCATCGCGACCGTCGTGGCCGGGGTGGCTCACGATGCCGCAGGGAACGGCAACGACGCGTCCACCAGCACCGACAATACGGTGACCTACGACATCACGCCGCCGAAGGTGACCATCAACCAGGCGGCCAGCCAAGCCGACCCGACCAACGCTTCGCCGATCAACTTCACGGTCGTATTCGATGAAACGGTCAGCGACTTCGCGACCGGCGATGTCACCCTGAGCGGGACGGCGGGGGCGACAACCGCCACGGTGACGGGTGGCGGGACGACGTACAACGTGGCGGTCAGCGGGATGACCAGCAACGGGACGGTGATTGCAACCGTCGGGTCAGGGAAGGCTCACGATGCCGCAGGGAACGGTAACGACGCGTCCACCAGCACCGACAACACGGTGACCTATGACACGACGGCACCAGTGATCTCGAATTTCAATATCAGTCCGAACCCTGTTGCCGTTAACACGCCATTCACCATCAGCGCGACATTCACCGACGCACTGAGCTTCGTAACCGGAGCGGAATACAGTCTGAATGGTGCGACGGGACCCTGGACCACCTTGCCCGCCGGAAGCATGGCGCCGTACGGTGATAGCAAGACCGAAAACGGGTCCATCACCATCAGCCGACCGGACGCCGACGTGCTCAACGTCTGCGTGCGGAGCACCGACCAGGCGCTCAACACCAACCAGGTGGCGGGAACGAACCCGATCCAGTGCGCCTTCCTCGCGGTGTACGACCCGAGCGCGGGCTTTGTGACTGGTGGCGGCTGGATCAACTCGCCGCCAGGCGCCTATCCGGCCGATCCGAACCTGATAGGTAAGGCGAACTTCGGGTTCGTGTCGAAGTACATCACCCAGAAGGACAAGACGACCCCGGTGCTGACCGGTAACACGGAGTTCCAGTTCCACGCTGGAAGCCTCAATTTCAGCAGCACGGTTTACGATTGGATGGTTGTCCAGGGTACGACCAAAGCGACTTACAAGGGGAGCGGCACGGTGAATGGGGCCGCAGGATACGGCTTCCTGCTCTCCGTGGTAGACGGCGGCTCGACGGGAGACAGGTTCCGGAAGAAGATCTGGAACAAAGCGACCAGTGCAATCGTCTACGACAACCAGCTGAGCG
>JBBQXQ010000004.1:0-66790 GCA_038209515.1 Gemmatimonadales bacterium
CGCCCCCAGTGCCGGGGAGGGGCAGGGAAGCGAGACCGATTGGATGCGGGAAGGCGCCATCTACATCGGCTCTCTGATGCCGCTCCGGAATCTCGAGGCGGTGCGCGCGCTCGCCGCCCGGCGGATCACGGCGTTCTCCACTGACGCTATTCCCCGCACTACGCGCGCCCAATCGATGGATACGCTCTCCTCGATGGCCAGCATCTCCGGCTACAAGGGGGCCCTCCTAGCGGCCGCCGAGCTGAACAAGTACTTCCCCATGCTGATGACCGCCGCCGGCATGGTGCCACCGGCCAAGGTGTTCGTGATCGGGGCCGGTGTTGCAGGACTGCAGGCCATTGCGACGGCCCGACGGCTCGGCGCCAATGTCTTCGCCACCGACGTGCGGCCCGAGGTCAAGGAGCAGATCGAGAGCGTAGGCGGGAAATACGTGGGCATTGAGCTGGCGGGCGGTGCCTCGGCGGGTGGTGGCTATGCCAAGGAGCTGACCGAGGCCGATCGGTTGCGCCAGCGCGAGCTCCTCGCCGCGCAATGCACCCAGTCTGATGCGGTGATCACCACGGCCCTCATCGGTGGTGTCTTCGCCCCCCGTCTCATCACCGCTGACATGGTGAGGTCGATGAAGCCAGGCTCGGTGATCGTGGATCTTGCCGCGGACGGCGGCGGTAACTGCGAGCTCTCCCGTCCAGGAGAGCGGGTCAGCGTCGGGGGGGTCACCATCCTCGCTCCACTCAACCTCCCGGCGACGATGCCACTGCACGCGAGTTTGCTCTTCTCCCGTAACCTCACAGCCTTCGTTCAGGCCTTCACCAAGGACAACGCCTTTAAAGTGGACCTCACCGACGACATCCAGCTGGACTCGGTGATCACCCACGAAGGCGCGGTGAAACACCAGCGAACCCAGGATGCCTTGCAAAAGGTGGGAACATGACGCAGCCGCTCGACTTCTGGTCCATGCTCTTCGTCTTTGTGCTCGCCTCCTTCATTGGAGTGGGGGTGGTCCGGCGGGTATCACGGCTGCTGCACACGCCGCTGATGTCGATCACCAACGCCATCTCGGCCATCGCCGTGGTCGGCTCGATCATCGTGACCGGTGCCGACTACCCGCGTGGCATACGGATCATGGGGGCGATCGCGCTATTCGCGTCCATGACGAACATCGTCAGCGGCTTCCTCATTACCGACCGGATGCTGAAGATGTTCAAGTCGGAGCGTAAGCCGGGAGCGGATGGCGGCTCATGAGCCACGGGATCGTCCAGCTCGCGTACCTCGTCGCCACGGTCCTGTTCATCTTCGCGCTGCACTGGATGAACACACCGGACACGGCCCGCAAGGCCGTGTACGCCGGGGTCGTCGCGATGTCCATCGCGATCATTGCGACCTGGGCTCAGCCGGAGGTGGTCCATCACGGATGGATCGTCCTGGCGATCATCGCCGGGTTCGTGGTCGGCGTGCCGCTATCCCGAGTCCCGCTCACCGCAGTCCCCCAGCGAACCGCTCTCTCCCATGCGTTCGGCGGCCTCGCTGCCGGTCTGGTTGGCACGGCCAAGTACTACCTCTGGGCGTCCGAGGGTCCCGAGAACCTGACCGCATTCCGGATGGTCGCCATCATTGTGGAGGTTCTGCTCGGCTACCTGACGTTCACCGGAAGCCTCATGGCGGCGGGCAAGCTGCAGGAGATCAAGTGGATCCCCCAGCGACCGGTCACCTACCCGATGCAGAACCTGACCAATCTCGGCCTTCTGGTGGTCGCCTTGCTGGCCGGCACGGCACTGGTTCTCCACCCCGCAGCCGCATGGGGCCCGGCCCTCTTTCCGGTCATCATCGCGCTCGCCTTGGTGTTTGGGGTCCTGCTGATCATACCGATCGGCGGGGCCGACATGCCGACGGTGATCGCGATCCTCAATTCCTACGCCGGCCTGTCGGCGGTGGCCATGGGCTTCGTGTTGGATAACAAACTGCTGATCACGGCCGGGGCGCTGGATGGCTCGAGCGGTCTGATCCTGGCCATCATCATGTGCCGGGCCATGAACCGGTCGTTCACCAATGTCCTGTTCGGCGCCTTCGGCCAGGCCAAGCAGGTCACGGCCGGCGGCGATCAGAAGGCGTACAAATCGGAGACCATCGAGGGCGGCGCCCAGGTTCTGGAGCAGGCCAACCTGGTGGTGATCGTGCCCGGCTACGGCATGGCCGTCGCCCAGGCCCAGCACAAGGTTCGCGAGCTGTACGACCAGCTCAAGAAGCGTGGGGTGACCGTGAAGTTCGCCATCCATCCAGTTGCGGGGCGGATGCCGGGGCATATGAACGTGCTGCTCGCGGAGGCGAACATTCCATACACCGATCTGGTGGAAATGGACGAGATCAATCCCGAAATGCCCCAGTGCGACGTTGCCCTGGTAGTGGGCGCCAACGATGTCGTCAATCCCGCGGCCCGGACCGACAAGAACAGTCCGATCTTCGGTATGCCGATCATCGATGCCGACCAGGCGAGAACCGTCTTCGCCATCAAACGAAGCAAGAATCCCGGCTTCGCCGGCATCGATAACGAGCTGTACTTCTCGGAGAAAACCTGGATGCTTTTCGGGGACGCCAAGAATGTGGTCGGCGATCTGGTGAAGCAGTTATCCGGGGGCGGCACCCACTAGAGCACCCCTGACGGCAATCGCATTGCGCTGGGGCGGCCGTTCGCTAGTTTCGTTCATTCCCGCGACAACGAGTTCAAGATGCGACCTATCCTTCTCTTCGGGGTGCTGCTCTCCACGGTGGCTCCCTCTATGGCCCGGGCCCAAAATGCCTGTGCCGACCTCACCAAATATTTCTCCCGCCCGCCCAAGGTCGGTGAGTGGGCCGAGCTCGCCTGGCAGAAACAGGGGCAGGCCAATCCGGAACCGATGCGCATAGCCGTGGTGAAAGCCGAGCAGCGCCAGGGTAAGCAGATGTACTGGTTTCAGATGGTCATGAACGAAGCGGGGAGCGGCAAGCGAACGATCATGCAGATGCTGACGCCTTGGGATCAGTCGACCCTGCAGGGGAGCGACGCGACGGAAGTGGTGATGAAGATCGGCGATCAGCCCGCGATGAAGATGAACTCGGCCATGAGCAAGTCAGCGGCCTCCAAGGCAGACTGGCGAGAGTTCTGCTCCGATGCCAAGTTCCTCGGTGAGGAGTCGATCACGGTACCCGCAGGCACCTACCGCACCCGCCATTATAGAGGCCCGCATGGTGATACCTGGGCTTCCATGGATGCCCCCGTGTGGCACCTCGTGAAGATGACCACAGAGGAGGGGGGAACCATGACGCTCAACGCCACCGGTACCGGGGCGAAGAACGAAATCACCGAGAAGCCGGTGGATATGAAGGCCATGATGGCGAATCCCGAGGCGATGCGCAAAATGGGCGAGGAGATGGAAAAAGCGAACAAGAAACCGTCGGGGGAGCCCAAGTAACGGCATCGCGTCGCATGAATTGCCGTCCAGCCATCTCGGGGCAACTCATGCTCCGGCGGGTGTTTCAGCTTGGGACGTCACCCGCCGCCGTGATCTAAACCTGTCAAAGTTACATACAGTTACGTCCGCCGTGTCGGAATCTTCGTAACCGCTCCGAGTGGTCCTGCAACTATCCGTCCCGCCACAGTTTATCTAAGGTGTTGATTTTCCGTATCTTAGGTAGTATATTGGCCGACTCAAATTTGGCTCGGCCTCAGTCGTGGCTGGCACCCGAGCAGGGGACGGGAGTCCCATAGGAGCTAGAAGCGTGACAATCAAGGCACGTAGCAAGCGTCGCCCGGTGCGACCGGCGCAGATCGCTCGTGCAATCGATGAGGGTCGCGAGAGTCTCGATCTGTACCTGGACGAGATCAGCCGGGTTCCCCTCCTCAACCGTGAGGAGGAGATGGAACTCGCCCGTAAGGCGTTCAAGGGCAATGTGACGGCCCAGGAAAGGCTGGCTCGCCACAATGTGCGCTTTGTGGTCTCCGTGGCCAAGAAGTTCCAGAATCGTGGAGTACCCCTGGTGGACCTGATCGGCGAGGGGAACCTCGGCCTCATGACCGCGGCCCGCAAGTTCGATCCCGATCGCGGCGTCAAGTTCATTTCCTATGCAGTCTGGTGGATCCGGCAGGCGGTGCAGGCCGCTATCGCGCGGCATGGCCGTCCGGTCCGGGTACCGCTCAATCGTACGGCGGATCTCAGCCGGCTTGGTCGGACCACGACCCTGCTGAAGGATCGGCTGGGCCGGATGCCAACCACCGAGGAGCTGGCCCGGGCAACCGGACTGACCGTCGAGGCGGTGCGTTCCCTCAGCGCCCTCAATTCCGAGGCGGTTCGGCTCGACCATCCCACCAGGGACGGCGAAGGCAACGAGCGGATCGAACGCTTCACCAGCGGCGAGCAGGAAAGCACCGACATGACGACCATGGCCAACAGCCAGACGCGGGATATCGAGGCGGCCCTCGCCGCCCTCCCGCCGCGGGACGCTAAGGTGCTTCGGCTCTACTTTGGGCTGGACGACGGCAACAGCCGCACGCTCGAGGAAATCGGCCGCATGATGGGGGTTACCCGTGAGCGGATCCGTCAGCTGCGGGACCGCGCCCTCCTCCGCCTGCGCGAAGGCGAGACCGGAGACCGGCTGAAGGATCTGGTGGCCTAAGAAGCTATTGGCCATTAGCTATTAGCTACGCCGATGCGCTAGAGACCCTCCGATGCTCGGGGGGTTTCTTGTTAGAGCCAATAGCCAACAGCTAATAGCTAATAGCTAATAGCTAATAGCTAATAGCCGATCGCCTCAAATGAAAACCACCCCCATCCCCCACGCCATCAACCGGCGCGACGACGGCCTCCTCATCGAGTGGGACGAGCGCGGTCACCAGGGATTCTTTCCTGCTCGTTCACTTCGCCTCGCGTGCCCGTGCGCCGGCTGTGTCGAGGAGATGAGCGGACGACCGTTGCTCGATCCCGCCAGGGTGCCGCGCGATATCCGCCCGGTGTCGCTCCAGTTGGTCGGCGCCTACGGCCTGCGCATCAACTGGAGCGATGGACATGAGACCGGCATCTACACCTTCGAGCAGCTGCTCCGAAGCTGTCCATGTTCCAGCTGCAGGGGTCAGCCTGCTACGGAGTGACCCCCGACACATCCAGCTCCCCGCTGCCGGAACAATCTGTACCGCGGACGCAGCGGTCGCGATTCAACCGGCGGGGCAACCATGGATCACCAGCACCATTCGACATTGCGCGAAGGACTCCTGACCGGCGTGATCGGCGGACTCATCGTAGCGGTCTGGTATGTGGCCTATGATCTCGGGCGTGGCCAGCTGGGCCATACCCCCAATGTCCTCGGCCAGGTCTTCGTGGCTCGGGATACGACGCCGGCGGTCCGGACGCTCATGCCGCAGGCGATCGCCGAGTACTCTTTGCTCCATTTCGGGGTGTTCCTGCTGCTCGGTATCCTCCTCGCGTGGCTGACCCATATGGCCATTCGTAATCCGGCGCTGCGGATGGGAATGTGGCTCGGCTTGGTGATAGCCTTCTTACTCTTCATCGGCCTCCTGTTCATGCTGTACTCCGCCACTGACCAGCGATTCCCCTTGTGGTCGGCGCTCGTCGGCAGCGTACTTGGGATCGGTTCGATGGGCTGGTACCTCTGGCGGCGGCACCCCAGTCTGCGGCGAACCTTCCAGGAGGCACCTCTAGGCGATGAGGTCAAACCCCCACCTCACCCGCCGGGCGGCTCCCGAAGGTAGCTCTCGCGTCTTGCGCTCTGGAGACGCCTCCCCCAATGTGTACCCATGCTGGATGACTCCCATTCGGTCATGGCGGAGGGGACCGACGTCGGCATTATCGGGGGCGTGGCTGTCGCTACCTGGTTTCTGATCCTCGATACCATCGCCGGCCACCCCTTTCAAACTCCGAGCCTGCTGGGCCAGGTCGTGCTCTTCGGCGACTCGACTCCCGACACCAGTCACCTCGTGTTCGGGGCGATTCTGGTCTATACCGCTTTTCACTTCGCGGTGTTCGCGCTGCTCGGGATGGGCCTGGTCATCCTGGTGCATTGGGGCGAGCGGGATTCAGTGGTCCGATACGCCCTCCTTCCGGTCTTTCTGGTCTTCGAAGTGATGTTTTACGGCTTGCTCGAGGTCTTCTCCGAGCGAACCAACGAGCTGTTCCCCTTCTGGGCCGTCGTCACAGCCAACACCCTCGCCGCGGTCTCGATGGGTCTGTATCTCTGGTACAAGCACCCGGAGTTCCGTCGCGCCTGCCGGGAGACCCCGCTCGGGGACGCTCCATGATTTCGTAGGGCCCCGACCCGAGTTAGCTTCCAGCCTCAACTTCTACGGCCGGGGTCTGTGCGTCGCGGATTGCTCTCCATTGGTCCCGCGTTCCTCCTGTTGTGCGTCCTTTCGACATCACCGCTCCTGGGGCAGCTCGAGCCACCGTCCACGGGCGGAGCGGTCGCGCTCGACCAGGAGCTTCGAATGCTGGGGCACTACAAGCGGGTTCTGATGATCGGCGCCCACCCCGACGACGAGGATACGGAGCTGCTGACGATCCTCGTCCGCGGCCTGGGCACGGAAGCGGCCTATCTCTCACTCAACCGGGGCGAGGGTGGACAGAATCTCATCGGCCCCGAGCTGGGTGAAGCGCTCGGGCTGATCCGTACTGAAGAGCTGCTTGCCGCGCGCCGACTCGACGGCGCGCGGCAGTATTTCACCCGGGCATACGATTTCGGTTATTCCAAGACTCTCGATGAGACGTGGCAGCACTGGCCACGGGATACCATCCTCAAGGACGTCGTCAGGATCGTCCGCAGGTTCCGACCTCAGATCATTGTTTCGATCTTCAGTGGAACGCCCCGTGATGGCCACGGCCAGCATCAGGCGGCGGGCTGGTCGGCCCAGGAGGCGTTCCGCGCGGCGGGAGACTCCACCCGGTTTCGTGAGCTGTTCCGGGAAGAGGGACTCCTTCCCTGGAGTCCCCTCAAACTGTATCGGAGCACCCGATTCGACAGCGCCGCCACCACGCTGACCTTGAACGGTGGGGTGCTCGATCCGGCTGTCGGCAAGTCGTTCCATCAGATCGCCATGGCCGGGCGGAGCCTGCACCGATCCCAGGACATGGGTCAGCTGCAGCGGATCGGCCCCTCCAACGTACGACTGGCCTTGGTGGAAGACCGGACGGCTGGGGGAGGCGATGCCAAAGGCGGGCTGTTCTCGGGGGTCGATACCAGCATGGCGGCCATTCCACTGGGTGAGCGGCGTGTGGGTGGGTCGGCCACGCTCGTACTCGCCGGAAACCCGACGACCGGTTTGGCCAGCTACCAAGCCCGGGTCGATTCGGTCATGGCCGCGCGTGGGAACCTGTCGCGCCAGCGCAGCCTGCTCGCGCGTGCCGCGTCCGACCTCGGGCGGGCAGTGGCGGAGCCACCTCGAGCGGGCGCGGGAGGCGGAGGGGCCTACTACACTCGCGGCATCGAGTTGGAGGACCAGCTCGGGCATCTCAACGCGGCGGCCTGGCATCTGGGCCGGGTCGTGTTTGATGCCGTCATAGAGGACGACCGGGTCGTAGCAGGACAGAGGCTTCGCTGGACGCTGTCGACCTGGAACGCCTCGGATGAGCCACGCCTGGCAGACATGCGGGCAGCGGAGTGCATTCCTTTCGGCGAGTGTCAGGGGCCGGAGCCGGATTCCGTGCCGCTGACCGTCCAACCGGGGCAGGTCGGGACGGTCGCTGCCGAGTATCAGGTTCTCGAGCAGCCGCCCTCCACTCCCTATTTCCTCCGCTTGCCTCGAGATGGGGATCTCTATCGCTGGCCGGACCAGCACCGATTGAGTCTCACCGGCGGCCCGCCCTACGGTGAGCCGTTCGAGCCTCCCACCTTCCTGGGATCGGTCGAGGTGAATGCCGGACAAGGGGACAGCCTGGGCGCCTCACAGATGACAGAGGCGGTGTTTCGATTCAACGATCAGGCGCGGGGAGAGGTGCGCCGGCCGGTCACCGTGGTCCCGCGCATCGATGTTAAGCTCGATCCGGCCACCGAGGTGTGGCCGACCGGCTCGCTCACGCCGCATCGCTTCACCGTCACGCTCACCCACGGCGCCAGGGACTCGACCTCCGGCACCGTGCGTCTGCAACTCCGTCGCGGCTGGCCAGCGGTAGCGTCGCAGCACTTCCGCTTCGCCCGGGAGGACGAGCGCGAAAGCTTCATCTTCGAGGTAAGACCGCCCGCTCGCCTCGCGCCCGACAGCGGCGAAATTCGCGCCGTGGCGCAGGACCTGGAGGGCACTACGTACGACGTAGGCATGTATACCGTCGACTACCCTCACATCAGGCCCCGCTCCTACACCAGGCTCGCGACGACCACACTCCGGGTTGCCCCTCTGATCCTGCCTCGACTCACCCGCGTCGGCTACATTCGCGGCGCTGCCGACCAGGTGCCCGAGGCACTCGCCAGCGTGGGAGTTCCCGTCACGCTGCTCGGCGGAGCGGCGCTCGAGCGCGGGAGGCTCGATCGGTACGATGCCATCGTGGTCGGGCCGCGGGCGTACGAGACGGATTCGGCACTGGTGGAGAACAACCGGCGCCTTCTCGACTACGCCCGTCGAGGCGGTCTCCTCATCGTGCAGTATCAGCAGCACCAATTTTTCAGCGGCCGGTTTGCTCCCTATCCCATGACGGTCGGTGGGCAGCCGTTGCGCCTGGAGGAGCCGGCGCCGGGCCGGCCGGGGTCCGCGCCCGCGCGGGCTGCTCCGCCGGTGAGCCACGATCGGGTCACCGACGAAAACGCGCCGGTCAGGCTGGTCGCACCCGATCATCCGGCGGTGCGTGCCCCCAACCGGCTGAGCGCAGCGGACTGGAAGGGTTGGGTCCAGGAGCGTGGACTCTACTTCGCCCGAACCTGGGACCGCCGGTACCGGCCGGTTCTGGAGACCCACGACCCCGGCGACGCGCCGCTTCTCGGCGGACTTCTGGTCGCGCCGGTCGGGAAGGGAACCTACGTCTACACCGGCCTGAGCTTCTTTCGGCAGTTGCCTGCGGGGGTGCCGGGCGCATTTCGGCTGTTCACGAATCTGTTGGCGCTTGGGAAGAAATGACGGTCTTCTCCGCCTTCTCCGTCTTTTCAGCCCTCTCCGCCTTCTCCGCCCTTTCCGCCTGTCGAGGCGACGCACGTACCCCCGTCGTCCTCTATTCACCCCACGGTCGGGACCAGTTGGCCCTGCTGGAGCACGCGTTCGAGGCCCGACGGCCGGACATCGATGTGCGCTGGCTGGATATGGGCTCGCAGGAGATCCTCGACCGTTTGCGTTTCGAGCGGGTCAATCCGCAGGCCGATGTCTGGTTCGGCGGGCCGGCCTCGATCTTCGATCGCGGGATCCAGGACTCGCTGCTGGTGCCCTACCGTCCGGTGTGGGCCGGCAACGTGGAGCGCCGAGGAGCCGGCCCCCGGGATCTCTACTATCCGGTCTACCGGACGCCGGCGGTGATCGCCTTCAACAGCCGGGCGGTGCCTCGCCGGGACGCGCCCCAGGACTGGGACGACGTGCTGGAGCCCCGCTGGAAAGACAAGGTCATCATCCGGGATCCCATGGCTAGCGGAACGATGCGTGCCATCTGGGGGCTCATCCTGCTGCGCAGCCTGCGTCAGACCGGAGACACGGCCCAAGGCATGGCCTGGCTTCGGCGGTTGGATGGCCAAACCAAGACCTATACCATCAGCCCTGCGCTGTTGTACGAGAAGCTTGCTCGCCAGGAGGGGCTGATAAGCCTCTGGGATCTTCAGGACATCCTGATCACCCAGGCCAAGGGCATGCCGCTGGGCTACGTCTTTCCCCGGAGCGGCACCGTGGTCATCGACGATGGCATCGGGCTGGTGCGCGGTAGCCGGCACCCTGAGGCCGCCCGCGCATTTATCGACTTCGTCGGCAGCGAGGAAGCGCAGCTGCTCGCCGCTCGGCGGGTATTCCGGCTCCCGGCTCGGACCGACCTTCCGGCCGATTCGGTGCCGTCATGGGTGGCCGACGTCGAGCGTGACATGGTCGTCGCCGACGTGGATTGGGGTCTATTCTCCAAACAGGGGCCGGCGTGGATGAGCTACTGGGATCAGCATGTGCGTGGGACAGGGAAGCGGTGACCTTTCTTCGCCTGGAAGGTCTGACGAAGCGTTTCGACGGCACCACCGCCGTGGACCACCTCTCGCTGTCGCTGGAACGGGGAGAGATGCTCGCACTGCTCGGCCCCAGCGGGAGCGGGAAGACCACCACGCTACGGCTGCTGGCCGGATTCGAGACGCCGGATGCCGGACGCGTGTGGGTGGAGGACGAGGACGTGACGACGGTCGAGCCGGTGGCGCGGCGCTTCGGCATGGTGTTCCAGCACTACGCCCTCTTTCCGCACCTCGACGTCGGCGCAAACGTGGCATTCGGGCTGGAGTCGCTCCGCGTTCGCGGGGAAGAGCTCGATCAGCGGGTGGCGCGCGCACTCGCTCTGGTGGATCTCGCCGGCTTCGAGCGCCGGCGCATAGCCCAGCTCTCCGGAGGCCAGCAGCAACGGGTCGCGCTGGCTCGGGCCCTCGCACCTGAGCCGCGAGTGCTGCTGCTGGACGAGCCGCTCTCCAATCTGGATCCGTCGCTTCGGGAGCGAACCCGGGGTGAGATCAGGGAGCTGATCCGCCGGGTAGGAATCACAACTGTGCTCGTCACCCATGAGCAGGACGAGGCGTTCGATCTCGGCGATCGCGTTGCGGTGCTGCGCGGAGGCCGGCTGGAGCAGGTCGGCTCGCCGGAGGATCTCTACGCCGCCCCGGCCAACCCATTTGTCGCGGAGTTCGTGGGCCGATCGAGCCGCATCGCCGTGACGGTGCTCGGGCCAACGGAGCGTGGGGTGCGAGTCTCACTGGAAGGCGTGGAGTGGGAGCTCACCGATGGCGCTGCACCGCCGGGAGCGGTTCCACCGCAGGGGGAAGCCTTGATGGTCGTGCGCCCCGAAGCACTCCGATTGATGGCACCCGCTCCGGGCGCAGTCCCCGGGACGGTAGCCGAGCGGCGATTCACCGGCGCGGCGAGTCTGTTCACCGTCGCGACCGATGGCGGTGCCAGACTCGAGGTCACCGGGCCGCCCCGGTCGGTCCGCCCCGGTGATCGGGTGGGGATCATGCCGAGCCGCCGGTCGGGTGGCGGTATCCACCTCTTTCCTTCGGGCGATCGGTGATCGGCGGCAGACGCGCGGCTCTCCTCGAAGTGGGGCTGCTGGTGCTCCTGGTGTGGCTGATCGTGTACCCGCTCGTGCTCGTCCTGGTGGAGGGTTTTCGCGGCGCGAATGGATGGACCGCCGACTTTGTGCGGCAATTCCTGGAGAGGCGGAACGAGGCGCAGGCGCTCTGGGGCAGTCTCTGGATCTCTCTCGCGACGGTGATGCTGGCCGGGGCAATTGGGATCCCGCTCGCGTTCCTCTTCTCCCGCTACGACTTTCCGGGCCGCCGTATCGTGGGTGGCCTGGTTGCACTGCCCGCGGTGCTTCCGCCGCTCGTTGGCGTGCTCGCCTTTCTGTTTCTCTATGGCGAGAGCGGATTCGCCTCCCTCCTGATACAGCGGCTCTTTCGGCTGGATACACCGCCGTGGCGGCTGCAGGGTCCCGGGGCCATTCTGCTGGTGCACGCCTACTCGATGTACGTGTACTTCTATCTGTTCACCCGCGCAGGACTTGCCGGCCTGGATGCCTCGGTGTTCGAGGCTGCCGCCAGCCTGGGGGCGGGACGCTGGCGTACGCTGCGGCGAGTCGTGCTGCCGCTGCTGATGCCTGGGCTGACGGGTGGTGCCCTTCTCACCTTCATGACCGCGCTCGCGTCCTTCAGCGCGCCCTACATCTTCGGCGGCGGATTCCGGGTCATGACCACCCAGATCGTCGCCACCCGGCTGAATGGTGATGACCAGCTCGCGATGATCGAGACCGTCTCGCTCACCCTGATCGCCCTCGGGGCGCTTTGGCTGTTACGGGGGACCGCCGCATTCGAGAGCTCGGCAGGTGGACGCAAGGGCGTTGCTCCCGCCCTGGTGCCGGTCAAGCGGCCGGCGGTGCGTCTCATCGTGGGGGTACTCGGCTGGGGACTGGCTCTGCTCCTCCTGCTGCCACACCTCACCCTGCTGCTGGTCTCCTTCGTGCCGGCAGGCACCTGGACCACCGAGCCGCTGCCGCCCGCGTATACCTGGCGCAACTACCTGACGCTGATCGAGGATCCGGTGCGGGCCAGGCCGCTGCTCAACAGTCTGTGGCTCGCGAGCGCGGCGACCGTGGCCGCGGTCAGTATCGCCGTGGCAGCGGGAGTTCTCTCCGTGCGCCGGCGGGCGAGATTCGGACGGACGATTGAAGGTCTGCTCGCGCTGCCGTGGGCGGTCCCCGGCACCGTCTTCGCCATCGCGCTGGCCACTGCGTTTAGCGTGCACGCGCCCCTGGCCGGCCGATTCATCCTGGTGGGCACCCTTTGGCTCCTTCCGCTCGCCTACCTCGTAAGGAATCTGCCGATCACCAGCCGCAGCGTTCTCGCCGGCTTCCGCGCGCTCGACCTCTCGCTGGATGAGGCAGCCGCGACGCTGGGCGCCGGGCGCTGGCGGACGCTCCGCCGGGTGACCCTCCCGCTGCTCCGCCCGGCCATCGTGGCTGGAGCAAGCCTGGCCTTCGTGACCGCCTTTGGGGACTTCGTGACCTCGATCATGCTTTACACCTACGACACCCGGCCGATCTCGCTCGAGATTCTGTCCAGTCTCCGGCAGTCCGACGTCGGCGTGGCCGCGGCCTATGGCGTGGTCCTGATGGCGATCAGCGCCGCAGTATTCGCGCTCGGGGCCGACCGGGGCGGGATCGGATGAAGCGGAACCCCGCCGATTCCCGCAACCAGTTCCGCCGCCTTGCGGTCCTCATCGCGGTGAACTTCGTGGACATGATCGGGTTCATGATCGTGCTCCCGCTTCTGCCCTTCTACGCGCTCAAGCTCCAGGCGACGCCGGAGACGATCGGCCGCCTGATCGCGTCATTCTCCATTGCCCAGCTGCTGGCGGCGCCGATCTGGGGACGGGTATCGGATCGGTACGGCCGGCGGCCCGCGCTCCTGATCGGACTCAGCGCATCCGCGATGGCCTACGTGGTCTTCGGGCTGGCGACCAGCGTCTGGCTGCTCTTCCTCTCCCGCCTGGTACAGGGGGCCGGCGGGGGCACGACCGGTGTGGCCCAGGCCTACGTGGCCGATACGGTCGAGCCGGCCGATCGTGCGCGCGCCCTCGGCTGGCTCTCTGCGGCGACGTCGGCCGGTGTCATGGTCGGGCCGGCGATTGGTTCCTTTGCCGCGCATTTCGGCCAGGCGGCGCCCGGGATGATCGCGGCGGCGCTCTGCCTCATCAACGTTTTCTTCGCCTGGAAATGGCTGCCGGAATCACACAAGGAGCCGGCACCGGTTTCCGCGAAGGCCCGCAAGCCGATCTGGCATCCCGCTTGGATGGCGCTGCGACACCCGACCACAGCGATCGGTCGGCTGCTCTGGATCTACGGCGTGGGAATGCTCGCGTTTGCCTCGATGACCTCCGTGCTGGCTCTCTATCTGGGTGCCGAGTTCGCGATCGATGAGACTACCATCGGATATGTCTTTCTCTATGTCGGGGTGCTCTCCTTTGTGATGCGCAGCCTGCTGCTGGGTCCGATCGTAGACCGGATCGGGGAGACCTGGGCCATGCGGATCGGCACCGTGCTCCTCGTGGTCGGCCTTGCATTGTACCCGCTGCCCCACGATCTCTGGACACTCGCCCTGGTCATTCCTCTGGTGCCGATCGGTACGGCTCTCCTCTTTCCGGCTACGACTTCTCTCATGTCACGCTATTCGGACCCGGGCGAGCTGGGCACCACGATGGGGGTGGCGCAGACGTTCGCTGGGCTGGCCAGGGTGATGGCCCCTGTTCTTGCTACGATCGCCTTCCAGCGCCTGGGACACGGCTGGCCGTTCTACGGGGCAGGGATACTGGTCGGTCTGGTGGGCATCATGGCATTTCAGGTCGACGTGCAGCCCAGAGTCGCCAAACGCGCGGCAGAAGGAGCGGAAGCCTGATGAGCGAGGAAGACCGGATCGGCCGGCTCGAGGCGCGGCTGACAGCGCTGGAGGAACAAGTGCGTGAGATGGCAGCCCTAGGGGCGACGCGTGCGTCGCCCCAAAGGCGTGCATTGCCCGACCCGCATGTGCCTTCCCCATCGACCCCGGCCCCCCGGCCGCGGGCGACGCACGCGTCGCCCCTACCCACGGCTTCCCGACCGACGATTCTCTCGTCGGAACAATGGATCGGCCAGCGGGTGCTCCTCGCGATCGGTGTCGTCGCCCTCATCCTCGCCGCCGGATACCTGCTGCGTCTCTCGTTTGACCGCGGCTGGATCTCACCCATCATGCGTTGCATCAGCGGGGCCTGCGCCGGTGTGATCGTCGGTGCGATCGGCTGGCGGCTTCAGCCCCGTTACCGCACCTACGGCGCAGCATTGATCGGCTGCGGCTCGGGGATCATCTATCTCAGCGTCTGGGCGGCAGCCCGGCTCTACGGGGTGCTTCCTCCCACGACCGGCATCCTGGGACTCGCGATGGTGTCGGTCTCCCTCGCGATGATCGCGTATGCCATTGACGTCGAGGCTCTCGGCACCACTGCGGCGCTGGGCGCGTTCTTCGCGCCGCTGCTCCTGGGCCGCAACTACGCCAACGCGGACCTGCTCCTGATGTACCTCGCCTCGATGGCGGCGGGACTCGGACTGGTCGCGGCGCGGCGGCGCTGGCGTCTCACCATGTTCGTTGTTGCCGTGAGCTTCTTCGGCGTGGCCTACTCCGGGGCCGCCACCCGCGGCACGCCCTGGGCCGTGCTACTCTACGGCGTGCTCGGGGGAACGGCCGGAATCCACGTCGGGCTCCGGGAACGCTGGTGGGAGACCCGGCTGCTCTCGTTCTCGGGCGGCTGGACCTTCGTCGCCGCTGCAAGCGACCGTCTTCACCACCCCTGGGCGATCCTCCTGGCGGGGCTGGTGCTGGCCGCGCCGGTGTGGTGGTACGCACTTCACTCCAGCCGGATCCTGCCGCTCCAGCTTCCGACTGGATCAGTCGCGCCGGGTTGGTCGCTGGGCGAGGCGCTGTACTTCTTTCTGACCCCGGTCCTTCTGGGTTGGGCGGTGCATGGCCTTGACCCGGGCTGGTTCGACGCGAAACCTGGCGCTGTCGCGCTGCTGGTTGCGCTGCCATACCTCATCGCCGGGTACCAACGACCGCGGCCCGCTTTTGCCCTCGTTGGCGCGGCTGCGGCCGGCATTGCCGCCTGGCAGCACTGGGATGGCGTTGGGCGGGTCTGGGCCCTCCTCGCCCTGACGGTTCTCTGGGCAGCGCTCGACCATCTGCTCGCCCGTGAGGATGGACGCTGGTTTGCCCTGGGCACTCTCTGGGCGGCGCTTGATCAGCTCTTTAGCGAGGCGCTCGCGGGACGCACCGCGGCGGATTCTGCCTTTGTGGGAGCGTGGGCGGTCGCACTGTGGGCGACGGTGGCCGTGACGCTAGGGCTCGCGGCCGGGCTCTGGCGCTGGGTCGGCGCGGCGAGCGCTGCCCCGCTCATCAGGGGCGGGCTCTGGGCCCTCGGTGGGGCCATGGTGCTCTTCGGGGCGACCGGAGAAATCCAGCGCTACTTCGCGTTGAAGACACTTTCCGCTCAGACCGCGAGCCTCGCGTCCGGGCTGGCCGTCAGCGCCTGGTGGCTGGTGTTCGCGGCTGCGCTGGTCATCGGCGGGTTCCGCCGTGCCCTCAAGCCGGTCCGCCTTGCCGGACTCGGCGTCGCGGGGCTCGCGGTGGTCAAGGTTCTCCTGTTCGATCTTTCCTCGCTCGACGCTCTCTATCGGGTCGGCTCCGTCTTTATTCTCGGCCTGGTCTTCCTTCTGCTCGCCTACCTGTACCACCGCCAGGGCAGGATGGCAGGCGGGGAGCGCCGGGAGAGCATCATCTGACCGACCTTTCCCGACGCTCGTTCGCCGAGTCGGTCGCCCTGGCCGTCCTGGCACCCCTGATCGGCGCTCGTCCGGAGTCGATTCGCCTGGCCAGGTGGGAGACGGTGCTTCCGCCGGGCGCGGTCGAAGATCCGGGTGCACTCGCCAAGGCGCTAACCGAGGTGATTCGGGCTCAGTACGGCTCGAGGCTCTCCCCGAAAGACCTGAGCACGGTCGCGCAGCAGATTCAGAAGGGGCTGGAGCGGGTGGACCAGCTCAAGAAGGTGAACCTGGCCAACGATGATGAGCCTGATTTTGTCTTCACGCCCAGCCGGCCACGGCCCGGGCCTCATGACTGATCCCACTTTTCTTTCCATACCCGAACTGGGCGTCCTTCTTCGATCGCGCCGAGTATCCTCGGTGGAGCTAGCCCGGCATTTTCTCGATCGGCTCGAGCGGCTCGGTCCCACCTACAATGCGGTGGTCACGGTCATGCGCGAGTCAGCCATCGCCGAGGCACGGGGGCGGGACCGCGAACTGGCCGCGGGAAGGGCTCGAGGCCCACTCCACGGGATCCCGTGTGGCGTGAAGGATCTGCTGGCGACCGATGGCGCACCGACCACCTGGGGCGCAGCGCCGTACCGCGATCAAATGCTCAAGGGCGACGCTACCACGGTCCGCCTGCTTCGCTCGGCCGGCGCGGTGCTCTGCGCCAAACTCGCGATGGTCGAGCTCGCCGGTGGGATGGGGTACAACCAGGCGTTTGCCAGCTTTACCGGCCCGGGGAAGACACCCTGGGATCCGTCACGCTGGTCGGGCGGCTCTTCCAGCGGGCCCGGATCGGCTGTTGGAGCTGGCCTGGTACCATTCGCGATAGGCTCGGAGACGTGGGGCTCGATCCAGTATCCCGCGGCCTTCTGTGGGGTGAGTGGTCTCCGGCCCACCTATGGCAGGGTGAGCCGGCACGGCGCCATGGCATTGAGCTGGACCATGGACAAGCTGGGCCCTTTGGCACGAACCGCCGAGGACTGCGGCCTGGTCCTCGAGGCGATCGCGGGACCAGACCCTCAGGACCCGACCACCATCACCCAGCGGTTTGCAGCCCCACGACGTGGCCGGCTGAGGCGGCGGTATCGCGTCGGAATCCTCCGCGGCACGAGGGAGAAGGTTCAGCCCGAGGTGCTGCGAAACTTCGAGGCGTCGATCTCAGTGTTGCGACAGGTCGCCGATGTGGTCGAGGATCTCCAGCTCCCCGACCTGCCGTACGATGCTGCTGCGAGCATCATCATCGATGCCGAAGCTGCGAGCGCGTTCGAGCCGCTGTTCGAGACCGGCCGGATAACCGAGCTCACCGCGCCGGAAGATCGCCTGGGAGGATACGCAGGGCAGGTGGTGCTGGCAAAAGACTATCTCAGGGCACTCCGGGTACGGCGGCCAGCTGCGGTGGGGCTGGCCAAGCTCTTAAGCCAGGTAGACGCGATCGCTGCGCCATCCTTGCCGACTATCGCGTGGCCGCTCGACGCCTCCTTCGACAAGGTGTACCCGAACTATCCCGGCGGAACCAACATCAGCGGCGCAGCCAACCTGTGCGGGGTGCCTGGCCTCTTCCTCATGAATGGAATAGGTGAAGCGGGCTTGCCGACCAGCCTGCAACTCACTGGCGGGGCACTGGGCGAAGCCGCACTGCTTGCGATCGGTATGGCCTATCAGGAGCGCACGAATTTTCACCGGCTCCGGCCCCCGGGATTGTGACTCGCGGCTGGCCTACGTTATATCTGGGAACCCATGTCCCTGATTCAGAATCGGGAGTCACAGTGACTGTGTCCGTCTTGCCCCCATCTCCCTCAGCGTTCGCCAAGGCGAGTTGGGATGACGTCGCCCCCTACTTCGATGATCTTGCCGCGCGCCCGCTCGAGGCTTCCACCATCGAGGCGTGGCTGGCCGAGTGGTCCCGGCTCGAAGAGCTGGTCACCGAGGCGGCCTCCCGGGCCATGATCGCGTATACCATCGACACGAGCGATCGGGAGAAGGAAGCCGATCACCTCCGGTTCTCCACCGAGGTCCTGCCCAAGATGGAGGAGCGGAGCGTCGACCTGGCCCGCAGGCTGGTGGAGTCCGGCTACTCGACGCCCGAGCTGGCCACGACGCTCGCCCGTTTCCGCACCCAGATCGAGATCTTTCGGGACGAGAACGTTCCGATCTTTGCCGAGTTGGAGGAGCATAGCGCCCGTTATCAGCGCATCACCGGATCGATCATGGTGAAATGGGAGGGCGTGGAGCTGCCGCTGCCTCACCTCCAGCCTTATCTCAAGAGTCCCGACCGCGCGGTCCGGGAGCGCGCGTTCCATGCGGCCAGCCTGCCGTACATCGAGCGCAGAGACGAGCTGGCCACGCTGTTCGACCGCATGTACCAGCTCAGGATGCGGGCGGCCCGGAACGCCGGCTTCGCCAACTTCCGGGATTACATCTTCCCCGCCAAGTTCCGTTTCGACTACACCCCGGCCGATTGCGAGCGGTTTCACGAGGCCATCGAGCAAACAGCGACCCCCGCGGTGGAGCGGGTCATGGAAGCCCGCCGTCAGCGGCTTGGCCTCGACGTGCTCCGTCCCTGGGACCTCGCGGTGGATCCCTACCGCGAGAAGCCACTGCGCCCATTCCAGGACGCGTCCGAGCTGGTGGGGAAGGCCCAACGGGTCTTCGAGCGGATCGACCCGCTGCTGGGCCGTGAGTTCCAGACCATGATCGACGAGGGGCTGCTCGATCTCGAGAGCCGGAAGGGCAAGGCGCCCGGAGGGTACTGCGAGACCCTGCATTTCCACGGCAGGCCCTTCATCTTCATGAACGCCGTCGGACTGGTGGAAGACGTCATGACCCTGCTGCATGAAGCCGGTCACGCCTTCCACGCCTTTGCCTCGCACCGCCTCCCCCTGATTTGGCAGCGCCATCCTGGCTCAGAGGCGGCCGAGCTGGCCTCGATGTCCATGGAGCTGCTCGCCACGCCCCATCTGACCCAGCCGGCTGGCTACTTCACCGCTCAGGACGCCCGGAGCGCCTGGCTGGAACATCTGGAAGATATACTGCTCAGCCTGGTTCACATCGCGTCGGTCGATGCATTTCAGACCTGGATCTACACCAGCCGGCAGGGCGGCAACGCAGACGCGCGCGACGCGGCCTGGCTCCAGATCCGCAGCCGCTTCGAGCGCGGTGTGGATTGGAGCGGGCTCCAGCAGGAGCGGGTATCCCGCTGGCATCGCCAGCTTCACATCTTCATGTATCCGTTCTACTACATCGAATATGGGATCGCGCAGCTCGGGGCAGTTCAGGTCTGGCGCAACAGCCTGGAAGATCCGGTTCGGGCCGTAGCGCGGTACCGAGAGGCGCTCTCGCTTGGCGCGGTCGAGCCCCTTCCCGAGATCTATCGGACCGCGGGCGCCCGCCTCACCTTCGATGTGGACTCCATTGCGGAGCTGGTCCAATTGGTGGAACGTCACATCGACCGGGCCCGCTCGGAGCTCCGCAGTTGATTCCCGCCGTCATACCGACAAGATTCCACCCGCTTCATCACCCCGGTCGGGCGCCTGCCGGGCTTCTCGGGACCCTTGTGGAGATACTGGATGGCCAAAGAAGAAGGCATTGAAATGGAAGGGGTGGTGACGGAGGTGCTACCCGACCGGAATTACCGAGTCATGCTGGAAAACGGTCACGAGATTCTGGCCTACGCGGCCGGGAAGATGAGCAAATTCAAGATTCGCGTACTGGAGGGCGACAGGGTCAGCGTGGTGCTCTCTCCGTACGATCTCACGCGTGGACGCGTGATTTATCGGCATAAATAATAGTCTAGGATCTAGAGTCTACCGCATCCCGCAGCCCTTCTCTCATTTAGACCCTAGACCCTAGAGAACAAAAAGGCCGCTCAGTTGGAGCGGCCTTTGTTTAGACGCTCACCGTGAGGTGCGCTATTTCACCTTGGTGACGTTCTCGGCGGCGGGGCCCTTCGCACCCTGCACGATGTCGAACTCAACCCGGTCACCCTCGGAAAGGCTGCGGAAGCCTTCGGCCTTGATGGCGGTGTGGTGGACAAAGCAATCCTTGTCACCATTCTCCGGAGTGATGAAACCAAAGCCCTTCGCGTCGTTGAACCACTTCACCGTGCCGATGGTGCGCGCCATGTTGCCTACTCCATGTTTGTTTGACTGCGTCGGCGCCGGCAAAGTCCGGGCACCGAGTTTTTATGGGCGCAGGCCTGTCCCGCGTCATAAAAAATGAAAAGACCCGTGGACAATCCACCTGGGTCTCGGAATCCCTACTAACTCAGTCGGTCAAACGTTCTCTTGGGGGACGCATCGGGGGACTAATTTGTAGAGTGACCGAATTTAGTCAAGGGGGGAGCCGCGGAGCCAGCGGGCCGCGGCACGCGCCCAGTCGGCCACCGGCTCCCGACCGGAGGTGCCGGCCGCGTGGTTCACGGCCTGGAGAAACTCGGCCGCGGACGAATAGCGTTCGTCCACGTCCGCGCTGAGCGCGCGATCGAGGACCCGTTCCAGCGCCTCGCTCACATCGTCCCGCTGCCCCCGGGAAGTGGGAAACTGATTGGTGGTTTGTTTCGCGAGCACCTGCTCGACCGTTCTTCCCGGAAAGGGCGGCGTGCCGAGTAAGGCGTAGTACGCTACTGCGGCCAGACTGTACAGGTCCGACCGCTGGTCGACCCGCTCACCCAGCAGCTGCTCGGGACTGGCGAATTGAGGCGTCCCGCTCTGGCTGGTGGCCCCGGCGTATTTCCCCCGAATCGCCAGGGCAAGGCCGAAGTCGGTGATCTGGAGGCTCCCCGTGAGATCGAACAGCATGTTTTCGGGCTTGATGTCGCGGTGCACCAGCCCGGACCCATGCGCGTGGGCAAGGGCGGAGAGCGCCTCTCGCAACAGTCGCAGGACGCGGTCGAGCGACAGCGGCCCTTCGCGTTCCACCAGCTGAGCCAGGCTCGGGCCCTCGATCAACTCCATGGTGTACCACAGGAGTCCCGATCGGCCTCCGATGTCATAGATGTTCACGATGTTGGGATGGCTCAGACCTGCCGCGTGCTGGGCTTCCCGGCGGAAGCGCTCGACCACCTCTGGATCCCGGGTGAGCAGAGGCTGGAGAACCTTGAGCGCCACTTCCCGCTCGAGGTGCAGGTCGCGCACCCGATACACCCGGCCGAAGCCGCCGGTTCCCAGCAGGCCGAGCAGCTCGTAGTCGTCGCCCAATGCCCTGCGGAGCCGCTTCTCCCAGCGGGCCTTGTCCTCGACGTCTGCCATTGGCCCCGGGCCAACCGGGACCAGTGGCGTCTCAAAGGTGCCCGCGTCCGAGGCAAAGTCCTCCAGCATCTCCGCCGCGGTGAGATACCGGTCGTCCGGGTCGGGCTGCATCGCCCTCATAAGGATACGCTCGATGGCGCGGGGGCAGGCCGGCCTCAGCTCCGTTGGCCGACGCAGCTGGCTGGGATCGAGCGGCGGCTCCTCGCCGGTAATCGCGACGTAGAGTACAGCGCCTGCTGTGTAGACGTCGCTCGTGGCATCACCCGCGGCGCCCTCTCGAATCTCCGGCGCCATGTAGGCCGGCTCGGGCGGTAGGGTGCCGGGCGGGATGGCTGAAAGGACATAGCTGCAGAAACGGAGGTCGGTCACCGTCCCTCTGTCGGCGGTACTCAGCAGCAGCGAGGCGGGCACCACCCGGCGAACGATGATGACATGGGCGTGGGCATGCTCCAGAGCACCCAGAAGGTCCCGAGCCAGTGTGTGCACCAAGGGGATCGGCCGGGGCCCGCGGCGGAGCGCGTCCTGGAGACTCTCCCCCTCAATCCAGTTGCCTACCCGGTACGCCAGCTCGCCGAGCACTCCGGCGTCGTATACATGGCGGATGGCGGGATGGTCCAGCCGGCCCAGTGCCTCTGCCTCTCGGAGGAACCAGCCTCTGGTGGCTGGGTCCAGATCCACTCGGAGGCTGACCCGCCGCTTCAGCACCTCATCCCAGGCCTCGAACAGGGCGAGCTCCTGGGTCGCGGCAACTGTGCGCTGCAGGCGGTACCGGTCGCCGAGCGCTGCATGCGTGCGGCGGAAATACTCCAGTGGCTCGATTGTGGAGGTCAGCGCAGGAGTCCGCGGCGCCGCTCGACCTTCGTCTGCCGGCCGCATACCGTGATGTTGCACCAGAGGCGGGTCTGGTTTGGCGAATCGTCGCTGAAGAAGAGAGAGCAGCCCTCACCGGCGCAGCGCCGCACAAAACGTAGCGAGTCGGCCAGGCTGGCGGCCGCTGACTGGGCGATGGCCTGGAGGATGGCCGGGCGCCGCTCGGGGGCAAACCGGACCTGCCACTCGCCGCTGATTCGGATGAGCTGATGACAGCCGGCACCCTGTGCCAACAGCTCGTTGATGGCCGCGATGGATGCTGCGGGAGGCTGCAGTCCGGCGTGCAGCGCCTCCGCCAGGGCCGTCAGCCGTTCCCGAAGCTGCAGCACGAGAGGGAGAGGAGGTTGCCCACCGTTGAGGTCGATGCTCTGTGCCGCCGACCAGCGAAGAAGGGCGGCGTCATCCGGGAGGAGGTCTGGTGGGGTGGGCCTGCGTCCCCTGGCGGTGTTGATGAAGTCGAGCCAGAGTGCGTCGCCCAGCAGGGTAAACTCGGATTCCGTCATGGTCACCTAGGCTTCCGCCACCTCGACCGTGTTCCTCCCCCCCCGCTTCGCACGGTACAGCGCGTTATCTGCCGCGGCCAGAACGCTGCTGACGGTCGTGCCGTGGTGGGGTGATTCGGCGATCCCCATGCTCAGCGTGCAGGCGCCGAATTCGGGGTTGGTCTTCTCGATCTCTCGCAGGCTCGCCTGCACCCGGGCAACGAACACCTTGGCTTCCGCCGGTTTGGTCATCGGCAGAATCACCAGGAACTCGTCCCCACCGAGACGCCCCACCACGTCCAGCGCTCGACATTGCTGGCGGAGAATTTGGCCGACTTGCACCAGCAGGCGGTCGCCGGCGGCGTGGCCCATGGTATCGTTGACCACCTTGAACCGGTCCAGGTCGAGGAGAAGAACACTGGTGTGAAGCTGATGGCGCAAGCTGCGGGAAATTTCGGCGGCGAGGCGATCCTCCAGCGCGCGCCGGTTGCACAGCCCCGTCAGCTCATCGGTGGTGGCGGCGCTATGGAGCTGTTCCACCAGCTCCGAATTCTTGAGCGCAATCGCCGCCGCGAAGGATAGTGTACCTGCCAGCTCCGACTCGGCCCGTCCGTACAGCTTATCGCTGATCCGGGACCCGAGGACCAGCATCGCCATGCGCTCCGCTCCGGCGTCGAGGGGGACGACCAGCTCGGCCCCGGGACCGACCAGCTCTGCAACGGAGACGTCATCGGCCCCCGTGGCGGTGCTTCCCGGCGGGAGTGCCTGATCCAGCGCGCTCCGATCGATCGGTGCCGGCCGTAGCCGGTCGTTCAATGAACGAAAGATGGTAGGCATATAGGCCTCGCCCTCCGGCCGGTACAGGCAGGCCCACCAGGCGAAGAACACCTCCGCCATGAAGTCTAGGATAAGCTGTTCGGTTTCTTCGGTAGAATGAACCGACGAAAGAAGCCGGGCGACCTGACGCAGGGCCCGGAGCTGAAACGCCGCGTCGTCCAGCGCGGCCTGTCTCTCGAGCAGGATACTCCGGAGCTCCAGCACCACGCTAAGCCCGAGCGCCAGCGACATCGCCACGGCGCGCATCTCTTCCGCCACGAGGGGGTCCGCGTGGATGACCACCTCGGTCTGGCCACTGCCCAGGCGTGCCACCTCGACCGAGTCCTCGAACCCTGCGGCGGGGCCCACCCGGGGGAGGGATTCGCTGGGTGAGGTCAGGGCAAACCAGATCCGTTCACTCTGGAAACGCCGGACAAGCGCGATCCGGCAACGCTCGAACAACTCCCCCTCGGTTCGAGAGAGCCGGCAGGCGGCTGCAAAGGCGCTGGGTAGGGTGGCTAGGGATGGGTGAGGGGTTAAACCCATGGCCTATAATACTCGGAGCCGAAGGCTGGAGGGAGCGGGAGAGCGGGTTGCGAGCCGGGCTCGGCCTGCTTAGATTCCGCTAAGCGATTAAGGAACATAGCCCTTCGGGGCCCCAGGGATTTTAGCTTTGCAGCCTGGGTGATGAAAACTGCTAAAGCTGCCTGGTCCCGGCGAGCAACCGCTCAGCCGGGATTTGTGTTTCCAGCCTCGACCACCCGAGAGTTCCTGGGCGGATCGATCTTCCCCTTCAGGGAATCCGTGATATACCGTGTGAGCAGGTCCAGGGCTCTGGGGGCGGCCTCGCGCCGGCCACAGGCCGACATCGCCTCCGGCACCTTGTACCCATCCCCCCCGTCACAGGCCGTGTAGGCCCCAAACGCCACCACAACCGTGTCGTGCGGTCCCAGGACCGCTCCCTGGCTTCGCCGGATCTCGCCTACGATCCGGCTGCCGGAGGGGCGGTTGGGGTCGAAGGTGAATGACACACCGGACACCTGAAGAAACCCGCCACTGCCGAGAACCCCGCGGGAGACCCCGTGCTCCAGAATCTGTCTCACCCCGGCACCGCTCAGCGGGAAGGTGACGACCCGGGTCTGATCGGCAAAGGGAAAGACCGCCTCGAGCTGGTGGTTGGTGACCGGGCCGGGCTTGATGGCGTTGTCCAGGCGCAGTGTGCCGGCGTTGAGCAGGGCGACATCGGCCCCGGTTCCAGCCCGCATAGCGTCCGTCACTAGATCGCCGAGCAATGACTCTCGCCGCCGCGACCCGCTGCTCGATGCCTCGATGGTCGCGCTGGTGAGGCCCACTTCGCGCACCGGTCCCAGTTGCCGGTCGAGGCTGTCCCTCCATGCCTCGATCACCCGCGCGGTCGCCGTATCGGACGGCAGTGCCTGATCGATGCGCACCAGCCCTGTCGCCTGCCGCCATTTGCTCTTTCCGCCCCAGACGGTCACGAACTGGGCGCTTCTGGCATTCGCATCCGCCTTGACGACGTGCCGATTCGAGGTGACGGAGTCCTGCGCCTCGTGCTCATGACCTCCCAGGATCAGGTCGAGTCGCGGCTCCCGTCCCAGCAGCTCGCGATCCGCCGGCATCGTCTGGTGAGTCACGCCGACGATCAGATCGGCGCCTTCGTCGGTGAGCGTTTGGATGACCCGGTGTGCGGCCGTGTCCGGGTTGGAGCAGCGGACGTAGGCGGGATAGGGGCCCTGGAGGGTGAGGCCGAACATCCCGACCTTATGACCGGAGACGTGCAGGGTGTCCCACGGGAAGACCTTCGGCAGCGGCTCTCCACTGGACAGGGTGCAGTTGCTCGAGATCCACTTGAACTTCGACTCGCCGATCCGGGCAAGGAGGGTATCGAGCGGAAAGTCGAACTCGTGGTTGCCGAAGGTGGCGTAGTCGAGCTTGGCCGCGTTCAGCGCCTCTACCATCTGCCGGCCCCGATAGAACTTGCTGGCCAGGCTCGGGCTCAGCACGTCGCCGGCCAGCACGAAGAGGATCGGCCCCTGGTCGGCCAGGCGGTTCCGTACCGTGGCAACCCGGGCCAGGCCACCCTGTCCGTCGGGCATGGTGTCGGCCACATAGACGTCGTTGATCACGAGGAAGCGGACCGGTTTGAGCGGGATCGGTGGCGGGGCGTTGCCCATGCACCCGGTCGCGCTGATCAGGATCGCAAGGATGACGCGACGGCTCACAGATATTCCTCTCTCTCCCGAAGACTTCGCACCAGGTCGGCACTCATCAGTCGCAGCTCGGTCAGCATATCCCGTTGGGGCCAGTCCGGACGGCTGGCGAGAATTTCCAGCATCGAGCGATACCACCAGATCGTCTGTTCCGAGCTGGCGCGCGACACTGTGCGTAGGTACTCGACACCCAGTCGCCTGAGTGCCGTGACGGTAGAGCCGCAGGCGTGGATCTCGTCGGCCACACAGATGTCGAGCGCCCGGGGTTCCGCGATGCCGAGCTGGGTCAGGTACTCCTGCTTCTGGGCCTGCCAGGCGCGTTCGTTGCCGCGCCGGTCGAACTTGGGCTCCAGCGCATCCTTGGCCACCGCGAGCGCTACCGGCCCGAACTTGTCGCCGATTTTCCGCTCGAGCACCGGGTGCTTGTCCGGCGCGGATTCCTCCAGGATGTGGTGCAGGATGCCGGCGACGATTGTGATCTGATCACACCCGTATCGCGCGAGGATGACCGCCACGTTGGACGGGTGCGCCAGATAGTCCATCCTGGCACCGGCAGGCGCGACCGCGCCGTGATATTTGGCGGCAAAGGCGAACGCGTGATTGATCCGGTCGGAATAGCCGTGCATTCTCAGCGGGGAAGCGGGGAAGCGGGGAAGCGGGGAAGGAACGCTAAGCCTGGAGACAGACCGGATAAAGGGGTAGCAAGCGTGGCGGTCACGTACCCACCGACGCATCCTTCCCCGCTTCCCCGCTTCCTGGCTTCCCCGCTTACGGAATCCCGAGAAGCTTATGCGTCTGCAGGCTGAGCCGCCAGCGCGGGTGGGCCAGGCAGTATTGAAGGGCGGCCGAGGTGTTGGCCTCGCGGTCGGGTCCATCCATCGGCTGGAGGAAGTAGTGGCGGAACCCGAGCCGCTCGAACTGGTCCGGTGCCGTCCCGGCCTGCGGGAAAACCAGCTTGATCTCATCGCCACGGGTGACAACCAGCTCGGCCCCGGCCTTGGGGCTCACGCAGAGCCAATCGATGCCATTCGGGGCCGGCAGGGTCCCGTTGGTCTCGACCGCGATCTCGAAGCCTTCGCCGTGCAGGGCCTGGACCAGCTCCGAGTCCAACTGGAGGAGCGGCTCACCGCCGGTACAGACCACGAAGCGACGGCCAGACTCGGCCGGCGGCCAAGCGGCGGCTACCGCGGCCGCGAGCTCCCCGGCCGAGGCGAACCGTCCCCCACCGGGACCATCCGTGCCGACAAAATCGGTATCACAAAACTGGCAGGTGGCCTGGTGGCGGTCCTGCTCTCGCCCGCTCCACAGGTTGCAGCCGGCAAAGCGGCAGAACACCGCGGCCCGCCCAGTGTTGGCCCCTTCGCCCTGGAGGGTGTAGAAGATCTCTTTGACGGAATACGTCATGCTCGCTCCTGAATGTCATCCTGAGCGAAGCGAAGGATCTCTCGACCGACCTCGGAGAGATTCTTCGCTACGCTCAGAATGCCAACTCATCGCGCTCACCGCTTACCGCTTACCTGATACATCGCTGGATCCTCCAGCCCCGCTTCCCGGAACCCTTTAAGTCTGAGCACACACGCGTCGCACCGGCCGCATGCGGCACCATCGGAACTCGGATCGTAGCAGGTAAGGGTGAGGCCGTAGTCCACGTCCAACGCCAGGCCGCGCTCGATGATCTCACGCTTGGAGAGCGAGATCAGGGGGGTGTGGATCGTCATCCTGCGCCCCTCTTCGACCCCCGCTCGTGTGGCCAGGTTGGCCAGCTCCTGAAAGGCGCGCATGTATTCCGGCCGGCAGTCGGGGTACCCGCTGTAATCCATGGCGTTCGCGCCCATGAAAATGTCGGATGCGCCAAGCACCTCGGCCCAACCCAGCGCAAACGCCAGGAAGATCGTGTTGCGGGCCGGCACGTATGTCGGGGGAATTCGCTGGCCGATCTCTTCCAGCGGGGTGTCCTTCGGCACGTCCAGCTCCCCAGTGAGGGCCGAACCGCCGAAGGCGCGAAGATCGATGTCGAGGACGACGTGCTTTCGGATACCCAGACGCTCGGCGACCCGTCGCGAAGCCTCCAGCTCGGCCGCGTGCCGCTGGCCGTACCGGAAGGTAAGGGCATGCACATCGAATCCCCGATCGAGCGCGATGGCCGCGGTGGTGGCTGAGTCCATCCCGCCGCTCAGGAGCACCACCGCCGTGGGTTTTGTCATCGCGGAAAGTTATCCCGCCCGTCCTTTTGCAGCACATGCCGGAGCGCGCTCTCCGGATCGGGGTGACCGAAGCGATACCCTGCCTGGAGCAGCCTGGCCGGGACGGCACGGATACTCGACAGGATGGTGCCCCGAGCCATGTCGCCGAGCACGAGCCGGAGCGCCGACTCGGGCACGACAAGGAGTGCGGGGCGTGACAGCACCCGCGCGAGGATACGGGTGAAGTCGCGGTTGGTAAGCGGCTCCGGCGCCGTGACGTTGACCGGACCCTCGAGACCGTCGTCAACCAGCGCCTGATGAACGGCCTGCACCGCATCGTCGATCGAGATCCAGCTCATCCACTGTCTGCCGCTGCCAAGACGCGCACCCAGACCCAAACGGAATGGCAGGAGCATCTTTCTGAGCGCGCCACCCGCAGGGCTGAGTACTACGCCGAACCTTGGGTGCACCACCCGAATGCCTTCGACCCGGGCCGGCTCCGCCGCTTTCTCCCATTCCCGGGTCACCGATACGAGGAAGTCCCGATCGGCATCGCCGGCCGGGCTCTCTTCGGTGAGCACCTCGTCGCCGCGGTCTCCATAGATCCCGACCGCCGAGGCTGAGATCATCACCTGGGGCGGACGCTGGAGACCGGCCAAGGTCTCACTCAGCAGGCGGGTACTCGCCACCCTGCTGGAACGGATGCGTCCCTTCCGCTCGGCGGTCCACCGGGCACCGACGTTCTCTCCCGAGAGGTGAACCACAGCATCCGCGCCCTCGAGCGCGGCCGGGTCCAGCGACCGCGCCGCGGGGTCCCAGGCAATCTCGCCCCGGCCGGCTGCCCGGCGTACCAGGCGGGCCACCCGGTGACCCTGGGTCGTGAGCCGCTGCACCAGCGCCGATCCGATGAGACCGCCGGCGCCGCTGACCACGATGTGCAGCGGGGATTGTGATCGGAGGGACGAATACATCATGAGTCCCGGACCTTTACATTGCGAGGGCTATGCCGATCAGATTCGCCAGCTGGTTCGCGTTTGTCCTGGCCGTGAAGCCATTGGCCTGTGCGGCGCGGCAGCAGGAAACGCCGCGGCAGGACGACTGTATTGTCGCCCATGTGGCCGACGGCGACTCGTTTCGTTGCGCCGATGGCCGGCAGGTGCGACTCATCGGCATCGACAGTCCCGAGTCCCAGCAGCGGCCATACGGTGAGTGGGCTCGGAACGCGCTGCAGCAGATATTGCGGCCCGCTGCCGCCGTCCGACTGGAATCGGACGTCGTCCCGACGGATCGCTACGGCCGGCGGCTGGCCTACGTCTGGGTGGGTTCGACCCTGGTGAACGAGGCGATGGTGCGGGACGGCTGGGCCGTGCTCTACACCGTCCCACCCAACGTCAAGTATGTGGAGCGGCTCACCCGGGCGCAAAACGAGGCCCGCGCACGCGGCGCGGGCCTCTGGGGGCAACGGGGCTTCGACTGCCGGCCGAGCGACTTCCGGCGCAACCGGTGTGTCAGTTCACCGTGACCGTCTTCATCATTCCGTGGGCCAGGTGCGGCTTGCCATCCTTGGCATCCGGCACGAAGCAGATGAAGCCGTAGTCTCCCGGAGTAAGATCGGCGGTGAAGGAGCCCTGAGATCCCTTATCCAGAAAGGTGACCCCACCGATCGGCTGCGCCGGTGGCGGCCCCTTCATGCCGGTTTCGGCCCACTTTCCGAAGTCCTCTGCCTTCTTACCGGGCGCCAGCTTGACTAGGACCAGCTCGTGGGGCTGAGGCCCCGCGTTCTCGACCATGATCGTATGCCGGCCTTGAGTCAGGGCCGGGGACGGCTCGAAGGTGTAATCGGTGAGCTTGATCGTCACGTCGGTGGCCGGCGCCTCCGCCACAGCGCCGGATGCGGCGGTGACCTCAAAGGGGCGGACCATGCCCTTGGCGGCGTGCATGACACCGTCGGGACTGGGGATGAGGCACAGGTACACGTAATTCCCTGGAGCGAGCTCCAATGTCGCTTGCGCCTCCTGGCCCGGAACAATTCCATTGGGCCCACCCACGAACTTGATCCACGACGGTGGGGGGCCGGGAGTTTGTAGCGCCTTGGCCAGGTCAGCCGCGGTCTTTCCATCCTCCAGTTTGATCATCTGAGCCTGGTGCAGCTCCTTCCCGTGGTTTATCAGATGGATCGTGACCGCTCCGGCCGGCATGCTGGCCGGGGCATCGAAGCGGTAGTCGGTCGCCGTTACGGTCACGGTGGGCGGAGCCGCCTTCGCGGGCTCGGTCGCCGTCGCCGGAGAGGTGCCGGTTCCTCCCGCGGAGCGGTCGGACTTACAGCCCGCGAAAGTTCCGGCGGCAATCAGCCCGACGACGGGCAGAGAACGAAAGCAGAGCATGCTATCTCCTGTGAGGGGTGAAGGGGGCGCGCAAACATGAACATTCGCGCTCGGTTCCGCCAGTGGGACGCCCCGCTTGCTACCCGGTTGGCTCGGGGTATGTTGTCGCCATCCACCCAACCCGCAGGGGCCCTCAATGGCTCGTCTGATGCCTGGTGTCCTTGTACTCTCGTTTGCTCTCCACGGTTCAGCTGCAGCACAGGGGCGGGCCGGCGGCGACACGATGCCCGTTCCCCCGTCCGTATTCCGCTCGCTGGCCCTGCCCGGTCCCAACGAATACCGCATCGGCGCGGGCCGGCCTGGCCCGAGCTACTGGCAGCAGCGAGTGGACTACCGGATTGCGGCCACGCTGGATACGGCGCGGCGGCAGATCCAGGGCAGGGAAACGATTCACTACACCAACCACTCCCCCGGTGCGCTGAGCTACCTCTGGATGTTCGTGGAGCAGAACATCTGTGCCCCGGCCAGCGTCACCCGGCAGCTCGACCAGCCGCCGCTCACGTTTCTCGGATCGACCTTCGACTTCTCCTGCAAGACCTTCATGGGTGGCTTGACGCTGGAGCGAGTCAGTGTCGGCGGCCGGGCGATCAAGCCCATCGTTTATGGAACAACGATGCGGGTTGATCTTCCGCAACCACTCCCGGCGGGTGGAGTGCTGGATCTGGAGATCGCTTGGCACTTCCCGGTGCCGGATTACGGAGCCGGACGGATGGCTCGGGACGGCTCGCTCTATGAGATCGCCCAGTGGTACCCCCGGCTGGCGGTCTATGACGACGTGAGGGGTTGGAACCACGAGCCGTACATCGGCGCGGGAGAGTTCTACCTGGAGTATGGTGACTTCGACGTGAGCCTCACGGTACCGGCGAGCTACATCGTGGCGGCTACGGGAACACTCCGAAATCCTGGCGTTGTGCTGACGCGGGAACAGCAGGCTCGGCTGGTTGCCGCGCACGGATCCTCCGAGCCGGTGGCACTGATCACGGCAGCGGAGGCGGGCCGGCCCGAGCAGACTCGGCCGTCATCGAAGGGGCAGCTGACCTGGCGGTTCACCGCAGCGAGTGTCCGGGACTTTGCCTTTGCCGCCGGACCCGAGCTGCGATGGGATGCGTCTTCCTACGACGGGATTCTGATCCAGACCTTCTATCGGCCCAAGGCAAAGGGGTGGGAAGAGGCAAACCGGATGGCCCGGGAAGCCATCAAGTACTTCAGCGAGCAATGGTACCGTTATCCCTATCCGCAGGCCACGACGGTGGAAGGACCGATCGAAGGCATGGAATACCCCATGCTCACCTTCGTTCCGGACAGTCCCTCCCGTGAGGAGCTGCAGTGGGTGCTGTCCCATGAGTTCGGACACGAGTGGTTCCCGATGGTGGTCGGGTCGAACGAGCGACTCTACCCCTGGATGGACGAGGGCTTCAACACCTTCATCGATCTGGCCGGCGCGGCCCGCTACTTCGCGGGAACCGCCTACGGGGACTCTATCGAAGTCCATCCCCTACATCTGTACTCCGACCATGCGGTGGCGGGGCAGGAGCAACCGCTGATGAGCCGGCCGGTGGAGGTGAAAGACCTCTTCTGGGCCGGCTACCAGAAGCCCGCGCTCATGATGCAGACGCTGCGCTACGAAGTGCTGGGCAAGGAGCGGTTCGACTACGCCTTCCGGGAATACATCAAGGTGTGGGCCTTCAAGCACCCCACCCCGGCCGACTTCTTCCGGCTCATGCGCGATGCGTCAGGGATGGATCTCGATTGGTTCTGGCGCGACTGGATCTTCACCACCACTCGTCTGGATCAGGCGGTGGACTCGGTGGGGGCGGAGAAGATCTATCTGGCGAACCGAGGCAGCATGACGCTTCCCCTGGAAATGGAGATCACCTACGCGGATGGCTCGACGGAGCGCGTCAAGTTGCCAGTGGAGATGTGGAACTTGGGAACTCGGTTCGCGTACCGGCCTCAGGGTGGAAAGGCGGTGCGGCGGGTGGTGGTGGATCCCCGGCGGGTACTGCCCGATGTCGATCGGTCCAACAACGACCGCAGCCGGTGAGGACACCTCATCCCGAGTGAAACGAGGGATCTACTCAGCAGCGCTCCAGAACGCGGCTAGCTAGATCCCTGGCGGAGCCTGCCCTGAGCGCAGCGAAGGGCTCGGGATGAGGTGTAGCTGACGTCCTCTCTAGGTCAGCTGCTAGCGCGCCGGACCAATAGGTGGTCGGTGATGTTGTCCTGCGTGAGGAGTCCTACCAGCGCACCTGCGCCATCGACCACCGGCAGCGCCGGCAGCCGGCTGGACCGCAGGCGCTCGACCGCCTCCTGGAAGCCGAGCGTGGGGGGCACGACCGGGACATCCGCGGTCATGGCCTCTGCCACACTCGAGCCAGCGCCTCGCTGGGAGAGCCCACGGATCAGGTTGTCGCGGGTGAGAATCCCCTCCGTGCGGCCCAGATTGTCCACTACCGGGAATTCACGCTGCTCTCCGCTCAACAGGAGGTCCACCGCCTGCGAGAGCGTCGCGTGGATCGGGAGGGTGCGGAAGTCGGTCACCATCATCTGCCCGACGTTGAGACCCCGGCCGGCCGCTCGGGTCTCCACCGCGGACGCCTCGGCGTTGGCGCCGAGAAAGACGAAGAAGGCGATCAGGATCAGAAACGGTTGGTCGGCAACGAAGCCGTACACCCCGCCGGCGATCGCAAGCATCTGGCCCAGGCTGGCAGCGATTCGGGTGCCCCGAACGAGGCCCAGGCGGCTGGAAAGGAGCGCGCGCAGCACGCGGCCCCCATCCATGGGGAAAGCCGGAACCAGGTTGAACAGCAGCAGATAAATGTTGATCGCCAGGAGCTGGGCGAGGAATGGCCCCTCGGGGCTCAGCTGGCCCAGCGTCACGTTGTTGCCGGTGAGCTCCAGCACCAGGTAGAGCCCCACGATAATGGCGAGCGTCACGGCCGGGCCGGCCAGCGCGATCAGCAGCTCCTGCCTGGGCTCTTCCGGAATCCGTTCCAGCCGGGCCACCCCCCCGATCGGCAGCAGGATGACGTCCGGCGTGCGGACCCCGAAGCGGCGCGCCATGAGAATGTGCCCGAATTCGTGGAGCAGGATACACGCGAAAAGGGCCAGCAGGGCGAGAGCGCCTGCCAGCGCCCCACCCAGCCCGCCCTCTTGGTAGCCCCTCACCGCCCACAGCCCCACGATCAGGAGGAAGGTCACGTGCACCTTGATGTCGGTGCCTGCGATCCGTCCAATTGTATACGACCATTTCATCGCTGCGCCCCTCGTTCGGTCCGCTCTTGGCGAAACATAACGAGGTCTTAGACCATCACCCTCAGCCCAAATTCGGCACGGGAGCGCGGCTCGAGCCGGGGACCTGCCGCGACCGCTGCGGGTCCACGGACAAATGCCTGGGCCTCGCCCGGCAGCGGATGCAGCTCGGCCCACTGCGCCATCGCCTGTCGGAAGGTGACTTGCCCATCCAAACCCGGCAGGTTGAATTCGCGAACGTAGTGCATGATCGCTTCGTCGGGGGTCACCTCGTCGGCCAGCACCTGAGCCGTCTCCAGCGCGTTGCGGACATGCGTGGCTGCCACTGCCTCATCCGACATGGACGCCGCCAGCAGGCAATCCAGGTTGGTGGCCTCCACATGCTGCATCCGGCGCCGGAACGCCTCCAGCGGGCGCAGAATGGCCCAGGACGGTGCCTGCTGCTCGCGGTGCGGCGTGTTCTCGATCAAGCCGGCCAGCGAGATCAGCGCACGGGAGCGAACGGTCTCTTCGATGGCGGCCGGGACGGCCACCTCGTGGAAGTACCGCTCGAGCGCTTCGTCCACGCTGAGCCGCGAGGTCAGCCGCCGCACGAACTCGGCGGCCTGATCCTGATACGTATAGGCCAGGGCCTCGAGCGCTCTGGCAAAGGCCAGCTGGAGGCGGAGCCGGGTTGCCGCCGAGAAACGGCGGGTGGTAATGAGACTAGGTACGGCCATGCTACCCCCTCGGTAATGCCGAAACGAGCAGTGCAAATCGTGATAATGACTGCAGGTGCATCTGCTTGAGAATGCGAACTTTGTGCCGATCGTGCCGGTCGAAAAGCGCCGCGCCTGGACCGTTTAAAAACCGCCGCTACAATGCCTTATCCAGCTCCGGCATGACCGGGGACCCGCCAGTGACGCGGCCCTGTAGCGCAGCCGCTACTGAAACTGGGGCACCGGCGCATGGCCCAAGTGTAAGACGAAGGCCGCTTTCGCCTGCTGCCGTACCCCATTACAATTGCCCCTTCGCCCCACCATCAGGAGTCCCGCCATCACCGTCACCGTCGCCCCTCCGAGCTGGACTACCAAAGACGCCGAGAAGCTCTACAACATGAGCGGCTGGGGTCTTGGTTATTTCAGGGTCAATCCCGAAGGGCACGTCACCGTGCATCCGGACGCGAACCGGAAGCGCGGGCTGGATCTGTATAACCTGGCCATGGATCTCCACGCCCAGGGGGTCGGCCTCCCACTGCTGCTCCGCTTCTCGGACATTCTGCGCTCACGGATCGAGGCGCTCGCCACCGAGTTCAGCAACGCGATCAAGGACTTCGGCTACGGCGGCACCTACACCACGGTATATCCCGTCAAGGTGAACCAGCAGCGTCACGTGGTGCAGGAGATCGTCGAATTCGGTGCGCCCCACGGTGTGGGGCTCGAGTGCGGCAGCAAGCCGGAGCTCCAGGCCATTCTGGGGCTCAACGAGGGTACCAACCACCTCATCGTGTGCAATGGGTACAAGGATGAGGAGTTCATGCGCCTGGCCCTCATGGGCCAGAAGCTGGGCCACAAGGTGATGATCGTGCTGGAGCAGCTCAGTGAGCTGGAGGTGCTCCTGAAGGTTGCCGACGAGATGAACGTGCAACCGACGGCCGGCGTGCGGATCAAGCTTGCCACCGAGGGATCGGGACGGTGGGCCAAGAGTGGCGGGGAGCGGTCGAAATTCGGGCTCGACTCGGTCGAGCTGATGAAGCTGCTCGATCGGCTTGACCGGATGGGCCGGAAGGACATCCTGAAGCTGGTCCATTTCCACCTGGGCAGTCAGATCACCGACATCCGGCATGTAAAGGCAGGGCTGGAGGAGATTGGGCGATACTACGTCGAGCTGCGCAACATGGGCTTCGAGATTACCCACGTGGATGTCGGCGGCGGGCTCGGGGTGGACTACGAGGGCTCGCGCTCCACCAGGCCTGCCAGCGTCAACTACTCCATGCGGGAGTACGCCAACGATGTCGTCTATACCCTCGGCGCGGTCTGCCGCAATGAGGATCTGCCGATGCCGCACATCATCTCGGAGTCGGGTCGGGCGATCACGGCGCACCACTCGCTGCTGCTGATCAACGTCATCGATGTGGAATCACAGATCGAGCCGGTGTCGCCCAAGCTGAGGGAGGAGCCCCATCCTTTGCTGGTGGAGATGGCGGAGAACCTCGAGGGACTGACCCAGGACCGGATCGAGGAAGTCTTTCACGACGTGGTGTTCGCCAAGGAGCGAGCCCAGGAGTACTTCGCCAGTGGAGTATTCTCGCTGCGCGACAAGGCCGACGCGGATCAGTTCTACCTGGTCACGCTGAACGCCCTCTCCAGCGCGATGGGCGACGACAAGACCTCATTTCCCGAGATCACGACCCACATCGAGTCGGCGCTGGTGGATCGGTACTTCTGCAATTTCTCGGTCTTTCAGTCGCTACCCGACAACTGGGCCATCGACCAGCTCTTCCCCATCATGCCGATCCACCGGCTGAACGAGCCCCCCACTCGTCGCGGCACGCTGCAGGACGTCACCTGCGACTCGGACGGCGTGATCGACCGCTTCACCGGCGGCCGGAAGGGCAAGCCTTCACTCGAGCTCCACCCGGTGGAGGACGGCCAGCCCTACATCCTGGGCATCTTCCTGACCGGAGCTTACCAGGAGATCCTCGGCGATCTGCACAATCTCTTCGGCGACACCAACGCGGTGCACGTGCGGCTGACCGAGCAGGCGTACGAGATCACCGACCTGGTCCACGGCGATACAGTGACCGAGGTCCTCAACTACGTGCAGTTCCATGCCCCCGACCTCCTGGCCACCTTTCGCCGCAAGGTGAGCAACGCGAAGGATCTCACCCGGCAGGAGGCGAATGGTTTTATCGCGGATTTCGTGGCGGGGCTGGAAGGGTATACCTACCTGGAAGGCGACGTTCCCGTGGAGGAGAAAGTTTAAGCATCGGCTGTCACCCTGAGCCGGAGCGAAGCGCAGGCGAGGGGCCACAGCTTTAACGGCGTTCAAGCCCCCTCGGGTCCTTCGGGCCGTCAGAGTGACAATCCTTATCTAGTGCTGATTCTTTCGACCTCTCCGCTCAATCGTTCCCCTCGCTGATCCAGCGGAACAAACGACCGCTCCTCCGACCCGGTGTAGATCTGCCGGGGACGGGCGATCTTCTGGTCCTTGTCGAGCAGCATCTCCTCCCACTGGGCCAGCCAACCCGGAGTCCGGCCGATGGCGAACAACACGGTGAAGTAGTCGGTGGGATACCCCATGGCCTGGTAGATCAGTCCCGAGTAGAAGTCCACGTTGGGGTAGAGCTTGCGCTTGATGAAGTATTCGTCTTGCAGCGCGATCCGCTCCAACTCCAGCGCAATCTCGAGCTTGGGATTCAGGCCGGTCTGCTGGAACACATCATACGCCACCTTCTTGATCAGCTTGGCTCGGGGGTCGTACGACTTGTAGACCCGATGCCCGAAGCCCATCAGGCGATCCGAGCCGCCCTTCACCTTTTCGATGAACGACGGGATGTTCTTCTTGTCACCGATCTCGTCCAGCATCTTGAGCACCGCCTCGTTTGCCCCGCCGTGGAGCGGACCATACAGCGCGGCGATGCCGGCGCTCACGGCGGAGAACGGGTCCACGTGCGAGGAGCCCACCGCCCGCACGGCACTGGTGGAGCAGTTCTGCTCGTGATCGGCGTGGAGGATCAACAGAATCTCGAGCGCCCGCTGGAGCACCTTGTTCGGCTGGTGCCGGCCCCCGATGCTGAACGTCATGTTCACGAAGTTCCCGATGTAATCCAGATCGTTCCGGGGGAACTCGTACGGCAGGCCACGAGAGTGCCGGAACGCGAAGGCGGCGATGGTCGGAAGCTTGGCCAGCAGTCGCACCCGCTGGAGGTAGCGGTTGGCCGGATCGTGGATGTTCTTGGCGTCGGGATAGAACGTGGACAGCGCCCCGACCACGCCGAGCAGCATCCCCATGGGGTGGGCGTCGTAGCGGAACCCCTCGAGGAACTTGGTAATGTTGGTGTGGACGTAGGTGTGAAACGTGATGGTCTCTTCCCATTCGGATAGCTGCTCCCGGTTGGGCAGCTCCCCCTCGCAGAGCAGGTAGGCCACTTCCAGGAACGACGCCCGGTCGGCCAGCTGCTCGATGGGGTAGCCCCGGTACCGGAGGATCCCCCGGTCGCCGTCGATGAAGGTGATGGCGCTACGACAGGCGGCGGTGTTCATGAACGCCGGGTCGTACGTCATCATGCCGAAATCGTCTTCCGAAACCTTGATCTGGCGGAGGTCGGTGGCGCGGATGGTGCCCTCGACGATCGGCAGCTCGTAGGTCTTGCCGGTGCGGTTATCGGTGAGGGTGACGCTTTCCTTGGGCAACGGAGGGCCTCGGAGCTAGAGACGTTAAGCCATCGGCTTCGATCTCCAACTATAGGGGGGTTGCGTGACCCAAGGAAGCCGGACGGGCGGACAGGCGGACAGTTGTTAAATTTTGTCATTCTGAGTGCAGCGAAGAATCCCTCAAGAATGAAGGCACCCTTGCTCATTCGACACTTCGCCGGCCTGCTGGTGCTCATTGCAGCCAATCCCGCTGCCGCCCAGTCCAGCGTCGATACTGCGGGTGCCGGGGCCCTGATCGATCAGGCCATGAATCACTCCGAGGTGATGCAGAATCTCCAGCACCTGAGCGATGTCATCGGGCCTCGTCTCTCCGGCTCACCGGCGATGCGACGCGCCAACGAGTGGACCGCGGAGCGGTTCAGATCCTACGGCCTTACGGCCGCCCTGGAGCCGTACACCTTCGGCGTCACCTGGGAGCGAGGGTCCACCACCGTCCGGCTCCTGGCCCCCTTTTCCCGCGAGATCACCGCCCACAGCTGGGCCTGGACCGACGGCACGGGAGGCAAGACCCTGAGCGGTCCCGTCGTCCTCACCGATCTCTCGACTCCGGAGAGCCTGGCGGTCTACCATACCAAGGTGAAAGGCGCCTGGGTGCTTCCCAGGGCTCCGTTCCCCACCTGGAATCCCGATGGTCCGCCGATGACCGCGGCCGACTCCGCCGACGTCCAGGCACAGATCAAGTTCCGGGGGAGCCCGTTCGCCGACACCTCTGCCGCGGCGGTGGCGGCTCGTCGCCAGTACCAGATCGATCTGTCCTATATCCTCCAGGCCGCCGGCGCGCTCGGCACCCTCATCGATGGCGCCAAGGACCATGGGCTCATGACGATGAGCGGCTCGCCGACTCGGGTGTCGCCGTTGCCCAGTGTGGTGATCTCGCATGAGGACTACACCCTCCTTACCCGGCTTATCGGGGCGGGAGGGACACCCCGCCTCGTCGCCAGGATCGAAAACCGCATCGGCAAGACCCCGGTCCAGCAGTGGAACACGGTGGCCGAGCTCAAGGGGACCGAGCGGCCCGGCCAGGTCGTGATCCTCGGTGCCCACCTGGACAGTTGGGATCTCGGCACCGGTACCACCGACAATGGCACCGGCTCGATGGTGGTGCTCGAGGCGGCCCGGGCCCTGGCGCAGTCCGGGCTCAAGCCGAAGCGCTCGATCCGCTTCATTCTGTTCAGTGGGGAGGAGCAGGGGTTGCTCGGCTCACGCGCCTACGCCGAGGCTCATGCCGGTAGCGCCGACAGCATCCAGGCCGTGCTGGTGCTGGACAATGGCACCGGGGCCATCACGGGCCAGGCACTACAGGGGCGGAAGGATTTGGAGGGTCTCTGGGAGCAGCTCCTGGAGCCGGTGGCGTCGCTCGGCGCCGACAGCGTGCGGGACGCCAACAAGAGCGGCACCGACCATCTCTCGTTCCTACCCTATGGCGTGCCTGGGTTCAACTTCGATCAGATCTCCAGGGGATACAATCACACCCATCACTCGCAGACCGATACGTACGACAAGGCTGTTGCGGGCGATCTTAAGCAGGCGGCGGCGGTCATGGCGGTCACGGCATATGAGCTGGCGAACCTGCCCGAGCTGTTGCCGCGTGGGACGAAGAGTCCGGTGATGCCGGTGCCGACGAAGCCGTCGCCCGGATTGGCGGTACGGCGGTACGGCGGTACGGCGGCGAGGCGGTACGGCGGTGAGGCGGTACGGCGGTAGGAGTCATTGCGAGGGGGCAAAGCCCCCGAAGCAATCCAGCGGGTTCCGCCCCTCGTTCCGAGTGAGCCGCGGCGATTACCGCGGCTTGATGACAACCTTCTGCACTCTCGTGCGCTCCCGCCCCTTATTATCAGCGACGGAAAGCTCGAGGGTGTATGTGCCCGGCCTCGTCGAGGCGAGATCCAACTCCTGCTGCCGGCGGGTAGCCACTCCATCCACCTGATCCTTGAAGCTGACCACCAGTGGCTTGGGCTTGGCTGAGCCTTTCTTCACCTGAGTGAGTCGAACTCGACCGCGGTAGGCCGTCCCCGAGGGCAACCCACACACATCGTAGTGGACCTCCACTGCCGATCCCGCTGCGACAGGGGACACCGGGTCCATCAGCAGGACAAACGGCGGCGTCTTCCGGTCGCTCGCAGGGGGGCACAGCGATCGTCCGGCTCCGGAGGCGTTGAGGGCGAACGCGCCGACCAGTGTCAGCGCGACTGCTCCACCCATGACGCCGGCGGTGCGAGGATTGCGCTTCGCTCCGCGCCACAGGTCGTCGCCGTACCGCTGCGCTCGCCGAAGCTCATCCTTCGCTGCCCACTGCGCTCGCCGGAGCGCTCCCTGCGCCTTGGGCATCGCAACCCGGAGTGTGTCCCGCATTGCCCGAAGGGCATCCTGCACCGGCGAGGGCTGGAGGCGCCTTCTAATCGGGGGCATCCCTGGATCCGGAATCCCGGAAAATGGATTGCTCATATCCTCAGACCTCGCAGAAATTCTGGTTTCAGCTGGCTGGTGGGAGGAAGAAACCCGAGCAAGGATCGTGAAATTGGATCTCGGGCCGCCTTGCGGCTGCGGGTCTTGCGATCAATCCATTGATTCCCAACCACATGGAGTCTCGAGACAGAAATTGCATCTGCCCAACGGGCTCGCGCGATGGGGAACAAACCGGGTCGAGTCGGGCAATGTGCGAGGAGGATCCGGGGGTTCGACTGAAGAAAAACTGGCCACAGCGTCATTCCCACGTTGCGGGCGCCGTCAGCCTAATGGCGCTCGCAGACTGATGATTATACTGGTTAGGCAACTCCCGGCATCAAGGTTCTCCGATAATGGGATTGTGGGTGGCCCTTACGCTTCTCTGGCTCCAGCAGCCGCTCGCGCTCTCGGCTCAGACGCCGGAGCAGTGGCAGGCCGCCGCTCGCACCATTCGCCGTCTACCGCCGGACTCGTTTCCCCAGCTTCCGGTGGCCATCCGCTCGGCGTTGAGTGCCCGTGGTTGCACGGTGCCCCAGTCATTCACCGAAGGACGACCTCACAACGTGATCTCGGGGCGCTTCGCCGGTGCACGCCAACGGGACTGGGCTGTGCGCTGCTCCCGCCAGGACAGCTCCTCGGTCCTGATTTTTTGGAGCGGCCGCGACCCCGGTACGCCCGCCGAGTTAGGCCGAACCTCGGACGCAGCCTTTCTGCAAGGCATCGGCGCCGGCCGGATCGGGTACTCTCACGTGATTGCGGTGGCGGACCCCACCCGGATTCGCGAGTACACCGCGTCCGTCGGCGGGCCGCAGCCGAAGCGCTTGGATCATGACGGAGTGGAGGACGCGTTTGCGGAGAAGGCCTCAGCCGTGCTGTATCTGGAGCAGGGCCGCTGGCTGTCGCTGGCCGGAGCCGACTAACTCCCGATGCTTTGCCGGCCTCGCGTCTCGGCGCTGATTCTGCTCGCTTGGCTGGCTGGTTGCGGCTCTCCCAAGAGCCACACCCAGCGCCCGGAAGGGGCGGATGACCCGAATACAAGCTTCGGTCGTCCGGCTGTACTCGCGCGGAATGAAGGGGAGGCCCGTATGCTCCAGGGCCGCAAGCCGATTTGGATCAAGGTCGATCCGCAGACCCTGGGGTCTCGCACGCTCACTGTAGGGATGGAAGATATGCCGCCAGGCGACTCGATCGGTGTCCACAAGCATCTGCAAGAGGATGAGGTCGTGTTCGTCCACCGGGGCGAAGTCGAGGTCACTCTTGGCGACTCGACCTTGCAAGCAAAGGCGGGTGGCACTGTGTTTATCCCCCGGGAAACGTGGATTGGCTTTCGGGTCAAGGGAGCCGATACGGCAACGATCGTCTTCGCGTTCAACGCACCGGGGTTTGAGAAGTGCTTGCGGCTTCTGTCGGCTCCTGCTGGCACGGCCTTTGTCTCGCCTCCTGCTCACGTAGTCGCAGCGGCCCGGCGGGAGTGCCACCAGGTGCGCCGGGCCGACGAGACTCACTAGTCGGGCAGTCGGTGCCCACGGCGGTGCTTTGCGGGTCACCTATCTAAGCGAAGGCAGGAAGATGAGCGCAAGCTCCAACAGAAGCCTTGACCGGATTGCAGCCGGAGGTCTTTTGGTGGGCGCCGTGTTCGGGCTCGCCGGTACGTTCGCCGCCTCGTGGCACGTCCAGGCGAGCTTGTGGGCGATTGACAGCGTCGCTCTGGTGATCGCGACCAGTCTCCTGGCCGTGAGATACTTGCGAGCTGGAGCCGAGATCGTAGCCGCGGGCTTTCTTGTATTCGCGATCGGGGAGGGCGTCCTCTTGTCGGGGACGGCCGCGGGACCCGCGGCCAGTGTGCCTGCCTTCGCAGCGGGAACCGCGCTCTGGGCCGCCGCGCTGGCCCTCATCAGTGCACCGCCCCGGCTACCGGGGTGGTTGCGTGTGTTGGGCGGTGGCGCCGCATGTATGTTCGCCATCACGGCCGGCCGCATTTATGGGGGCGAGGCGCTGCTGCCCACCTCGTCGCCGCTCCCGTTCTACGCCTACCCGTTCCTCGTCGCGACGTTGCTGGGTTGGGCATGGGTGCTCCTGGGGGAGCATTCCTGAGGGCTTGCCAGGTCCGTTAGGCCGCATCACGAGATTGAACCGCAGCCCGGGGGTCCGACCTATGGTGAGCACATTGGGCGTTGCGCTGGGCCTCGCGGGCTTCCTCGTGTGTCAGGGCGCTGTCGTGGGCGCCGCTCAGCGCGCGCCGGCTGGAACACGGGAGCATGCGGTAGTCGTGATGCTCGGTACCGGCACGCCCCGCCCTCTGCCCGACGTGTGGGGACCGGCGGCCGCAGTGGTAGTGGGAGGCCGGGTGTTCCTTGTCGACGCCGGCGTCGGCGTCGAGCGGCGACTCGCCGCGGCCGGCCTTCCGATCGACGGCGTCACCGCGGTCTTCATTACGCACCTCCATAGCGATCACGTGCTCGGCTTGGCGGACCTCATCTTCACGTCTTGGGTGATGGGGCGCACACGGCCGTTCCCGGTCTACGGGCCGCACGGCCTCGCCCAAATGACCGAGCACCTCTATGCAGCGTTCAGCGAAGACATTCAGATCCGCACGGAAGGACTCGAACACGAATCACGAGAAGGCTACCGAATAGAGGTACGAGAGATCGGGCCGAGTGTCGTCTACGACAGTGGCGGTGTGCGCATCACCGCGTTCTTGGTCAATCATGGCGAATGGCGCGAGGCGTACGGCTACCGCTTCGACAGTCCCGGCCGAAGCGTTGTATTCTCGGGCGACACGCGGCCGAGTGAGGAGCTCGTGCGGATGGCGACGGGAGTCGACGTGCTCATCCACGAGGTGCAACCATCAGATTCCACGCGACATCCGGGGAATCGCTCCGCCACCGAGTGGGCGAGGTATGTCCGTGAGTATCACACGACCGCGTTGCAACTGGGCGAGCTGGCAGCTCGAGCACGGCCCAAGCTCCTCATTGTCTATCACAACGGTCGACGGGTCACCGCCGATCGGATCTTCGCCGATATCCGGCGATCATTCTTGGGACCGGTTGCAATTGCTGCCGATCTCCAGCGCTTTTGAGGCGAGTCGTGCGTGCGCGCGAAACTCTCATCTGTAACGTGCACCGAACCAGCGCATGCAGCCGTGATCCCTGACCTTCGGGATACGATCCTCAACACTTGGCGGACCAGCAATCGAATCACGGTCTTCCTGTTTGAGCACCTGCCGCCGGGGCTGTGGGCCGCTGCTGTCCCTGAGGCGCCCCGTCGCACGATTCGCATGATCGCGGGCCACCTGCACAATGCCCGCTGCATGTGGATCAAGACCTTGGGCCAGGAATTGGGCATCCCCGTGCCCCGTAGCGTCGACCGACGGCGAGTCGGGCGCCAGGAGCTGGTTCAGGCCCTCCACCGGAGTAGCCGGGGAATCCTCCGCCTGCTTACCCTTGGCTGTGAGCAGGGCGGCACCATCCCGACGGCTTCGACGTACATCTGGCGTAATCTTCCGCTCGACGTAGGGCACGTTCTCGGCTATTTCGTGGCCCACGAAGCCCACCACCGCGGCCAGATTGTGCTCGTGGCCCGGGCACTGGGCATCGACTCCCAGCGCCCGTCACCGACGGTCTCTGGCAGTGGACAAAGCGCGCGGCGGAGGCGAGCCCGAGCGGCGCTGACGCCTAACCCGCCCATGCAGCCGAGCTTCAGGCCTAATGAGGTCCCTACATGGCCTCGATCCAGGCCGCCCGGTGGTAGGTCTCCGGGTCGTATAGGTCCGGCTGAAGCTTTACGTCGGCCCGGATATGACGGTACTCCTCCCGCTGCACTTCCTTCCCGTTGACCTTGATTACGCACCTCGGCGCGACCCACGCCTTCGCGAGCGGCCGGTAATTTTCGAAGGTGATGTCGAGGACGCTGGGCGGGCCCGACGGATTCTTCTGACTCTTGTGCGACCCGATCAACCGGACGAAGAGCAGTCGCTTCTGCTCGATCCAGAACTGGTTCGTCGTCGTGTCGCCCTTGTCCGCCCCGACCACCCAGACCTTGGTGCCATTCCAGCTGTCCTCCCGAATCTTGCTCAGATCGACCGACTGGGCCTTGAGCTGCGCGACAGTTGTCTCGGTCGGCTGGCCGTACACGTCGAATCCGAGCGTCATGAGAAGATTGCGGTCCGCACGAGCATCGACCCGTTTGCCCCCTTTGAAGACAATCGCCGAGTCCCCCACGTACATAAAAGCGTTCATGCTGTCCAGCGGCGCGATGTCGATTCGGAGCTTGCCCGGAATGGTCCCCGCCTCGTACCAGGTCTCTGCCGGCCGGTCGGGAAAGGTGGTCGTCTGCACGAAGGTGAGATTGTGATACCACTTCCCCGCATACCGGGTGTGCATCTGACGCACCAGCTCTTCGCCGGACCGGGGAACGTCGTGGGCTCCGAGCAGCATCAGCGGGATCAATAGGGCAGAGGGCAGCACTGAGCCCCCGGGGATTGAGTCGGATGGTACCGAATGGCAGCCCTACGCCAGGCCGGGCTCAAGGTTTCGGGTGTCGAGCCATCACAGCGCAGTTTGAGGGGACGGAGCCTCTTTGGGTTCCGGGTAAGGGTGACAGCGTCGAATCTATTTCTTGGGTAGCGCCACCGTGCACTTCGTCTCGAACCCGCCCCGCACGTTGTAGAGCGTGCTGACCTCCAGGCTCTGCGGCTCGAGGAGCTTGAAGAGATCCTCGGCGATCCGTCCCGTCGCGTGCTCCTGGAAGATCCCGACGTTCCGGTAGCTGGTCACGTAGTACTTGAGACTCTTGAGCTCGACGCAGCGATCCGACGGCGTGTAGCGGATGGTGAGCGTGGCGAAGTCGGGCAGGCCGCTATAGGGGCAGACGGCGGTGAATTCTCTGGTCTCGGTGACGATCTCCTGCTCGGGTCCGGTGTACTCAAAGGTCTCGAGCACCGCGGCATCAATGGCCTCGGGGCCGACGGACGGGACGGTCCTGCCTTCTGCGGTGGCCATGCTGGGTCCTGGTCGGTGGTCAGATGAAAGATAAGCATGCCCCGAGCGGAGAGAGGATGAGTTCCTCATCCCGAGAGAGGCCAAGCGAACGAAGGACCTACTCGGCTTCTGATTGCCGCGGAGTAGATCCCTCGTTGCACTCGGGATGAGGAGTCTTACCGGCCCTTCGCTGCGGTCGCCTTACCGCTCACCGCTTATCGCTCCTTTACCATCCCCGTCTCCAGCCAGGAATGCTCTCCCTTCAGCACCTGCTGAGCCACCGCGTAGGTCCGCACGTCGTCGTTGTCGAACACCGCCTCGAAGCGTTCCGCGACCCGGCGGCGCGCCTGCCAGCTGAAGAGGCCGGCCAGCTCGACCGGGCCCCGATTGGTCGGATCCTTCTTGTACATGGAGTACGCCTTGGAGCACGCCGCGGTGATGGCCAGGAGCTCGGCGCCGATCTCGACCAGTCTTCCCAGCACCGCCTGGCGCTTCTCCAGCTTCGGCCCAAACCGGACCATGCAGTGGAAGAGCGTGCGGGCCAGACGGCGGCATGAACGCGATACGAAGCGGACATGGGTGGCCAGCGGACCGAATTCGCTGTACCGCGGTATGCGTCCCCAACCCAGCCAGAGCTTGGGATACCAGTAGGCGTAGTAGGCGCCCGAGCGGAGCAAGGCCTGGATCTTCTTCGCCATCGGCGCCTTCGGGTCGATCAGGTCGCCAGCGAGCTTGAGATGGGTATCCACCGCTTCGCGGGCGATGAACAGCCGCATGATCTCGCTGGACCCCTCGAAGATCAGGTTGATGCGATAGTCCCGCATCATGCGCTCGATCGGGTCGGGGCGCTCGCCCCGGCTCCTCAGGCTGTCCGCGGTCTCGTAGCCGCGGCCGCCCTTGATCTGGAGCGTGTCATCCACGATCCGCCAACCGGTCTCGGTGTTCCACATCTTGGCCATGGCGGCCTCGAGCCGGATGTCTGCGTCGCCCCGGTCGGCCATGAGGGAGGCGAGGTCGGACACGGCCTCCATGGCGAAGATCTCTGCCGCCATCCGGCCGATCTTCTGGGCGATGGCGTCGTGCTTCCCGATCGGTTGACCCCATTGCACCCGCTTCGCGGCCCAAATCCGCACGATCTCCAGGCACCGCTTGGCGCCGGCGACGGCCGAGGCGGGCAGCGTGAGCCGACCGGTGTTGAGGGTGATCAGCGCCAGCTTGAGCCCTTTCCCCTCGCCCCAGAGCACGTTCTCGACCGGGACCTTCACGTTGGTGAAGCGGATGATCCCGTTCTCCAGCGCCTTCAGTCCCATGAAGTGGAGCCGCTGCACCACCTCCACGCCGGGCCAGTTCGTCTCTACGATGAAGGCCGTGATCTTCTTCGGGCCGGTCCGCGCCATCACGACCATTAGCTCCGCGATGGTGCCGTTGGTGCACCAGAGCTTCTCGCCGTTGAGAACGTAGCTCTTACTGTCTGCCGAGAGCGTGGCGGTGGTGCTGAGCGCCGCCGGGTCGGAGCCCACCTGGTTTTCGGTGAGCGCGAAGGCAGACACCGCGCCTGCGGCCAGGCGGGGCAAGTACTTCTTCTTCTGCGAAGGAGTGCCGAACAGCTTGAGCGGCGTGGGGACGCCAATGGACTGCGCCGCGGAGAGCAGGGCAGTGAGGTTGCCGTCCTGGCTGGTTACCAAACCGACAGCGTGGGTGTAGCTGTACTGGCTCAGCCCGAGTCCGCCGTATTCGACCGGGATCTTGATGCCGAACGCGCCGATCTCACCCAGTCCCCTGACGATATCGGTGGGAATCTTCCCGTCGCGATCGATCTTGTCGCTGTCCACCCGCTCCTGCATGAAGCGCTCGAGCTTCTCCATGAACGGCTTGGCCCGCGCGAGATCGGCCGGGTCCGGCTCGGGGAACGGATGCACCAGGTCGAGCCGGAACGAGCCCTCGAACAGCTCCCGCACGAAGCTGGGCGACTCCCACTCCTTCTCCCGCGCGGCCTCGGCGACATCGCGCGCCTCCTGCTCGGTGGCGAGCGGAGTAGGGGTCAATCGGTCGGGACCGGCGAGAACGTCAGTCATGGCTCGAGTGCTCGGTTGAGGTTGTTGTCAAGTCGGAAAGCCTGTCCTGAGCGAAGCGAACGGGCCCGCGGATACCGTGCAACACCAGGTCGATGACGTGGCGCTTCCGCCGGTCGATCTCGTCCCGGTCTTCCAGGCGAACGCCCACCGCAGGCGCCACGGTGCGGGCGTGAATCATGGGGAACCAGCAGAGCGAGATGATGCTGAGCAGGAGCTGTGCCGCCTCACCCGACGGCGCATCGTCCAGGCCGAGCTCGGCGCTCATGGCAGCCAGCGCTTCCTGGCCGGCGGATAGATGGCTCAACCCATGGGGCAGCCTCGTGCCGCTCAGCGCTTCCCGCTCGATCAGCCGGACGAAGTTGGGTCGCGCGGCCAGGAAGTCGAAATAGTCGGAGACGGCACCGGCCAGAATGGCTTCAGCGCCTTCGTTGCTCGCGAGCGCCCTGGCCCGGCCTTCGCGCACCGCGTCACGGACCTCGGCAAAGGACCGATCCAGGACGGCTTGGTATAGCTCGGCCTTGGATCGGAAGAAGTAGCCCGGCGTCCCGCGAGAGACGCCCGCAGCAGCCCCAACCTGAGTCAGGCTAGTGGCATCATACCCCTCGTCGGCAAAGAGCTGCTCCGCGGCGTCCAGAATCGCCGCTCGGCTCCGGTCGGGGTTCCGCACTCGCTCGTGATTGGTGGCCAATGTGCTCTCGTGCAATGGGTTGCAGCTTGCTTGCTGATTAGCAAGTTACCGCGCTGGCAGGGAGCCGTCAAGCGGTCTGGCAACGATCTCGGCTGCCCATTGGCGTCGACGCCCGCCCTTCGGGCGGGCATGCATCATTCATTCATTTGCGCGTGGACGCGCACCCGGCCCTTACGGGCCGGGCTCTTCGTTTGGCGCGGTCCGTCCGGACCGCGGACGCTCCGTGCGCCCCAACGTCCCGATGTCCAAGGCCTAACTCAAGATTCGGATTTGCTCGCGTGGACAGCGGAGTCATGGATCAGACACATTTGACGTCGAGCCTTCTTCGCGCTGGGAGCATCCGCGGTCCGGCGGACCGCGCCATTCCGTAGCCCGGCCCGTAAGGGCCGGGTGCGCGTCGACGCGCAAAAGAGAATCACGGCCCGCCGCCAGGCGGGCGTTTTTGGCGTCTATGCGCTGCGCCGAGCCAGCAGCAGCTCCGGCTCCGACTGGGCCGATTCCAGATACCTGGTGCGGGCGGCCTCAACCAGCGCGGCGGCTCCCTTGGGTATCACCTTCCGGAACAGTGGCAGGTAATCCTCCCACCGCACGAGAATGGTCCGCGCCCGGGCGCTCACCGTTTTCTCCTCGTGCTCGTGGATCAGCTTCCTCACCAGCTCGACGTCTTCCGCATCCAGGTTGGCCAGCACGACCATGTCGTGATTGACTCGACTGGAGAACGTGCCCGCTTCATCGATCACATAGGCCACGCCGTTGGACATGCCCGCCGCAAAGTTCCGTCCGGCTCGGCCGAGCACCAGCACGATCCCACCGGTCATGTACTCGCAGCAGTGATTGCCGGCTCCTTCGATTACGGCGACTGCACCGGAGTTCCGCACCGCGAAACGATCACCCGCCTGGCCGGCCGCAAACAGCTTCCCGGCCGTTGCACCATAGAGTACCGTGTTCCCCATGATGAGGTGCTGATGCGAGGTGTGGGCGTACGCGGCCCGCCGGAACGGCCGGATGGTGATCTCCCCGCCGCTCAGACCCTTGCCTACGTAATCGTTGGCCTCGCCCTCGAGCTCCAGGTGCACCCCGCGACAGAGGAACGCGCCGAAGCTCTGACCGGCCGTTCCGCTGAAGCGGAGACGCACCGATCGCGCCGGCAGCCCGGCATCACCGTGCCGCTCCGCAATCGCGCCGGCCACCCGCGCACCCACCGCGAGATGGTGATTGAGGATCTCGTAGCTGCCGGAGAAAGGCAGGCCGCAATCCAGATACTGTTCCAGATCGCTCAGGATCTCACGATCGAGCGAGACCAGGCCGGGTCGATCGTTCCGTTCCACCGTTCTCTGCCGCGCTTCCGCGCCGCCGCCCCGCTGCCCACCCGCCCCGTCGCCGAGCAACATTGAGAGATCCAGCATCTGCGCCCGCGGCACATCCGGCCGCTCCATCCGCTCCAACAGATCGTGCCGCCCGATGATCTCGTCGAGGGAGCGGAAGCCCATGCCTGCCAGAAGCCGGCGCACCTCTTCCGCCAGCAAGGTGAAATAGGTTATCACCTGCTCCGGGGTGCCCTTGAACTTGGCGCGCAGGTCCTCACGCTGGGTGGCGATGCCGGTGGGGCAGGTGTTGATATGGCACTGCCGCGCCATGGCGCAGCCCATCGCCACCAGCGGCGCGGTGCCGAACCCATAGCTCTCGGCGCCGAGCAGGGCCGCGATGATCACGTCCCGCCCGGTCTTCAGGCCTCCGTCGGTTCGCACCTCTATCCGGTGCCGAAGCCCGTTGCGCACCAGGGTGTTTTGCGTCTCGGCCACGCCGAGCTCCCAGGGCGATCCCGCATGCTTGATGGAGGACAGCGGCGACGCCCCGGTGCCCCCATTGTGCCCCGCGATGAGCACATAGTCGGCGTAGGCCTTCGCCACGCCGGCTGCAACCGTACCCACGCCACTCTCGGAGACCAGCTTGACGCCGACCCGGGCGCGGGGGTTCACCGTCTTCAAATCCTGGATGAGCTGCGCCAGGTCCTCGATCGAGTAGATGTCGTGATGCGGCGGCGGCGAGATCAGCTGAATCCCAGGCACCGCGTGCCGCAACCGGGCGATGAGGTCGGTGACTTTGTGGGCCGGGAGCTGACCGCCTTCACCCGGCTTTGCCCCCTGCACGATCTTGATCTCCAGCTCTTCCGCCCGGGTGAGATATTCGGTGGTCACGCCGAACCGGGCGGAGGCCACCTGCTTCACCCGATTGTCCGCCCGATCGCCGTTGTCGAGCGGCCGATAGTTCTCCGGATCCTCACCGCCCTCTCCCGAGTTGGACCGGGCGCCGATCCGGTTCATCGCGATCGACAGCGTGGTATGCGCCTCCGGCGAGAGGGCGCCGAGCGACATGGCAGACGACACAAACCGGCGGCGGATCTCCTCGGCCGGCTCCACGTCATCCAGCGGAATGGCGTCGCCCTGCCGCGGCGCCAGGAGATCGCGCGGGCCGGCGGGACGACGCTGCATATTCTTGGCGACGAACTCTTCGTACGTATTGCGGAACCTTTCCGCTCCCTCCGCCGTCTCCACCGTCTCCGCCTTTCCCCCCACCGCCTTCTGCAGCGCCACCACGATCGGCGGTGCCCAGCCGTGATCCTCGCCTTCCTTCCGGAAACGAACCCGTCCGTGATCAGGCAGCGTGGAGCCTGACTGATCGGCTTGATACGCAGCTTCGTGCCGGCCCAGCACGTCTTCGGCGATCTCCTCGAAGCCGATCCCTCCGATCGGTGAGGAGGTGCCAGCGAAACAGGCGGAGATCACCTCGTGACCGAGCCCGAGCGCATCAAACGTTTGTGCCCCGCAGTAGGATGACAGCGTGGAGATTCCCATCTTGGACAGGATCTTGAGCAGGCCCTTCTCGGCCGCCGAGCGATAGGCCGCGCGAGCCTCTACCGGCGATGGTCGCTCTTCGGTGCTCTCGCGCTTACCTGCTCGCTTCCCCGTTTCCCCGCCAAACAATTCGTCGACGGTCTCCAGAGCCAGCCAGGGATGCACCGCCTCGGCGCCGTAGCCGATCAGGCCGGCGAAGTGGTGGATGTCGAACGCATCGCCGACCTCCGCGACGAGTCCCACTCGTGCGCGGAGTCCGGTATGGACCAGGTGCTGGCGGACGGCGCCGATCGCCAGGAGCATGGGGATGGGCGCCCGTCGCTCACCGGCGGCCCGGTCGCTGATGATGAGGATGTGAGCACCCCGTCGCGCGGCGCGCTCTGCCGCCCGGCGCAGGGCGGTGAGTGCCGGCCTGAGCCCGGCGACCCCCTTCTTGGGATCCCACACCGCATCCAGGGTCACGGTCGAGAACCCCGCCACATTGCGCAGCGCGGTCATCTCCTCCGCCAGGAGCAGCGGATGCTCCAGCCGGAGCATGCGGGCGTACGAGGGTCGCTCGAGCAATGGCGAGCCGCGCCGTCCCAGGTGCATCCGGAGCGACATCACCATCGATTCGCGAAGGGAGTCGATCGGAGGATTGGTGACCTGGGCGAATCGCTGGCGAAAATAGGCGTACAGGCTCGGCGTGACCGCGGAGAGCGGTGGGATGGGCGTGTCGTCACCCATACTCCAGACCGGGTCGCCCCCGGTGCTGCCCATCGGCTCGAGCACGATGCGCAGATCTTCCGCACCGTAGCCGAACGTGCGCTGGAGGCGGAGCAGGGAATCGCCGGTGTGAATCGGCGGTACCCGCGCAGGGTCGGGCACCAGCGTTGCCATGTAGCGAGCGACCCAGCGGGCATAGGGCTTACGCCCGGCAACCCGGCGCTTCGCGTCCTGGTTGCGGACGACCTCGCTACGCTTGGTATCCACGACGAGAACTTCGCCTGGTCCCACCTTCCCGCACGCGACCACCTCGCGCGGATCGAGATCGACCAGCCCTACTTCCGAGCCGGCGACGACCAGGCCGTCGCGCCGGACCTTGTAGCGGCAGGGCCTGAGCCCGTTACGATCGACCGCGGCGCCCGCGAGAACGCCGTCGGTGAACGCCAGGGCGGCCGGCCCGTCCCACGGCTCCAGCACGCACTGGTGATACTCGTAGAACGCCTTCACGGCGGGATCGAGGTCGGCGTACTTCTCCCAGGCCTGGGGCACCGTCATCATCGCGGTATGCACCGGGTCCCGGCCCGAGCGGACCAGCAGCTCCATGGTGTTATCCAGGCTGGCGGAGTCGCTGCCTTCGGCCCAGATCACATCGCGCAGGCGCTCGATCTTCTCGCCCCATACCGGCGAGGCCAGCATCGGTTGGCGCATGGCCATCGAATTCCGGTTGCCCCATAGGGTGTTGATCTCGCCGTTGTGGGCCAGCAGCCGGAATGGCTGCGCCAGCGGCCAGCTTGGCAGCGTGTTGGTCGAGTAGCGCTGGTGGAAGACCGCGATGGCGCTCTCGTATTCCTGGTAGCGGAAGTCGGTGAAGAACGCCGGGAGCTGAGTCCCGGTTAGCAGTGCCTTGTACACCACGGTGCGGCAGGAGAGCGAGCAGGCGTAGAAGCCTGGGAACCCGGCTTCCGTCGCCCGTCGCTCCATCTCGCGCCGGGCCAGATAGAGCGCTCGTTCCCACGCATCCTCATCGACGGCCAGCGCGGGCCGGCCGACCAGGACCTGGCGGATGACCGGACACGAGGCCAATGCGGTGGGGCCGAGCGCCGCCGGGTTGGTGGGGACGTCCCTCCAGCCGAGGAAGGGAATCCCGTCCGACGCGAGCACCTGCTCGATCATGGCTACGGACGCCCCCAGCGGCTCGGCTCCCTTGGGCAGGAAGAAGGCGCCAACCCCGAATGGCAAGCCGGGCTGGAGATGCAGCCCGAGGCGATACGAATCCCGGTAAAAGAGACGGTGGGGGATCTGGGTCAGGAGGCCGGCACCATCGCCGGAATTGTCAGTCGAGGCTGCTCCGCGATGGGCCACCCGAGCCACTGCCTCGAGCGCCATAGCCACCACTTCATGAGTGCGGGTACCCGATGCGTCGGCGACGAAGCCGACACCGCAGGCATCATGCTCGCGTGTGGGGTCGAGGGTGGTCCCCGCAAAACTGGCGGCGTGTCGGGGATCGTGCTGACGGGAACCGGCCGGGTGGATCCGCTGCCCATTGGCGGCCATGGTGCCTCCTGAGTTGTCGTGCCCCCATCGGCCGGAGAGGCCGAGCTCGGGGCAACAAAAAAGCCCGCTCCACGTCGGGAGCAGGCCTGGGGTCGCGCGAACGCGCTAACTCACCCGGGCGCTCCCCTGGAGCGGACGAGATTGAGATTAATGACGACGGTGAGCGGCGCGTTCATGGCCCGCATTATTATACATCGCGATGAATGTGTCAAGGCGGAGGACAAACGGGCTCCTTGACATGTCCCCGGGATTGTCGTAGCCTCCAGATCCAATGATGCATAAGTTTTCAAACTGAGCTCGGGCACAATGCAGACCAGTCTCCTCCTAGTCGTCGTCGTCCTTCTCGGCCTCCTTACCGTCCTTATCGGTGAGCGAGAGGTCCGCGGCGTGCTACGACGAGCAACATGAGACATTGAGTCTCCCTGATTGCCCCCAGCGCCGCGGACGAATCCGCGGCGCTTTTTGTTTGCTCCTCAACCTTTAAGGGTACGTATGGCCAGCCAGGAAGTCCTGATCTTCGACACTACTCTCCGCGACGGCGAGCAGGCCCCCGGCAACAGCCTGTCGCCGGAGGAGAAGCTCCGGCTGGCGCGTCAGCTCGATGCCCTGAGAGTCGACATCATCGAGGCCGGCTTCCCGGCAGCCTCCGAGGATGACTTCCGCAGCGTCCGGGAGATCGCCGCCGAGATCCGTCGTCCAGTCATCGCGGCACTCGCCCGCTGTCACGAGCGCGACATCGACCTGGCCGGCGAGGCCCTGGGCGGGGCCGAGCGCGGCCGAATCCATGTGTTCGTCTCCACCTCCGACCTGCACATCCGCGAGAAGCTGCGCACCACGCGGGCGGCGGTCCTCGAGATGACCCGCACCGCAGTGCGCCGGGCCAGGCAGTATACCGATGACGTGGAGTTCTCCGCGGAGGACGCCAGCCGAACCGACCCGGACTACCTCTGTCAGGTGATCGAGGCCGCAATCGAGGCGGGCGCCACCACGATCAACTTGCCCGACACGGTGGGGTACGCCACACCCGCTGAGTACGCCGAGATGTTCCGGAGCGTGCGCGAGCGCGTGCCGGGTGTGGATGGGGTCGTCCTCAGCGCCCATTGCCACGACGATCTCGGTCTGGCTGTCGCGAACACGCTGGCGGCCATCGCGGCCGGGGCTACGCAGGTGGAGTGTACGGTCAACGGCATAGGAGAGCGGGCCGGCAACGCCGCTTTGGAGGAGATCGTGATGGCGAGCCGGGTCAGGGGACCGGCGCTCGCATTCCAGTGCCAGGTGGAGTCGCGCGAGATCCATCGTACCAGCCAACTGCTCTCCCATCTCACCGGCGTCTTCCCCCAGCCGAACAAAGCCATCGTGGGCCGCAATGCATTCGCCCATGAAGCGGGCATTCACCAGCATGGGATGCTCCAGAACGGCCTCACCTACGAGATCATCCAGCCGGAGATGGTGGGGATTCCGCGCTCGACCCTGGTCCTCGGCAAGCATTCCGGGCGGTACGCCCTGGAGCGGCGGTACCAGGAGCTGGGATATCAGCTGGGTGAGGACGAGCTGGCCGAGGTGTACCAGGGGTTCACCGCGTTGGCAGACCGGAAGCGGGAGATCCTGGACGAGGATCTGCTGGCCCTCCTGCACGAGAGCTTCCACGATGCGCCGGAGGAGTTCCAGATGACCCACCTCCGCGTGGTCTGCGGCAGCGTGACGGCGACAGCCGAGGTTCGGATGACCGGCTTGTGGGCCGGCGAGCGCTCAGCCCGCGGCACCGGCGATGGTCCTATCGCCGCGGCGTTCACCGCGGTGAGTGAGATCCTTGGCCGTCACGTCGAGGTCTTGAGTCTCACCCTCCGATCGGTCACGCCGGGACGGGACAGTGTCGGGCAGGTCTTTCTCCAGGCCAAGATCGATGGGAAGTCGCTCTCCGGGCACAGCGCTTCTACTGATATCGTGGAGGCGAGTGCCCGAGCGCTGGTGCACGCCCTCAACAAGGCCCGGCATGCGGAGAAGCTGGAGGCCAGTTCGTTGAATTCGGTGTACCTGTGGGGTGTGTAAACAATGACTGAAACCCTGACCGGCTCTCAAATCCTCTGCCGCGCGCTGCTGGAGCAGGGAGTCGACGTCCTGTTCGGGTATCCCGGCGGCGCGATCATGCCGTTCTATCACGCCTTGCCCGAGTATCCCGGCCTGCGCCACGTGCTGGTGCGGCACGAGCAGGCCGCCGCCCACGCAGCCGACGGGTACGCCAGGGCGAGCGGACGCGCCGGTGTGTGTGTCGCGACCTCGGGTCCCGGGGCGACGAACCTGGTCACTGGCCTTGCCACCGCCCATATGGACAACGCGCCCGTGGTTGCGATTACCGGACAAGTCGCTCGGGCCATGATGGGCCGGGACGCGTTCCAGGAGACCGACATCATCGGGATTACCCAGCCGATCACCAAGCACAACCGGCTGGTGGAGGACGTCGAGGAGCTGGAGGACGCCGTGGCAGAGGCCTTCTACGTCGCACAGGAAGGCCGGCCGGGCCCGGTGCTGATCGATATTCCGAAGGACGTGCAGAATCAGAAGGCGGAGTGGAAAGGCGGTCAGGCGGTCAGGCGGTCAGGCGGTCACTTGGAATCGACCGACCGACCGCCCGTCCGCCCGCCGGGCCTCGAAGACGCCACTCGTCTGATCGCCGAGGCCCAGCGTCCCCTCATTATGGCGGGTCACGGTGTCCTGCTCTCGAATGCCTACGCCGAGCTTCGTGCTCTGGCCGAGCGCACCGGGATTCCGGTGATCACCACGCTGCTTGGGATCAGCGGATTCCCGGAGTCGCATCCACTCCACCTGGGTATGCCGGGGATGCACGGCGAGGTCCACGTCAATCGCGCCATCCAGCAGGCCGATCTCATCATCGGACTCGGCCTCCGATTCGACGACCGGGTGACTGGCAACCTCGCGGGCTTCGCGCGCGGGGCCAAGGTCATTCACGTGGACCTCGATCCGTCCGAAATCGGCAAGAATGTGCCAGTCGCAATCGGGATCGTGGGCGACGTGCGGGCGGTGTTATGCTCGCTGCTGGATATGGTAGCGCCGCGACATTGCGACGCGTGGCGGGAGGAAATCGCCGGGTTCGTCCGGCCTCGGCAGGAGGCCTTTCGGGGAGGACTGACTCCAGAGACTATCCTCGATGCCATCGACGGGGCTACCTCGGGCCGCTGCTCCATCGTCTCGGATGTGGGCCAGCATCAGATGTGGGTCGCCAAGCTCTTTCGTTATCAGCGTCCCAACAGCCACATCACCTCCGGCGGTCTCGGCACGATGGGGTTCGCCGTACCGGCCGCGATGGGCGTGGCCCTGGCACGGCCGGATGAACCGGTGTGGGCGATCTCGGGCGACGGCGGTTTTCAGATGAACATGCAGGAGATGGCGACGATGGTGCAGGAAGGGATCCCGGTGAAGATGGCGATCTTCAACAACGGATACCTTGGCATGGTGCGGCAGTGGCAGCAGTTCTTCCATGGTAAGCGCTACTCGGCGACCCCGATCTGGAGTCCCGACTATGTGCGGCTGGCTGAGGCCTATGGCATTGCCGGCTGGCGGGTGGAGTCGGCGGATCAGGCCCAATCCGTGGTCCGCGAGGCGACGGCCCAACCCGGTCCGGCCCTGGTGGAGTTCGTCATCGAGCAGGAGGCGAACGTCTACCCCATGATTCCGCCGGGTGGCTCTCTCTCGGAGCCGATCGAGGGCGAACCTGTGCCGCCACTGGTGCCCGCATGACGGTGGCGCGCGCCGTGTCGGTGCTGCTGGAGGATCGTTGGATCACGCTGAACCGCGCGGTCGGGCTCATCCGGCGGCGCAACCTCCCGGTGCACAGTCTGGCCGTAGGGCCAACTGCCACGCCGGGACTCTCGAGGCTCACGATAATGATTCACTCGGACACAGCGACGGCCGACCGGGCCGTGCAGCATCTGCAGAAGGTGGTTGGCGTCCGTGCGGCGGTGGCATTTCCGGCCGGGGAAGGAGTGGTCCGTGAGCTCGCCCTGGTCAAGGTTCGTGCGCCGCACGAGCGATATGGTGAGCTGCTCGACGTGGTCCAGCTGTACAATGCTTCGGTGGTGGACGACTCCGCCGACGCGATGATCGTGGAGCTCAGCGGCTCCGAGGCCTTCGTGCTCTCGTGCATCCGGGCCCTCGAGCGCTTCGGCGTGGTCGAGGTGGCCCGCAGCGGCACGATCGCGCTGGGCTCAGGCAATGACATTCAATCCGGGACGTTACCATGACCACGCCAGTGCGGGTGTACTACGATGCCGACGCCGACCAGAGCCGCCTGGACGGCCGCACCTTTGCCATCATCGGGTATGGCAGCCAGGGACACGCCCACGCCTTGAACCTCCGGGCAAGCGGAGCAGACGTCATCGTGGGACTGCGGCGCGGCGGAGGATCATGGGAACGTGCCCGTGCCGCGGGTCTCGACGTCCAGACGGTGGCCGAAGCAGCGGAGGCCGCCGACGTGATCATGATGCTGGTGCCGGACCAGGACGCCCGCGCCATCTATGAAGGCGGCGTCGTGCAGGGCCTTCGACCGGGCAAGACGCTGATGTTCGCTCACGGGTTCAATGTGCACTATGGCGAGATCGTGCCACCCGATGGGGTCGATGTCTCGATGGTCGCGCCCAAGTCTCCCGGTCATCTGGTGCGGAGTGAGTTCGAAGCCGGCCGGGGGGTGCCTGGTCTGGTCGCCGTGCATCAGGACGCAAGCGGGGAAGCTTTGGCCAACGCACTGGCATACGCCGCCGGGATCGGTTGCACCCGGGCCGGGGTCATCGAGACCTCCTTTCGGGAGGAAACAGAGACCGACCTGTTCGGCGAGCAAGCGGTGCTCTGCGGCGGCGTCACCGCACTGGTCAAGGCCGGTTTCGAGACCCTCACCGCTGCGGGCTACCGGCCGGAGATGGCCTACTTCGAATGTCTCCACGAGCTCAAGCTCATCGTGGACCTCATGTACCGGGGTGGCCTCCAGTTCATGCGCTACTCGATCAGCGATACGGCGGAGTACGGCGATTACACCCGCGGCCCCCGGGTGATTACAGAGGAAACGCGGGCGGAGATGCGCCGGATTCTCGATGCCATCCAGGACGGCTCCTTCGCCCAGGAGTGGCTGGCAGAGAACCGAGCCGGGCGGGCCAACTTCGACCGGCTTCGGAAGGCCGACCACGACCACGAGATCGAGCGGGTCGGGGCCGAGCTCCGGGCCATGATGCCGTGGTCCGAGGAAGGGAAGCGGGGTGGTAAGACGGAGAGGACGGAGAAGGCGGAGAAGCCGGAGAAGGCGGTGAAGTCGAAACGGCCTCACCGTCCCGCGCACCCGCTGCCTCGCTGATGCCGCGCACCCTATTCGAGAAGGTCTGGGACGCCCACGTCGTCAGCCAGGTACCAGGGGGACCTGCGCTGCTCTACGTGGATTTACATCTGGTGCATGAGGTCACGTCGCCCCAGGCGTTCGAGGGACTCCGGCTGGCCGGGCGCCGAGTGCGGCGGCCGGAGCGCACCGTCGCCACAGTCGATCACAACGTGTCCACCGGTGACCGAAGCCTCCCCATAGCCGACGAGATCTCGGCTCGGCAGCTCGATGCACTTCGCCGCAACGCGGGTGAATTCGGAATCGAGCTGCTGGACCTCGACTCACCGGAGCAGGGCATCGTTCACGTCATTGGGCCGGAACTGGGTCTCACCCAGCCCGGGATGACCATTGTCTGTGGCGACTCCCATACCTCGACCCATGGCGCGTTCGGCGCCCTCGCCTTTGGCATCGGCACCAGCGAGGTGGAGCACGTGTTGGCCACTCAGTGTGTGATGCAGAGTCTTCCCAAGACCATGGAGGTCCAGTTCACCGGCCGGGCTCAGCCCGGAATCTCGGCTAAGGACCTGATCCTCGCCCTGATCCGCCGGATCGGCACCGCGGGCGGCGCCGGGCACGTGATCGAGTACACCGGGGAGGCAATCAGGGCGCTGTCGATGGAAGGCCGCATGACGGTCTGCAACATGTCCATCGAGGCAGGAGCACGGGCCGGGATGGTGGCGCCGGACGACACCACCGTCGCGTATCTGGCCGGCAGGACTCGCGCACCCAAGGGTGACGACTGGAACCGGGCTGTCGCCGGCTGGAGCGCGTTGCGGAGCGATCCCGGCGCCCGGTATGACCGGCAGATCGTGCTGGACGCGAGCGCGATCGAGCCCCAGGTCACCTGGGGCACCAACCCCGCCATGACCGCGAATATCTCGGAGCGCGTGCCCGATCCATCTCTCGCAACCTCAGTGGCGGAGCGTGAATCGTATCGGCGCGCACTCGACTATATGGGCCTTCGCCCCGGTGTGCCGCTCGAGGGCTTGCCGGTCGATCGGGTATTCCTCGGCTCCTGCACCAACGCACGGCTCGAGGATCTGCGTGAAGCTGCCAGAGTAGCACAGGGCCGCCGAGTAGCGCGTGGAGTGCGTGCGATGGTCGTGCCTGGGTCGCAGCAGGTGAAGGCCGCTGCGGAGCACGAAGGATTAGACCGCATCTTCATTGATGCCGGTTTCGAATGGCGGAATCCCGGCTGCTCCATGTGCCTCGGCATGAACGAGGATGTGCTCGGCGCGGACGAGCGCTGCGCATCGACCTCGAATCGCAACTTCGAGGGTCGGCAGGGAAGAGGAGGCCGCACGCACCTGGTGAGTCCGGCCATGGCGGCGGCCGCGGCGATTGCCGGATGCCTCACCGATGTGCGCGCGCTTATGCAGAGCGGGCGGGAGTCCCATGCATCCGCTGAACGCCCGTATGCAGTGTATTATGGAGCTTGAGCATTGTAGCGTAAGTGCAAGTATTGACGTCTGTTGTGGATTCGACGTGAGAAGCTTTGTAGAACTGCTCCCGCTTCTGCGCGCATAAAGTTCAGGGGACGTATGCAGCCATTCATTTCCCACCGGGGACGCGTCGCCGCCCTGCGACGAGTCAACGTCGACACCGATCAGATCATTCCGAAGCAGCTCCTCAAGCGCATCGAGCGCTCTGGCTTCGGACCGTTTCTGTTCTATGACTGGCGCTACCGTCCCGATGGCCGCGAGAACCCGGACTTCGAGCTCAACCGGAGCGAGTCACGCGGAGCGACGGTGCTGCTCGCGGGAGCCAACTTCGGGTGCGGCTCCTCGCGCGAGCATGCGCCGTGGGCGCTCGCCGATTTCGGTTTCCGGGCAATCATCGCGCCGTCATTCGCCGACATCTTCTACGCCAACTGCTGTCAGAACGGATTGTTGCCGGTGGCTCTGCCAGGAGCCGTAGTGGACGATCTATTCGAGCGCTGTGCCGGATCGCAGGGACTCGAGCTCACGATCGACCTGGAGGCGCAATCGGTGCGAGATGATCCCGAACTGAATGTCCCATTCGAGATCGACTCCTATCGGCGCGAGATGCTGATGCGTGGGCTGGATGAGATCGGTCGGACGCTACTGGACGAATCCAGGATCACCGCGTTCGAGCGTCGGCGCACGCTGGCAGCGGGCGCACCGTGAAACAGTTCAGGGTCGCGGTGCTTCCGGGAGATGGTATCGGCCTGGAGGTGACCGCCGAGGCCGTTCGGGTTCTCGCCGCCGTGGCCGACCTCTGCGGCTTTCGCATGGCGACTCAGGAGTACCCGATCGGTGCCGTAGCTGTCCGGCAGCTCGGCGAGGCCCTGCCGGCCCGAACCCGGGACGCCGTCCTCGAGGCGGATGCCGTGCTCCTGGGAGCGGTCGGGGATCCGGCACTGGCCGATGCGACTGGGAACCGGCGCCCCGAGGCTGGGCTTCTTGCGCTCCGGAAGCTGCTCGGGGCGTATGCGAATCTCCGGCCCGTCTCGGTACACCCCGCCCTCCGACACGCTTCTCCTCTCAGGCCCGAGCGGCTGGACAAAGTCGATCTGCTGATCGTGCGGGAGCTCACCGGAGGGCTATACTATGGTGAGCCTCGGGGGCGAGACGAGCAGAGTGCGGTGAACACACTCCGGTACAGCGTGGCGGAGATCGAGCGGGTTGCCCGAGTGGCCTTTCAGGCCGCCCGAGAGCGGCGATGCCTGGTAACGTCGGTGGACAAGGCGAACGTGCTCGAGGTGTCTCAGCTCTGGCGCGACACAGTGAGCCGGGTCGGCGGCGACTACCCGGACGTGCGGCTGGAGCACCTGTACGTGGACTTCGCGGCGATGAGGTTGATCGCCAATCCGGCCTCCTTCGACGTGCTGCTCACCGAAAATCTCTTCGGCGATATCCTTAGCGACGAAGCGGCGGTCCTGACCGGCTCACTCGGGCTGCTGCCGTCGGCCTCCATCGGCGATGGTCCCGGTCTATTCGAGCCGGTGCATGGCTCGGCGCCGGATATTGCAGGGCGCGGCGTCGCCAATCCCATCGGGGCAATCGCGTCCGCGGCAATGCTGCTGCGTCACTCGCTGGAGCTGCGTGAGGCGGCGGCGCTGGTCGAGCAGGCGATTGCGGACGTCATCGGCGCTGGGGGACGCACCCCGGACATCGCTCTACCGGGAGAGCCCACGCTGACGACCCGCGAGATGGGTGCGGAGATAGCTCAACGAGTGACTTCTCGAACCCTTTCCCACCAGAGCAGCGCCAGCGCACTCCAGGCAGTACCCAGCAGCAGTCCGCCTACCACATCGCTGGGGTAGTGCACTCCGAGGTACACTCGCGAGAATCCTATACCGAGGGCAAAAAGAGCAGCCAGCACCAGGGCGGCTCGCCGAAGCGCCGGTGATGGCCACGGCGCCGCCCACGCGATGATGCCGAGTCCAAAGATGATGGGCGCCAGCATGCTGTGGCCGGATGGGTAGGAGAACCAGCCCGCTCCGTGCATGAGGCGGGGAATGACGTGGGGACGAGGACGATGCACCGCCAGCTTTGCCAGCCCAGAGAGCGCCCAGCCGCTGAGCGCAGCAGCCGCGTACCACCACGCCTCGACTTTCCGCTTCCTGAGGACAAGCCCCAGGATGAGCAGCAGCGCGAGCGGTATCTCGATCAATCCGGAGCCCGCGACGCTCAGCAGCTTCATCCACCATGTGAGCCAGGGCTCACGTTTGGCGGCCAGGGCCAGCATGAGCGTCCGGTCCCAGGTGTCCGCCACGCCGGCAAGGACGGCGGCCGTCAACCCGAAGAAGAGGACCAGGCAGATGATGGCGAGCACCCGGTAGCCGACCACCTCACGGGAGCGCTGCGGCCCGAGCGCTGCAGGCGGCCTAGAGATCGGTCACCGCGCCAATGCTCGCGCTCGAGACCTGCTTGGCATACTTGTACAGCACGCCGGCCGTGTACCGCGGCTTCGGCGGGGTCCACGCCTTGCGTCGTCTCGCCAGCTCCGGCTCGGAGACCTCGAGCTCGAGCAGCCGGCGTTCGGCATCGATGGTCACTCGATCGCCCTCCGCGACCAGCGCGATGGTTCCTCCGACCGCCGCCTCCGGGGCCACGTGCCCCACCACCATGCCGTAGGTCCCACCCGAGAACCTGCCGTCGGTGATGAGACCGACCGAGTCGCCGAGTCCGGCTCCGATGATGGCCGAGGTGGGCGCGAGCATCTCCCGCATTCCCGGCCCGCCGCGGGGGCCCTCATAGCGAATCACCAGCACATCGCCGGCTCGAATGTTCCCTGCCAGAATCGCCTCGAGGCAGCTCTCCTCCGAGTCAAAGACTCTGGCGGGCCCGCTGATGCGCGACTTTTTTATCCCCGTGATCTTCGCGACTGCGCCTTCGGTCGCGAGGTTTCCCCGCATGATTGCGAGATGGCCCTGGGGATAGAGCGGACGGCCCCACGGGCGGATGACTTCCTGATCGGCGCGCGGTTCCGGAGGCACGTTGGCCAGCGATTCGGCGATCGTTTCGCCCGTAATCGTCAGCGCATCTCCGTGGAGAACACCGTGGGTCAACAGGATCTTCATGACTTGCGGTATTCCGCCGGCGCGGTGGAGATCGGTCGCCACAAAGCGGCCCGATGGCTTCAAATCGCACAGCACCGGCACCCGGGCGCGAATGGTCTCGAAGTCGTCGAGCGAGAGCGGGACGCCGGCCGCACGGGCGATCGCCAGCAGATGCAGCACGGCGTTGGTTGACCCGCCGATCGCCATTACAACCGCGATCCCATTCTCGAACGCTGGACGAGTGAGAATCTGCCGGGGCCGGAGCCGCCGCCGAATCGCGTCGACCAGTACATTGCCCGAATTCGCAGCACTCTCCGCCTTCTCCCCATCCTCCGCCGCCATGGTGGACGAGAAGGGAAGGCTCATTCCCATGGCCTCGAACACCGAGGACATGGTGTTGGCGGTGAACATCCCGCCACACGATCCCTTGCCCGGGCATGCCCGGCGCTCGACCTCGAGCAGCTCGCGGTCGTCAATCGTGCCGGCGCTGTGTTGTCCTACCGCCTCGAACGCGCTTACCACGGTGAGGTCTCGGCCGGCATAGTGCCCTGGCTTGATGGTCCCCCCATAGACGAAAATCGCCGGTATATCCATCCGCGCGATGGCGATCATGGCGCCGGGCATGTTCTTGTCGCACCCGCCGACCGCAAGTACCCCGTCCATACTCTGGGCTCCGCAGGCCGTCTCGATCGAATCGGCGATGACCTCGCGGGAGACGAGCGAATATTTCATTCCCTCGGTGCCCATTGAGATCCCGTCACTGACTGTGATCGTCCCAAACATCTGCGGCATGGCTCCCGCAGCCCGCACCGCCGCTTCCGCGCGACGGGCCAGCTCGTCGAGTCCAGCATTGCAGGGGGTGATGGTGCTGTGGGCGTTGGCGATGCCGACGATGGGCTTCCCGAAGTCCCCATCCCCGAAGCCGACGGCGCGGAGCATCGCTCGATTGGGCGCGCGTTGGACGCCCTCGGTGATTGCGCTGCTTTTGAGTTTGTTGGGCATCCGTGGAATGTACGGGGCGGGCGGACAGGCGGACAGGCGGACGGGCGAGTACTCCTCATCCCGTTCCTTCAGTACTGTCCGCCTGTCCGCCCGCTACGCCGGCATGGCCACCGCTGGGGTTACGGCGGATTCGTTCCGCTCGCCGGTCCGGATCCGGTAAACCTGGGCCACGTCGAGGACGAACACCTTGCCGTCGCCGACTTCGCCGGTGCGAGCGCCGCCGAGAATCGCATTGATGGTTACCTGTACGAACGGCTCGGAAACGCCGATCTCGAGGCGGACCTTCTCCTGCAGTTCGACCTTGACGGTGGTGCCGCGGTAGGTCTCGACGTGCTCGGTCTCGCCACCGTGCCCGAGCACCCGGGAGACAGTGAGGCCGCGAACTTCGGTGCGGTACAGCGCCTCCAGCACCTCGTTGAGACGGTCCGGGCGGATGATTGCTACGATGAGCTTCATGGTAAGCGCTCCCGTCAACGCGATGCGACTTGTGGAGTAAACGCGGGCAGCGGCTCGGGAACGAGCGCTGCCTCGGGGGGCACCAGGATCGAGCCTTCGCCGCTGGCGTAGGCTTCCTCGCCATGCTGGCTCACGTCCATGCCGACACCCTCGACGCGGGGCACCGCGCGGAGTGACATCACCAGGGCGAGCGCCTTCAGGATCACGAACGTCATGATGCCGGCGTAGACCGCGGCACTGAGACAGGCGAGCGCCTGGACGGCCAGCTGGTGGGGGTTTCCAAACAACAGGCCGTCGTTCCCTGCCGGGTTCCACAGCTTCTGCGCCAGCACGCCGGTGAGCAGGGCGCCGGTGAGTCCGCCTATCCCGTGGCCGGCGAAGACGTCGAGCGAGTCGTCGATCCGGGTGCGGGAGCGGATCGCGATGACGGTGTAGCTCGGGAATGCCGCCACAGCGCCGAGGATGAGGGCGCTCACCGGGCTTACGAATCCCGCCGCTGGGGTGATGGCTACCAGCCCGACCACGATGCCGGTGGCCGCGCCGACGGCAGTAGCCTTACCGGTCCGGAAGTAGTCCAGCAGGGTCCACACCACCAGCGTTGCCGCCGGGGCCAGGAAGGTGTTGGTGAAGGCGAGGCCGGCGAGCTCGTTGGCCGCGAGCGCGCTGCCGCCGTTGAAGCCGAACCAACCGAACCAGAGCAGCCCAGCGCCCAGCAGAACGAAGGGCACGTTATGCGGCAGGACTGCCGTGCGCCCGTAGTCCTTCCGGGAGCCGAGCACCAGGGCCGCGACCAGCGCGGACACACCGGCGTTGATGTGCACCACCGTTCCCCCGGCGAAGTCCAGCGCGCCGCGGGTCATGAGCCACCCGCCGCCCCAGACCCAGTGCGCCACCGGGGCATAGACGAAGAGGGTCCAAAGAGTGATGAAGGCGACGTACGGTCCGAATCGCATCCGCTCGACCACGGCGCCCGAGATGAGCGCGGCGGTGATGATGGCAAACGTGGCCTGGTAAGCCATGAAGAGCACGTGCGGAATGGTGCCCTTGGCCTCCGTGCCTACTCCATTCAGGCCGAAGTTGGTCAGGCTGCCGAGCAGCGGGCCACCGTCGCTGAAGGCCAGACTATACGCCGCGATGGCCCAGGTGACCCCCACGACGCCCAGCGCCACGAAGCTCATCATCATGGTGTTGAGCGAGTTCTTGTTCCGCACCAGGCCACCGTAGAAGAAGGCGAGCGCGGGGGTCATGAGCAGGACCAGCGCGGTCGAGGTCAGCATCCAGGCCGTATCGGCCGGGACGATGGCCGGCGGAGGTCCGGCGTCCTGCACGGCGAGCAGCAAGGGTAGGATCGTCACGGTGTTGCTCCCTGGTGGAGGTCTAGGGTCTAGGGTCTAAGCGTCGTAGTACAGAAAGAACTCGTACGGGTGCGGCCGGAGATTCACCGGCGCGATGTCCTTGGTACGCTTCATCGTGATCCAGGTCTCCAGCACATCGGGCGTGAAAACGTCGCCCTCGAGCAGGAAGGCCTGGTCCTTCTCCAGCGCGTCGATCGCCTCGCTCAGGCTTCCGGGCACTTGCTTGATCAGCTTCTTCCGCTCGTCGTGGATCTCGTAGAGGTCCTCGTCGATCGGCTCGGGCGGTTCCAACTTGCGCTTGATCCCGTCGAGGCCCGCCATGAGCATCGCCGCGAACGCCAGATACGGGTTGGCGGTCGGATCCGGGGCTCTGAACTCGACCCGCTTGGCCTTGGGGTTGCTGGAGTACATCGGAATCCGGCAGATGGCCGACCGGTTCCGTGCCGAGTACATCAGGTTGACCGGGGCCTCAAACCCGGGCACTAACCGTCGGTAGCTGTTCGTAGTGGGCGCGCACAGGCCAAGCAGCGCCGGCGCGTGGGCGATCAGACCACCGATGTAATGCCGGGCGGTCTCCGAGATGAGCGCGTAGCCATTCTCGTCGAAGAAGAGCGGGTTCTCTCCCTTCCAGAGTGACTGGTGCACATGCATCCCCGAGCCATTGTCGCCGAACAGTGGCTTGGGCATGAACGTGGCCGTGAGCCCCAGATTATGGCACACGTTTTTGACGATGTACTTGTAGGTCAGGAGCCGGTCGGCGGTCTGCACCAGCGACCCGAAGCGGATGTCGATCTCAGCCTGACCCGCCGTCGCCACCTCGTGGTGCTGCACCTCGACCGGAACCCCCGCCTCGATCAGCGCGAGCATGATCTT